>DATEFT010000035.1:0-13065 GCA_035280505.1 Blastocatellia bacterium | reverse complement strand
AAGATTTCGGCGCCTCCGGCTCCAGCAGCAGAAAGGCGTAGGGCAGCCCCTCGCCCTCGACCGCCCGCTTACCGATCGCATAAAAATTGCGCAGGTAGAGTTCGCGATGCCTCGCGGCATGACTCAGCAGCGCCAGAGCTCCGGCACTCTGATAATCGACGATGTCGCGGAGCGTCCAGGTGCCGCCCGTCCAGAGCTTCGGATAGTTCCAGGAGGTAACCTTGGCGTTGTAATTGGGTCCCGCGCCCAACCGATCGAAGGGGATCTCGACCGGGGTCGCCAGTTTCGCGCTGGCGGTCTCGGACAAGATCCGCAAGCCTCCATGGTAATGGGCATAGGCGCGGGCTGGAGCCCAGGCGTCGAAGAGGCCGTTGATCACCACTCCGCCCTTGCCGGCTCCGATCAACTCCCAGGCGACCGAAGAGCCCAGCGCGTTGACCCCGGCCATGATCGCCGGATCGATGTTGGTCTCCCAGGGATCGATGTAGGGCGGGATGAAGTACCGCGCCCCGGTGGACCCCATTTGATGGATATCGTGCAGAATCTGCGGATGCCAGACATTGAGGATGCGGTCTACCGTCAGCTGGGTTTCGACCTGCGTGAAAGCATACCAGTCGCGGTTGTTATCGTGGCCGGTGTAATGATGGTACAACTCCGGCGGCGAGGTGCCTTCGGATTCGGTACCTAAAGTTTTACCATACCATTCCGCCACCAGATCGGTGCCGTCCGGGTTGAGCGAGGGCACGAGTAACAAAATCACGTTATCCAGAATCTGCTGGATCTCCGGCGAATCGCCCGCCGTCAAACGGTAGGCGAGTTCGGTGGCCGTCAAGGTTCCGCCGACCTCGGTCGAGTGAACGCTGCAGGTGATCACCACCACCGTCTTGCCCTGGCGGACCAGTTCGTTGATGGCCGCGGCGTCCGACGACGCCAGTTGTCGCGGATCGGCCAGCCGGGCCTGAATCGCTCTCAGCTCATCGAGCCGCTTTAAATTCGCCTCCGCCGAGATGGTCGCCGCAATGAAAGGCCGATTGAGCGTGGTCTTCCCCAGCTCGACGACCTTGATCCGGTTGCTGGCTCCGGCCAGTTGGCGAAAATAGGTTACGTATTGATTCCACTGGGCCAATTTGCGATCCGCCCCGACCTTGAACCCCAACACCGATTCGGGAGTCGGAATCGCGGCGTTACCCGGCGAGGTTTGAGCATTCGCGGCGGACCACCCCGCGAGATTGAAAACCAACAGGCAACCAAAAAATAAAACTTTCCGTGAAAGACGATAAGTAGTTATTAGCATTGGGCTCCGTCAAAATCGAGATTAGACCGGCGGTCTTTTGCACTTGATTTCACCGCAAGGTACCTGTAACTTAGTAATTCCTTCTTGATGGCTAATCCTACATCAGTTCACCAAAAAAAACCCAATAGGTGAGATCGCTATATTCTACATTTTTTCGGAAGGAAACGCTGGTTCATCAGTATTGAAAAAATGAGACCCTTTCTATTGATCTTTGTTCTAGCGCTTGGCGCGTGTGCCCCGGCGACGATGGACGACGCTCGCATGGCCAAATTCGCCAGCGGAACCATCGCCAGACCGAAAGACTATAAAGACCCACGTTCGCTCAATCAGTATGTCGATCGACTCACGGCCGAAGGTCACAATTGGAAACAGCATGGTGTGTATGTCGAGACCTTCGACAAGGGGACGCCCGTGGCGATGCTCAACGAGTCCACGGAGTTCAATCCGGCCTCGGTCACCAAACTGGCGACCACGCTGGCCGCGCTCGATAAACTCGGGCAGAATTATCGTTTCCATACCGAACTCCGCGCCGACGGCGAGGTCAACCCGCAGACCGGCGTGCTCCAGGGCGACCTCATGCTGCTGAGCGGCGGAGACCCGTCGTTTTCGCTGGCCGACGCGCAGCGAGTCGGCGAGGCGCTGCAGAAAGTGGGGATCCGCCAGGTCGACGGCTCGCTGGTCGTCGTCGGCGATTTCACCTGCGATGAAAAGCCCAGCAACTCGGCTTCGGCCGCGGTCTTCAGCGATCAATCGGGGCTGCTCTTCAGCAAGCCTCCCCGCTACGAGAGTTTCGATCGCTACCGGCCGCGCGGGTATCCGCTGATGACCATCGAATCCGATTCGCTCCTGAAGATCGTGCACTACCTCAATGCCCATAGCATCAACGCCATGGCCGAGATGCTCGCCAGCCACATCGGCGGGCCGAAAGGCGTGCAGAATTTTCTGGTCAACAAGATCGGCGTCCCGCCGGAGACGGTCTACATCTCGCACGCCTCGGGGCTGGAGATCAATCGAATCACCCCCCGGGACACCGTCAAGATGCTGCGCCAGATGATGTACTGGGCCTCTGAAAACCAGCTCGTCCCGTCGGCGGTCATGGCGGTCGCCGGGATCGATGCCGGAACCTTGCGGGGACGTTTCGCCGAAGGGAAATTCTCCGGCAGCGTCGTGGCCAAAACCGGCACGCTCCACACCACCGACACCGGCGTCGCCGCCCTGGCCGGCATCATGTACACGCGCGGGCAGGGACCGCTCCTCTTCGCCGTCTACGATATCGCCGACGGCAAAAAGGTCTCGTCGCTGCGCCGAATTCAAGACGAATTTCTCAAGCAGTTGATGCTGGAATGCGGCGGCCCGGATCAGGTGGCCGGTCGCGAGCGAAACCACGCCCAGGATCAGCCGCAGAGCAAAATGATCCTGGCCAATTGAGAAGAAGTCTAGAGAAGTCGGAAGAGCTTTGCCGACTGTTCCAGACTTCTCCGAATTTCCGATCACGATCTGTTCAGGTTTCAACCGGTCTTTCCGGCAGTCTCGACTTTTCTAGACTTCTCTAGACTCCTATTTGACCACGCTGCGCATCGCGAAGCTGCGCGCATCGATCGCCCGATCCGTCGCCAGAATTCCGTCCAGATGATCGATCTCATGTTGAAGCAGTTCCGAGTGATCGCCGCGCAGGGTGATCTCTTTCTGCGAAGCGTGCTCGTCCATGTAACGGACCACGATCTCGAGATGGCGGCGCACCCGAACCAGCAGTTCGGGGAAAGAGAAACAGTCGTCCCATAGTTCGATCATTTCACGGCTGGCGCGGACGATCGAGGGGTTGATGAGGACCATGGGCTGAGCGCCATCCGACATTTCGACGAAGATCAACCGGCGATGCTCTCCGATCTGGGGGGCGGCGATCGCGCGCCCGAATCCCTTCCGGGAACGAAAATCCGCCAAAGTTGCGGCCAAATCATCGATCATTCCCTGGATCTCGGACGAACGGATATTTGTCACATTCTGACAAGGTTGCCAGAGAAATGGGTTGCCAAGAAGGAGGATCTCTCGGACAGGCATATGATGTGCTCCTGAACTGGGTGTTTCAATGGAAGCGCTTTGACTTTGACCGTTCGGAAGTCTAGCAGAATTTGCGAAAAGAAGCACAGGGGATCATTATTTAATAAATTGGCCTCCGCGCGGCCCGGATGAATGGCCCGGATGAATGGCCCGGATGAATGGCCGGCCTTCGAAGCGCCTGCGGACGGCAGATTAGATGCGAATTAGAAACGATCGACAGCTTTATTTTTTACGTCCGGATCTTTAATATTTACGATCGAATCCAAGACCAAGTTTTCCGAGTAGTAGCTTATATGGGAATTGCAACAAAATTAATTCACGCGGGACAGGAGCCCGACCCGTCAACTGGTGCCGTCAGCGTTCCGATCTATCAAACCTCAACCTACGTTCAGGAAAGTCTGGGCCATCACAAAGGCTTCGAATATGCGCGGACGCAGAACCCGACGAGGCTGGCCCTCGAACGGAATCTGGCCGCGCTCGAAGGCGGCGCGATCGCGCACTGTTTCGCCTCCGGAATGGCGGCGATCGATACGACCCTCAGGTTACTGAAGGCGGGCGATCACGTGATCGCCTCTGAAAACATGTACGGCGGCACCTATCGTCTCTTCGAGCAGGTGCTCAAAAATTTCGGGCTCGAATTCAGCTACGTCGACACGGCCGACCCGGCCCGGGTGGCCGAGGCGATCAACGACCGGACGCGGATGGTCTACCTGGAGATTCCGACCAACCCGGTCATGACGATCGCCGACCTGGACGGGATCGCCAAGCTGACGCGCGGGCGCGGGATCCGGCTGGTGGTCGACAACACCTTCATGACCCCCTATTTTCTCCGGCCGATCGAACACGGGGCGGACCTCGTGGTCCATTCGACGACCAAATACCTCAACGGTCACAGCGACAGCATCGGCGGGGCGGTGGTGGCCGCCACGGCCGAGGACGGGGCCCGGATCGCCTTTCTGCAGAACGCCGTGGGCGCGATTATCTCGCCCTTCGACTCATTTCTCGTGCTGCGGGGGATTAAAACTCTGGCCGTCCGGATGCGGCAACATGATGAAAATGGACGTCAGGTCAGCCAGTTCCTGGCCGAGCATCCCAAGATCCAGCGGGTTCATTACCCCGGATTGCCGCAACACCCCCAGCATGAACGGGCCAAACGGCTCCTGACCGGTTTTGGCGGGATGATTGCGTTTGAGGCCGGTTCGCTTGCGGCGGCACGCACAGTATTGGATAATGTGCGCCTCTGCGCGCTGGCTGAAAGTCTGGGTGGTGTGGAGACCTTGATCTCTCACCCAGCATCTATGACTCATGCGTCGGTCCCACCGGATCAGCGGGCGCGGCTGGGGATCACCGATGGACTCGTGCGAATCTCCGTTGGCATCGAGGACGCCGAGGACATTATTGCAGATTTAGACGGCGCGCTCAGAAAAGTGTAAAATGAGTGTGGATACGCTGCCGGGTAAGCAAGAAGTGACCAGTGACCAGTGACCAGAATCCCTGTGAACGGCGCGGAGCCGTTGGATCAGACGGCAAAATTTGTTGCGGAGATGGTCAACGATAGAAAATGTCAGGCCATAGTTTCTCGTCACTCGTCACCCATCGCTCGTCACTTTGAGTCTTAAGCCAGCCCTGCTTGTTACCGAAGAGTGATTTCTCATCATTTAACTTTGTTTTTATGGCCGAGCTTCCAACCATCACTTTAGCGCTCTATGCCCAGACTGACACCGGCATGGTGCGCAGTGGCAACGAAGACAACTTTCTGATCCTCGATCTCTCGACCGCCAAAAGCTGGACGGCCAGTGAAGAGGAGCCGCAAGAGTTATTAACCTATACCCAGGACTATTACGGCTCGCTGCTGGCAGTCTCCGACGGGATGGGCGGTGCCCTGGCCGGCGAGGTGGCTTCGCGGATGGCGGTCGAAACGGTCCGGGACCGGATGCTGCAACTGCAGGCCCACAAGGTTCTCGGTCAGCTCCCCTTCCACGAACGGCTGCGCCTCTCGATTGAAGAGGCCAATCTCCTGATCAACAGCGAGAGCCAGACCAACCCGGCGCACAAGGGATTGGGCGCGACCTTTACGGCGGTCGCCACCCAGGGCAACCAGATCTATTTCGCCCAGGTCGGCGATAGCCGGGCCTACCTGATCCGCGACGGCCAGATCTTCCGCGTCACCAAGGATCAATCGCTGGTTCAGCAGTTGATCGACGCCGGACAGATCACCGAAGAGGAGGCCGAGACCCACAGTTACCGGAACGTGATTCTGCAGGCCCTCGGAGCCCACAACAACATCAATGTTGAGGTCAACTACCTGACCCTCTGTCAGCTCGATACCCTGGTGGTCTGCAGCGACGGTCTCTCTGGCAAGATGCATCAGGATGAGATCGCGCGGATCGTCTACGAGGCCAGCGATTTCAAATCCGCCTGCGAGAGCCTGGTCTACCTGGCCAATGAACGCGGCGGTGAGGACAACATCACGGTGGTCGTCGCGCAATTTTCCGGCGCGGGGCTGCCGGAACCGGGACCGGATCCCTTCGAGGCGCTGTTTCTGCCGCGCTCGCCGGAGACGCCGACCGAGATCGATTGGGGGGTCGGAGACGAGACGGAGCTGCCCGAACCGCCGCCGGAGTTGATGGATGAGACCGAGGCCGAATCCGCTCCGACCGAGTCGCTCTCGGCGCCGCCGACGCAATCGACGCCCTTTACGGCCAAGGCTCAACGCCAGACCGCGGACATGCCCCGGACCAACGACCTTTCGGACCGGCGAGGACCGATCACCTCGGTCTTTGCGGCCTTCGACGATGATTCGCCATTGACGCCCTCCCAGCAGGCGGCCTCCGCCGTCGCGCCCGCCGAGCAACGGCAGGCGCAGACGCTGCCCGTCCAGTTGGACGGAGACGAGGCTGCCGCCGCCGCTTCGTCGTTGAACCTGGATCCGGGCCCCACCACCGGCCTCTCCGAAGAGTCGGAGACTCCGCCGGCGAAGAACGGCTCCTGGACCAATTTCTTCATTCTGACCAGCCTGCTGATGCTGGGAGTGGTGGGAGTGGTGGTCGGCGTGACCTCCTACCTCTCATACATTAAAGGTCAGGAACAGGAGCGGTCGGCCCGAGAAGAAGCGCAGCAAAAACTGGAGCGGGAGAATCAGAGTCTCAAAGACGGTAAGATCGGACAATTGCGCGAGAAGATCGCCGAGATCAGCAAAAAGCTCGAGGCCAGCGACAAACCGGCCGTCGTGGACAAACGCGAGCAATGGCGGGAACAACTGAAGAAGCTGACTCTCCAGCTCGACGAAGCCGCGAAGATCCCCCCGGACCAACAGCAACAGATCGAACAGAATTGCGATCAGGTCAGAAAAGAGCTTCAGACGATCGAGGACGAAGTCAATAACCGTCAGGGCCTCTTACCTTCTCAGACCAATCGCCGCCCCGTCAAAGTTTAATCGCTGTCCCTCTTCGCAGTTCGACAGGTCACTCGGCGATCACAAAGACCGATTTGACGCCGGCGATTTTACGAATGCCCGAGACCACCCCGCCGATATCGCCCTGAGGATCCGGCGGAGTCTTGACCGTCACCATTCCACCCTTCACATCGGAAAACCAATTTTGCGTCTCCGGGGAGAGATTCATGATCTCGCGCACCTGGGCCTGAATCTCGGGATCGCTCCGGGTGGCGACCGGTTCGGCGGTGCTCCGATTGGGGCGCCCCATCGTCTTGACGGTTCTCGCCGCCGTGCCGCCCATCTCCTTGGTCTTGGCCACGACGGTCTGGCCGACCTCCTTGGTCTTGGTGTACCCGGTGACGGTTCCGTTCTTGACCTTGCCGGCGACTCCGCCCACGGTCTGGCGCGTCGTCACCGCCGTATCTTTCACTCCGTACCCGATGGACGGTAGCGTTCCGCTGCGGCGCTGGCTCTGACGCTCCTTGCCCGTGGCGGGATAGGCCAATCCGAGCCGCTGGTAAGTGGACCGATCGATCCGTCCGCTCGCCTTCAGACCCTGCTCGGCCTGATAGGCGCGGACCGCCTCGCGCGTCTCGTTGTCGAGCACCCCGGACGGTTTGGTCCGATAGAAGCCACGGCGTTTCAACTCGGTCTGGACGGCCACCACTTCGCTCTCGGTGACCCGCCACTGCGCCGAACTCTGCTGGCCCACGGCCACCAACTGCGCTCTCCCGCAGATCGGAATCAGCAGCAACCACAACACGGCCATAATCGAGAAAAGTAGGATGGGCTTCATGACTCCTCCTCAGTCACCAATCTTCAGTCTTCCAGGCCATGATAACCGTTTCAAAACCGTGAAGACAGTCCTCTCCGCAATCCAAACGTTAAAACTGAAAACTCTCTAACCGATTCTCCCTCGGCCGCGAAACGCGCGAAACACGCGAAAGACCATTAATTTCGTGCGTTTCGCGTGTTTCGCGGATTGTTAATTTGTTGCCGATCGGGTCCTTCAGGGCTCCGAGGCTCGCTTGGCGCGTTTGCGCGATTCGCGCGGAACCTGAATCTTGTATTTGCGGATTTTGCTGTAGAGCCGCGGGCGGTAGATCCCCAGAATCTGCGCCGCCGCCTGTTTGTTGCCGCGCGTGCGTTGGAGAGTCTGGGCGATCACCAGCCGCTCGATCTCCTCCAGGGTCAGGTTGGGCGGCACATAGAAGGCGTCGTTCGGCGCCTCTCCGGCCTGTTCGCCGAACGGCAGGTCTTCGGGTTCGATCCGCAGCCCCTTGGCCAGCAGGACGGCCCGTTCGATCGCATTCTGCAGTTCACGGACGTTGCCCGGCCACCGATGCGTGAAGACCCGTTGATAGGCCGCCTGTGAAAATCCCTGCAGCGGCCGGGTATATTTCTCTCTGAAGCGATTGAAGAAGAAGTCGGTCAGCAACTGCAGGTCCTCGCTGCGTTCGCGGAGCGGAGGCACGTTGATGGTGATGGTCGAGACGCGGTAGAAGAGGTCTTCGCGCATGAGCCCCTCCTTGATCGCCTCACGGGGCTCGCGGTTGGTCGCGCAGATCAGGCGAAAATCGGCCTCGAAGGTGTCGGTCGATCCGACCGGGCGAAAGCGCCGTTCCTCCAGGACTCGCAGCAGCTTGGGCTGCAACTCGATCGGCATCTCTCCGATTTCGTCGAGCAGCAGGCTCCCGCCCTTGGCCTGGGCGATGAGGCCGGTGCGATTCTGGATGGCGCCGGTGAAGGCGCCCTTGACGTATCCGAACAGTTCCGCCTCGATCAGTTCCTTGGGCAGGGCCGAACAGTTGACCTTCACGAACTCCTGACTGGACCGCAGCGAATTGAAGTGGATGGCATTCGCGATCAGCTCCTTGCCGGTGCCCGACTCCCCGATGATCAGGACGTTGGCGTCGCTCTTGGCCACGCTCTCGATGGTCTCGTAGATCATCTGCATCGATTTGGAGGCGCCGATAATATGCGAATACTCGCGGCGTTGAAAATGCTTCCGCAGATTCTGCGATTCGCTGACGAGCCGCCGCCGCTCCAGGGCTTTCTCGACCAGGACCAGGATCTGGTCCGGCTCGAAGGGTTTCTCGACGAAGTAGAAAGCTCCGGATTTCGTGGCCTCCACCGCTTCCGAGACCGAGCCGTGGCCGGTGATCACGATCACTTCGGTATCGGGAGAGAGATCTTTGACGGCGCGCAGGAGGATCAGCCCGCCGTGATGATCGTCGGGCAATTGCAGATCGGTCAGCACCAGGTCAAAGGCCCGTTGCTGAATCGCGGCCCGGCCGAGACTGAGGTTTGAAGCCGTCTCGACCTGATAACCCTCGGCCCCGAGCAAAAGTCGCAAGCCATCAGTGATCGAGGGCTCATCATCAACCACCAGGATTTTATCTTCTCTTTTCAAGGGCAAGATTCTCCATTGCGAATTGAGTTCGCAATCAAAGCGGCAATTTCAACTGGACGACCGTTCCGGCTCCGGATGCGGCTCGAGCCGAAACCTGTCCGCCGTGCTGCTCGATAATACGTCGTGCCAGCGCCATATTTAAAGATGTATTGTTGATACGCTCATCAGTGAGAAAATCAAACAGCGTCTCACGCTGCCGCTCGCTGAGGATCCCGCCCTCATCACCGACCTCGATCCGCAATCCGCTCGCCTGGGATTGCAACCTGATACTCACCACACCTCCCTCAGGGGAGCTCTCAATCGCGCGCGTGATGATCGACCCCAACGCCGCCCGCAGTTGCTGGGCATCGATCGAGACCGCCGCTGACGGCTCTTCGATCTCATCTCGGACCTTCACGCCACGGGCTTCGGCCAAGACCTGGTAATCATTGATCGCCTGTTTGAGGAACTCTCCCATCTCCATCAACTCCCGATTCAACTCGATCCGGCGCGTCAGCCTCGTCACCAGCGCGGCCTGTTCCTTCATGTTGTTGAGGCCCTGATTGATCTTTTCGGCGGTCTCCAGGCCCTCGGGTTGATCGGCAAAACGTTTCTTGAGATAGGCGGCATATAGTTTTAAGCCGTTGATCTGGTTTTTGAAGTCATGGATTAATCGCGCCGTCAGGCGGCCGACTTCGAGTAGAAACTGCTGCTCCCGCCCGGCGCCCTGATCGTCGAGTTCGACCAGGACCAGCCGCGGAACCGGACCGTCGTCGAACCGATAGAGACTGAGCCGCCACTCGCCGCCGCGACCGGCCAGGCTGCAGACCGCCTGGTCCTGCTCGGCCGCGACAAATGCGTCAAACCGCTGCGGCAACTCCGGCCCCTCGATCTGTTGCGCCAGATCCGCGATGGTCAAGCCCCGGCCGCCGCTCGACTCCGCCCGGAGTCCGGATGCATTCAGGGCTCGGCCGGAGGCCATGATCCGGCCGTCGGTTTGACATAGAACCTTGATTGGATTACCTGTTATCACAGACATTATGACACTGAATGGAGAGGGAGGAAGTCGGGAAAGGGGCCCACGGATCACCGCCACTGACGGCCTTCATGCCCGGGCGGCGGCTGTCTCCCTGCCTCTGCAAACAATCGGAAATTTTATCTTTTTTATCTTTTCGATTTGAACGTTTATTCATCGAGCTATAATAACGTGCGTATGCTAGCAAAAAGCCTTGTCAATCTCAATTAACTATCTCCTTTGGGTACTATGCTTATTCTAATGCAATGAGTCGCCCAAAGCGTTCGGCCCAAAAAAAGCCTTATGTCGAACCAATCATATCGGATCCTGATCGCGGAAGATTTCGAGGACAACCGGATCGCCTTGAAACTGATGCTCAAACTCGCCGGGTTTGAGGTCCTGGAGGCCGCCGACGGCCAGCAGGCGCTCGACCAGGTGCGGAATGAGCGACCGGACCTGGTGCTTATGGACATCTCCCTGCCGATGCTCGACGGTCTGGAGGCCACCCGCAGCCTGAGGGCGGAGCCCGAATTTGAACGATTGCCAATCATCGTCGTTTCAGCCTATGACAGCCCGGAGTCTCACCAGGAAGCCCTGGACGCCGGAGGCACCGCCTACATCAGCAAGCCCATCGATTTTGAGGAGTTGAAACAGATGATCATGACCTATCTCGGGACGCCCTAATGGCAGTCTTCAGGGCCTCACCACCTGGCTGATCCGGGTCACTAACCGCGGAAGGTCACGCTGAGTATAAAACGGAAGTTCGAACTGTGATCGCAGACTTTCGCCGTCCTGATCGCTCAGGCCATAGACGGCGTCAACCAGACCGTGCAACAAGGCGAACCTGGCTGTGGGCTTCAACTGCTCCTGGCCGGCCCGGACCACCAGCACGGTGAAATCCGGCTTCAGGAACTTGAGGAAAGAGGTCCCCTCGATCAAAACATTGGGCGCTTCCACTCTTTCGAGCGCCCGCTCGATTCCCTGCTCGACCTGATCGTTGGTGACGATCGCCCAATGGACGTTGGCCGCCCCGGCCTCCCAGTACCGGGCCGTATCTTTGCCCGGAGCATAAGTCTCCCGGCGTCCGGAACGGATCGTCGGCTCGCTCCCCAACAGATCGCTGACGCAACAGGCATGCGGATCCTTGCCGCAGGAACGGTAGTGCCCGCGGGTCAGCTTGATCGCCTCCCAGGCGCCGTGTTCGGGCAGTTCCCGCAAGAGGTCGCAGAGGAGCGTCGTCTTGCCAACATTGGAAGAGGTTCCGGCCACGGCGACGATGTGACAGCGATCCCAACTCATCATTTCATTCCCCGATGATCATCGCCGCGAGATCCGCGGAGCCCGCCGAAATGGGCGTGCTCCGCGGAGCTCGCGGTTCAAAACGCTAGGCGGTAGTCCCCACCGCCGCGGTGCCCGATTGCTCGGCCAGGGCCGCATGGGCCGCCGCCAGCAGGGCGATCGGAACCCGGTACGGCGAACAACTGACGTAGTTCATCCCGACCTTGTGACAGAAGATGACCGATTCGGGATCGCCGCCGTGCTCGCCGCAGATTCCGACCTTCAGGTCGGCGCTGGTCGAGCGGCCCTTCTTGATTCCGATATCGATCAAGAGCCCGACGCCCTCCTGATCCAGGGTCTGGAACGGATCGTCCGGGAAGATCTTCTTGTCGACGTAGAAGGGCAGGAACCGGCCCGAATCGTCGCGGCTCAAGCCCATGGTCGTCTGCGTCAGGTCGTTGGTCCCGAAGCTGAAGAACTCAGCGACCTCGGCGATCCGGTTGGCGGTCAGGGCCGCCCGCGGCAACTCGATCATGGTCCCGACCAGGTATTCGACCCGCTCGTTCTCGCGGGAGAAGACCTCTTCGGCCACCCGCCGCACGACGTCGGCCTGGAGCTTCAGTTCGTTGACGTTGCTGACCAGCGGAATCATGATCTCCGGTTTGACGACCACGCCCTCGCGCTGAACCTTGACCGCCGCTTCGAAGATCGCGCGGGCCTGCATCTCGGTGATCTCCGGATAGACGATCCCGAGGCGGCAGCCGCGATGGCCGAGCATCGGGTTGAATTCATGGAGTTGATCGACCCGCGCCTTGGCCTCTTTGAAATTGAGCTTGATCTTCTTGCCCAGCTCCTTGAGCGTGTTGTCGTCGTGCGGGACGAACTCGTGGAGCGGCGGATCCAGGGTCCGGATCGTCACCGGGAAACCGTTCATGGCCCGGAAGATCCCGACGAAATCCTCGCGTTGAAGCTCGAGCAGCGCGGCCAGCGCGCCGTGGTAGAGCTCGCTCGGCCGTTTGATCTTCTTCTCCAGCTCCTTGACCTGGTTCTTGGCCTCGGTCTTCTTCTCGCCCGAAGCCTTCTCGAATTCGGCCTGGGCCGTGCTGAGCTGTGATTCGAGGGCTTTGTAATCGCCCGACGAGAGGATCATCTGGCGCACGCTGTCGATCCGGTCGCCCTCGAAGAACATGTGCTCGGTGCGGCAGAGCCCGATGCCTTCAGCCCCGAAACCACGCGCGACCGCCGAGTCGTGCGGCGTGTCGGCGTTGGCCCGGACCCCCAGTTTGCGGAACTCGTTGACCCACTCCATGAGCGTCTTGAAATGGCCGCTGACTTCGGCCTCGGTCAACGGCGCCTGACCCAGAATCACGCGCCCCGTCGAGCCGTCGAGCGTAATCCAGTCGCCCTTCTTGACGACGGCCTTCCCGGCCGTGAACTGCTGATTCGGATAATCGACCACCACCTCGCTGCAACCGGCGACGCAGCATTTGCCCATGCCGCGGGCCACGACGGCCGCGTGGGAGGTCATGCCGCCGCGCGAGGTGAGGATGGCCTGCGCCGCGACCATGCCGTGAAAATCTTCCGGCGAGGTC
>DATEFT010000034.1:0-4006 GCA_035280505.1 Blastocatellia bacterium | reverse complement strand
GGCGGCGTGATCTGGATCGCATTGGCCTGCGACATGACCTTCTCGGGCAGCAAGCCGTCGTCGAGCACGGTGGCCGGGCTGATCACGACCGCGCGTTCGATGACGTTCTCCAGTTCCCGAATATTGCCCGGCCAGCGATAGGTGGTCAGGCGATTGAGGAAGATCGGAGTAAAGGTCGGCGCCGGTTTGCCATGTTTGGCCGAAGCCTTGGCGGCGAAATGCGTGGCGAGAATCGGGATGTCGTCCGGACGTTCGCGCAGCGGCGGCAGGTCGAGGTTGACGACGTTGAGGCGATAGTAGAGATCGGCTCGGAACTGACCGTTCTCGACCATCTCTTCCAGGTTGCGGTTGGTGGCGGCGATGATGCGGATGTTGACGGTGATCGGTTGTTTGCCGCCCAACCGTTCGAATTGCCGTTCCTGCAGGACGCGCAACAGCTTGACCTGGATCGACGGCGAGAGTTCGCCGATCTCGTCCAGAAAGAGCGTGCCGGTGTCGGCCTGCTCGAACTTGCCTTCGCGGCGGGTGGTGGCGCCGGTGAAGGCCCCTTTCTCGTGACCGAAAAGCTCCGATTCGACCAGGCTTTCAGGCAGCGCCGAGACGTTGCAGGCGATGAACGGGGCGCGAGCCCGGGGACTGATGTTGTGGATGAACCGGGCCAGCATCTCCTTGCCGGTGCCCGATTCGCCGGTGATCAGGACGGTCGCGCTGGTCTCCGCCACGGCGCGGGCCTGGTCGATGATGCGGCGCAGCATGGGACTCGATCCCACGATGCCCTCCTGCCAACCGCCGGTGCGGCGCAGTTCGTCGCGCAGCGTCAGGTTGTCTTTTTCGAGGAGGTAGTGCTGCGCGGCGCGGCGGACGATGATCTCGACCTCTTCAATGTTGAACGGTTTGTAGAAGAGATCGTAGGCGCCCCGCTGCACCACTTTGAGGGCGGTTTCGCGGTCCTCATCGCCGGTGATCACGATCACCGGCAGCAGGGTGTTCAACTTTTTAATGGATTCGAGGATGGCCAGACCTTCGCTGATGTCCGATTCGACCGGCGGCAGCCGCAGATCACAGAGCACCACATCCACCGGTTCCTTGCCGAGGAGGGCCAGGGCCTGGCTGCGCGAATTGGCCTCGAGGACCCGATAGTTCTCTTCCAGCGCCCAAAAGAGCTGTTTTCTGACAGACTCGTGATCATCTACTATAAGGACTGTTTGTTTCTGTTCGTCAGACATAAAATCGGGGAACTCAGACTAATGGCCAATGGCATGACGAAGCCCGTGCCGGACATACTGCAGACCGCACTCTTCGGCAACTCCCAACGCTTCCTGAACACCACACCTTCTGCACAATAACTCTTCAATCTCCATGAAGGATTCCGGCGGCCACCAGCGCCCCCGAATCGGACCTCGTCACCGCCTCCTCGATCAGGATCGGCAGCACGATTCTAAATTCGGTCCCCACCTCTACTTTGCTGGCCACATCGATGCGCCCGCCGTGTTGTTCGATCACGTCGCGGCACGAATAGAGCCCCAGGCCGATGCCCTTCTTTTTGGTGGTCGCGAACGGCTGGAAGAGACGCTCGCGGATAAACTCTTCGGTCATCCCCTTGCCGGTGTCCGAGATCGAGATCACGGCCTGGCCGTTGTCGGATCGGGTGGCGATATTGAGCGAGCCGCCCTCCGGCATGGCCTCCAGCGCATTGATCACCAGGTTCTCGATCACCCGCTCGATGGCCTTGCCGTCGACGATCGCGTAGAGGTCGGGCGTCAACTGCGCCGCGACTTTGAACCGGTTGGTGGCCTGGCCCGCCGTCCGCTGAACCACCCGTTCCACCAGGTGCGTCAGATTCGATCGTTCGCGGATGCGTTTGGTCGGGGTCCGCGGATCCGAGAGCTTGGCGACCAGGTTCTGCAGGTTATTGACCGAATCGGAGAGCGTGCGCATGGCGTCTTCTCTGAATCCTTCCCGGTCGAACTTGCGTTCCATGTTCGAGACCAGCAGCGAGAGCGACAGGATCTGGTTCTTCAGATCGTGGGTCAGCACCGCCGAGAGCCGCGCAAACGATTCGAACTGTTTCTGCTCGCCTTCTTTGCGGATCATCTCACGCAATCGCGCCGCCATGCGGTTGAAGGCTTCGGCCAGGACCCGCGTCTCATCCTTGGTCTTGACCTTGATCTGGTAATTGAGATTGCCGGTGGCGATCGCCTTCGCGCCTTTCGTGACGTTGCGGATGGAGTCGGTGAAGCTGCTGATCAGGTAGTAGAGGGCCAGCATGGCCACGACCACCAACAGCAGGGTCAGCAGCAAGAGCACATAGCTGTCGAACTCCAGGCTGCCGACGGCGCTCTTGTAGTTTTCAACGACGAAGATCGAGAGCTTCGGATTCTCCTCCCTCAACCGGTGGCGAATGACCAGCGGCGGCCAATCCAGGTCCTTATCTTTCTCCGTCCGCAGGCTCGAGATGGCCTGCTCCAATTGCGGAAACGCCGCGTTGTAAGGCTTCCATTCCTTCATCGGGTCCCGGGCATAGAGCACCGTGCCCTGTTGGTCGGGGCTGACGATGATGACCTCAGTGTGGGCGGTCTCGGTCTGGGGCGATTGCATGGCGATCCCCGGCCCCGCCGCCTCCCTCAGCAACTCGTCCGTCCGAACCTTGAGGACCATGGCCCCGGAAGCGCTGTTCGATCCGTCGCGCAGCGGGGCGATCAGCTTCACGTGCGGCCCGCTGCTGTCATTCTGGATCTCCGAGATCTGGACGGAATCGGGCTTAATGTTGGAGATCAGGTCCAGACCGCCGATGCTGTCTTCGCTCGAAAAGTTTCGGTCCTGCAGAAAGGGGTAGAGGACTCCGCTGGCCGAAGGCCGGGCCTCGATCTTGAAGACCGGGTTGCCCTGACGATTGACGCCGATCAGCGATGAATACTTCTGTTGATTTCCGAGTAAGAAGGCCGCCAGATTATTGCGCAGATTCTGATCGGGCAGGGCCACATTGTTCTTTTCCAGATTGCGGGCGTAGGTCTTGAGCCCCGGATCGGTGATTAAATTGAGGATCTGTTTCTGATGATTCTGCAGCTTCAGTGAAATCTGTTGTGAAATCTCCATCGCCCGATCAGAGAGACTGATTCGCATGACCGATTTGATACTTCCCACCGCCGTTCCCTGCCATCGTGCCCACAGCAGAAACATCGGTATGATGATGAAAGTAAAAAATATTATGGCCAACTTTTCCCGAAGTCGCATACCTGTATTCGGATCATTACTGACGGGGCTTTTGGTTAATTCTTATTGATGATTAAGCTACGCTTTGAGTGAAAGCCGCAGATTGCCAATGCTACACCCAAGCTAAGAAAGCTGTCAAAAAACAATTGGAGTCTTCAGTCGAGAAACCGCTCAGGACCCGCAACGAGCGCCGGGCCTGAACTGGCAACTGTAGTATTCACAGGGGTTGGGAACGAGAACGGGCCACGCCAAGACCGCGAAAGTTTATCATGATCCCTTTCATCTTTTTGACGTCTCTCACTTTGACGCCTCTCACCAAACACCTCACACCTCAAAGGTTCTGCATTTTAATCCCGTCCCGTCCGAATCGCCAAGTGCGAGCCGCTTAAAGGCCCGGAGGTGGTTCAGGAGGTTTATTGGCATTCTCAGCCTTGAAGGCTTTCTCATCAAGCTGAATGTTGAAGACGGCCTCCCTTAATCTTCGCTCCTCGACCAGCTTTCCGTTCTGAAAGACCTGGGTCTCGAACGGGACCAGCGTGTTCTGAATCGGAGTGAAGTTTTTAAAGTAGAGGCGATACTTAGTCGGTTCGGCGTCGGTCTCGGACTTGTCTTCGTAATTGATATAGATGATCCGGGCCGTGCGCCGGCTGATTTCGTAGCGCGTGCGCGAGCCTTCCGGGGAGATCAGGTCGATCAGATCCAGATCGAGCGTGCCGAGCTTATAGCTCCCCGCGTATTCCAGCTTGAAGTTGTTCTCCTTGTATCTGAGCATGGCCTCGTAACTGCGCTCCTG
>DATEFT010000033.1:0-4560 GCA_035280505.1 Blastocatellia bacterium | reverse complement strand
GGACTGATGCTGGCGAGCCAGGCGGCGCGTCAGCGCGAGATCGCCGTGCGGCTGTTACTCGGCGCCAGCCGGGTCCGGGTGTTGCGCCAGTTGTTCACCGAGAGTTTATTGTTGGCGAGCGCCGGCGGCCTGGCGGGCTTGTTGCTCTCGCGCTGGGTGGCGCAGGCGTTGAGCTTTGTGGCGAGTAACCCGCCGGGTGGGATTGTGCTGGATTGGCGCGTCATGGCTTATACGCTGGGCATGAGCGTGTTCACGGCGATTGTGGTTGGATTGCTGCCCGCCTGGCAAACCACTCGCTTCGATCTTATCCCGGCCTTGAAGCAGGAAGGGGGCGGGTTCAATCTACGGGCGCCGCGCTTCTCCTTGCGCGGCATGCTGGTGGTTGGGCAGATCGCTCTTTCGCTGGTGTTGCTCGTCGGAGCGGGACTGTTTGCCCGAACGCTGCTGCGCCTGGCGACGATTGATCCGGGCTTTGAAACGAAGAATCTTTCGGTCGTGGGCTTCAGATACCGGGCGCCCGGTTCAGCGGGTTACGACGAAACCAGAGTAACGCAATTTCAACAGGCACTGCAGGAACGTCTCCTCGCTACGCCGATGGTCAAAGATGTTGTCTGGGTTCGCGATCTGCCAATCCGGTTTATTTTTGGAGACGAAGCCGGGAAGTCCACCGTGTATGGGCTGGATGCCGGCAAGTTCAACGTGATTTCGGATGGCAGGATCTTGGCGCCAATAGGAGCGGGCCATCTCACCGCGAGCAACGTCGTGGCGCCCAATTACTTTACCGCATTGGGGATCCCGTTGTTGTCCGGCCGCACGTTCACTGAACAGGAACTCCGCGACAACCGGATGGCCGTCATCATCAACGAAGTAATTGCGCGCCGCCATTGGCAGGGAGAAAACCCGGTCGGCAAGACTCTCTGGGCGGGAGGCGGCATTAAAGAAATTGTCGGTGTCGTGAAAGACCAGACGCTGCTGAATGCGGCGAATGAGCCTTATCTCTATTTTCCAGTACAGCCCAAAGACCGGCTCGGTTTACGGATCCTCGTCAAGAGCGACGCTGAACCCGCCGCCCTGGCCGCGATTCTGCGGACGACCATCCAGTCGCTCGACCCCAAGCTGAAATTCAATGTCCGACAATTTGAGGATGAATTGAAAGCGGCGTTCGAGCCGTTAAGGGTGGGCGCTTCGCTGTCGAGTTTGGCCGGCGTCCTCGCGCTGGCGCTGGCGGTCATGGGATTGTCCGGCGTCACGGCTTTTGTGGTCGTCCAGCGCACGCGTGAAATCGGCATCCGCATGGCGCTCGGCGCGCAGGCGTCGGACGTCGTGCGACTCGTGCTGCGACAAGGTCTGTGGCTGGTGATCGTCGGCGTGGCGATCGGCTTGTTGATTTCCGCCGCGGCGACACGCGTGCTGGCCGCCGCGCTCCTAGGTATCAGCCCGACTGATCTGCTGACCTTCGTCGTCATCACTCTCTTGCTGGGACTAGTGGCGCTGCTGGCCTGCTGGGTTCCGGCGCGCCGGGCCGCGAACGTAGATCCATTGGTCGCGCTCCGCTGCGAATAAGCCCGGTATAATGGCGTTTAAGTCTCCGGTGGGATGCCGAGTTGAGACGAGGTCTGAAGGCCCGTTGCCACCTCCGGAAGAATGCCCTGACTGACGTAGATCGGGCGGATCTCCCGGCGCAGAGCGGGCAGGGCCCTCGCAAACCAGAGGGCTCCGATCAGGCATCCGAGCCCGCCGAACAACAAGGTGTTGGGCGCGCCGATCTTATTCGCCACGGTCCCGGCCAGGAGGCTGCCGAAGGGCACCATTCCCATGACCGCGACGGTGTAGAAACTCATGACCCGCCCCCGCATGCCTTCTCCGACGATGGTCTGCAGCAACGTGTTGCTGACCGCCATCTGCACCATGAATCCGAATCCGGTCGCGACCATCAGGATCAACGACAACCAGAGTCGATGAGAGTGCGAGAAGGCGATCAGGCCGGCGCCGAATGCCCCGGCCGTCAGCGGAATGAATCGGCCCAGACCGACGACCGATCTCCGCGCCGCGAGCAGCAGGGCTCCGGCCAGCGCGCCGACGCCCGAGGCCGCCATGAGCCATCCCAGGGTGTGAGGGCCGCCGTGCAGAATCTCGTTGGCGAAGACCGGCATCAGGACGGTATAGGGCGTGCCGACCAGACTGACCAGGGCCAGCAGCAGCAGAATGTTGCGGACCGGCAAAAATCCGGAGACGTAGATCCATCCCTCACGAAGCTGCCGGAACACGCTCGACCCGTTCTCGTGATTGGCGATCCGCGGCGCCATCTTCATGGCCAGGAGTGAAGCGATGACCGCCAGATAGCTCAGGCCGTCGATCGTAAAACACCATCCCTCGCCCACCGCCGCAATGATAACGCCGCCGATGGACGGCCCCAGCAGGCGGGCGGCATTGACCATCGACGAGTTGAGCGCGATGGCATTGGCCAGGTCTTCTCTGCGATCAACCATCTCGGAGATGAAGGCCTGGCGCGCCGGCATGTCGAAGGCATTGATCACTCCCTGAAAGAGGCTCAGCCAGAGTAGATGATGGATGTTGATGCGTCCGGTGAGAGTCAGTGTTCCGAGCGCGAACGATTGCAGCATCGCCAGGACCTGGGTGGCGACCAGCAGGCGATGCCGATTCCATCGATCGACCAGGACGCCGGCGAAGGGCGAGAGCAGAAAGGTGGGAATCTGGCCCGCGAACCCGACGACGCCCAGCAGCAGGGCCGAACCCGTCAGGCGATAGACCAGCCAACTGGTTGCGATCCTGGTCATCCAGGTGCCGATGAGCGAGACGCTCTGGCCGCTGAAGAAGAGCTGGTAGTTGCGATGGCTCAACGCACGCCACATGAAGGCGAGCCCGGTTGTGCCATGCTCCGAATCCGGTTTGATCGCGGTGGCGCCACCTGTCCTTAATCTCATCCGCTTGCCGATCAGCGTTCCCACTGCCGATCTTCTCTCCCACGATTCGCCACGCAATCATCAGACCAATTCAATGAACCGCGATCGATTTAAATATTAAAAGCCGCTGATCGGTCGAATCCGCAAAAATCGGCCAGGATCAGTAGAGATTGAAATCGAATCTGAGCGGGCCGCGAACGCTGATCGGCACTCCATTCTTGATCGCGGGCTGGAACCGGACCCTCAGCGCGGCCTCGACGGCCTTCTCCGTCAAGCCGTCCGGTAATCCGCTGACGACGCGAATATTGCTGATCGTGCCGTCGGCCCGGAAGAGCACATCCAACTCGACTGTTCCCTGCACCTTATTGAGGCGAGCCTGTTCAGTGTACTTGGCCTTCTCTTTGTACAGGAATACCGGCTTCTCCCGGTCTTTGACATCTTGGGGGCTGACGAGGAAGGGGTTGCCCGGCGGAGGCTCGCCCAACTGAGATCGGCAGGAATCGCGGGTGACCAGCATTCGCACTGCCGGTTGACCGGAGGCCGAAGGTGATGGGCTCGAGACCGGCGCCTTCTTCACAATCTGAAATGTCCGGCCGCTTTGGCAGTCACGCACCAGCACCAGATTCTCCAGACCGTCCCCGACGGGGCCGAATTTATCGGTTTCAAACCAGGGTTTGACCTCTTTGGATTCGAAGGCCGCCGCGGCGATCTTGAGGCGAAAGTCGGAGAGCGCGCTCATCAAATCTCGGCCGTCCTGGCGGTCCTTGAAGGGCAGGTCGAAAGTGGTGGTCACGACCTCCTTCGGTTTGATCGGATGGCTCTCTTTGAATCTTCCGAGCAGGAAGTCGGGGTCGATCGTCATACTCTCATCCGGAAAGAGAGACGGATTGGTGATCCTGGTAGAGTACCCCGTGATGGTCTGATCGCTTTGATTGACCATCTTGATCATGAACTTTATCCGGCGGGCCTTCTCCCCCTGGCCGATCAGGAGGATCTCCTGGCCATTGCCCCGCGTGCCCGACAAGACCGTCTCGTACGGAGGACCGGCCTCGGCGGAGGCCTCCATCACGACCAGCGGAGCGTCGGCCTCGTTTTCGGGCCGCACCGGCTTGCCACTGAGCGTCGGCTGCTGGTCGGCCGCCGGCCTTGAGACCAGGGCCATCACCGGCTCGGCATCAGGCGTCTTTCCGTCGTCGGTCAAGAGATTGGCGGCGATCGCGATCGATGAGATCGAGATCGCCGCGGCAGTGATCACGAAACTCGAGACTGTCGGTCTGGTTCGGAGTCCGAAAAACGGCATCGACATACTTTTCCTTTTCAGGTTGGATCTGTCTGGGCAGAAGGATTAAGCCTCAAAATTTCGGATAATTCAATGCCCAATCCTGCCGGTTCTGGCGGGCGGCACAACAATCGGCACCCGGGGCCGTGAGATCTCAAAATCGGAGAAGGGTCATGATGCCCTTCTGTCTTCAAGGCGCCGAACCTCTCCCTCTTTTGGGGGGAGGGACAAATTGGCTCTGACGGGTGATGCACGGACTCCGGCTTTTTTGTATTCTCTAGCAGTCGGGTGCCAGTCTGGTATTTGAGATGCAAACCGCGAAAGACACGAAACACGCGAAATCATCCGTCTTTCCTG
>DATEFT010000032.1:0-18026 GCA_035280505.1 Blastocatellia bacterium | reverse complement strand
ACAGGGTCCGGAGAGCGAAGTCAAAGCCTTCACCTTTGCCACCGGAGATCCGAACTACGACGAAGGGCCCTGGGTCGAACAGATGCTGGCGCGAACCCGCCACCCCTCGATCGTCTGCGAGCTGCGGCCGGAAGAGGTGCCGGCCCTGGCCGAATCGGTCCAGGCCGCGCAGGACGAACCATTCGGCGGTCTCCCGACCCTGGCTTACGCGCGATTGTTCGAACGGGCCCGCGCCGAAGGCGTGATTGTGCTGCTCGACGGCCAGGGACTGGACGAACAATGGGCCGGATACGATTACTACGCCACGGCTCTCAATGGGCGGCCCGCCGGCATCGTTCAGGGCACTCGGGAGAGCCCGGTCAGGCCCGAATGTTTAACGGACGAATTCCGAGGGTTGGCCGAGGAGTTCGCCCCGCCGCGCCCCTTCAGCGATGCGCTGCGAAATCTGCAATATCGCGATGCCAGATATACGAAGCTGCCGCGGGCCCTGCGCTACAACGATCGGATCTCGATGCGCGCCTCGACCGAGTTGCGCGAACCTTTTCTCGACCATCGCCTCTTCGAACTGGCGCTGCGACAACCGCCGGAACGCAAGATCGCCGGAGGGTCGCACAAATGGCTGCTGCGGCAGATCGCGCGGCGCTTGCTGCCCGCCGGCATCGTCGAGGCCCCCAAACGTGCGCTGCAGACCCCGCAACGCGAATGGCTCCGGGGACCGCTGCGCGACTGGGCCGGCGATCACCTCGACGCGGCAGTCAATGCATACGGCGGCCGCTGGCTCAACGCAGACGCCGTCCGCGAGGCCTGGCGGCGCTACCGTGAGGGGATCGGCGATAACAGCTTCTTCATCTGGCAATGGATCACATTGAGTCTGGAAAAGTCTAGACGCATCTAGACCTCTTTTACTGATGAGTGAGTACGCGATTAGAGTAGAACAGATCAGCAAGCGATACCGCATCGGCAAGCCGAAGGTTCGCTATCGAACACTGCGCGAGACGCTCTCCGAGACGGCGTCCAGATGGCGGACGTTTCTCCGAAGATCGGCGGACGGCCAGTCCGATGATTCGATCTGGGCGCTCAAAGATATCAGCCTGGAGGTCAAGCCCGGCGAAGTCCTGGGATTGATCGGCCGCAACGGCGCCGGCAAGAGCACCCTGCTCAAGATTCTGTCGAGGATTACCGAACCGACGTCCGGACACGCCGAGATCCATGGCCGAGTCGGTTCCCTGCTCGAGGTCGGGACCGGTTTCCACTACGAATTGACCGGGCGCGAAAATATCTATCTCAACGGCGCGATCCTCGGGATGAAACGGGCCGAGATCGATCGCAAATTCGACGAGATCGCGGCCTTCGCCGAGATCGAGAAGTTCATCGAGACGCCCGTCAAACGCTACTCCAGCGGGATGTACCTGCGGCTGGCCTTTGCGGTCGCGGCCCATCTCGAGACCGAGATCCTGCTGGTCGACGAGGTGCTGGCGGTCGGCGATGCCGCGTTCCAACGCAAATGCCTGGGCAAGATGCAGGAGGCGGGAGCGAGCGGCCGCACCGTCATCTTCGTCAGCCACGATTTGACGGCCATCTCGAGGCTGGCGGACGTTTCGGTCTATCTCGAACGAGGCGAGGTTCGATTCATCGGACCGACGGAAGAGGCCATTCGCCTCTATGCGAGTCAACCGCTCTCCAATGACGGCAATCTGGGCCAGCGGAAGGATCGGCTCGGCGACGGCATCATTCGCCTGGAATCGCTCGCGATCTATGACGCGGAGGGCAGACGGATCGAGAGCATCGGGTCCGGCGAACCCGTCACGATCTCGATCGGTTATCGCAGCGACCTCAAGAATCTGGAGCCGGCCGATGTGGCGATCGACATGCGGTTCACGGATCTGATGGGCCATCCGGTCACGACCTTCTCCACCCGGTTCACCGGACTGAACGGGCAGAGTTCGTTACCGCAATCCGGAATTTTGACCTGCCGGATTCCCGGCCTGGCCCTGGCGGAGGAGCAATACAGCATCGATCTCTGGGTCGGGTATCGCAGCGCGACGGCCGACTTCATCCAGCGCGCCGGGGATTTGACGGTGACGACCGCCGACTATTACGGCACGGGCTATGCGCCGGTCAAACGCAAACACGGCGCGGCGCTCTTCAAACACGAATGGAAGATCGATTGACCTTTCCGAACTGCCCCCGACTCGACGTCGTCATGACCGCGACCCTGAGGCCGGAATTGATCGACCTCACCCTGAGGTCCTTCTTCAATCACCTGCTCCGCCAGGCGAACGAAGTCCGGCTGATCATCAATATCGACCCGGTCGGCGACCGCCGCTGCACGGCCGATGACATTCTGAAGCTCTGCCGGCGTTATGTTCAAAATCTCGTCCATCGCCGCCCCGAGCAGCCGTCGTTTTCGCGGGCGGTGAAATGGGGCTGGGAGCAGGTTGAGACCGAATACTTTCTGCATCTCGAGGACGATTGGCTCTTGAGAAGACCGGCCTCGCTCGCGGCGGCCCTGGCGTTGCTGGCGCGAGATCCGGACCTGGCCTCGGTCAGATTCAATCGCGCCGCCAATCCGGATGAGACGCCGGTCTCGTCGCCGGGCTTCAGCCTCAACCCGTCGATCATCAGAAGAAGGTTCATCGACGAGGCGCTCCCCTTCTTCTCGTGCGAGCTGGATCCCGAGAAACAGTTCTGCTCGATGGAAGGTGAAAAAGAGCGGCGCCTCTCGCACTGGAGCTTCGCCTGCTACGGGCTGGCCAACGAACCGGCCTATGTGATCGACACCGGCCGCGGCTGGCGCAAATTTATGAACCTCGGTAAATGGCGCCCGGACGGCGGCCACCTGACGTGGCAGGCCAGGCAGTTGACTCGATTTAAATTTGCCCACTACCTGAGGTACCGGGCCCTGATCTGGTATTGGAAAAGAAGTCTGGAGAAGTCTAGAGAAGTCTAGAAAAGTCAAAACCGATCCCGATTCAGACTTCTCCGGATTTCTTCTGACTTCTCCAGACTTCTTAAATCATGCCTCCGTTACGACCGTCATTAATTAAGCTGCTGACGCGCGTTCCGCGACTCGGCGGACAGGTCCGGGAGCTCCACAACGCGTGGTTGCGCCGCCGGATCCACAGCTATTGGCGGAACGGGGCCAACCCGGCGCGCGCGCGATTGAGCGCGGATCGCCCCGTCTTGAACGAGGCTCAGGCACGGGTGCTGTCGGATCTGACCCGCTGCGGGATCGCCCAGATCCATTTCGAGGAGCTCGGTTTCGATCGCGGGTTGTGGCAGGCCCTCTTGAACCAGACTCAGCGCTGGCTGGAGAGCGAGAAGGTCCGGGAGCGAGAGCGGCAGTACGTGGAAGGCAACCATCGCGAGGCGAAATGGAAAGAGTACATCATCATGATGACCTCCGAAGAGGGAGACTCTTTCCCGATCGACTGCACCCTGCTGCAACTCGGTCTGCATCCGCTGGTCCTGGACATCGTCAACAGCTATCTGGGCCTCATGGCCAGGCTCTTTCACCTCGATATCTGGAAGACCATTCCGTTATCGCACCAGGGACCGTTGATCGGGTCGCAGCGCTGGCATCGCGATCCGGAGGACCTGAAGCTGGTGAAGGTCTTCCTCTATCTCAACGAGATCGGAGCCGATTCCGGACCGCTCCATTACCTTAAGCACAGCCGTCGCGGAGAACGGTACGGGCATCTCTGGCCCCAGAGATTGCCGTACGGCAGCGTCGCGCCCCCGGAGGAGGTGGAGCGCCAGGCTCCGCGCTCGGATTGGGCCGTCTGCACCGCGCCGGCCGGAACGTTCATCTTTGCCGACACGACCGGACTGCACATGGGAGGGCGCGCCAGTCTGGAGCAGCGACTCTTCGCGACCTGGGGTTATGCCAGTCCGGGAACGGTCTGGCCCAGATATTACCAACTGAATTCGACGGGCTGCTCCCCGGAACTGTCGCCCGCAGCCAGGCAAGCACTTTTTGATTAAATCCAAACCGAAAATCAGAACCGTCATTCTCTCATCTTCATTGCTCACCGAGCGGCTTTTGCTCTACTCCAGTCTCCTGCCGGCCCTAGAGGGCGAGGCGCAGACCGCGATCTGGACGACCTCGGAGAGAAATCTAGACTTCGGCGACGCCAACGGCTCAGCCCAAATCGCGATCGAGCCCTTTCCGGCGATCAGACCGTTCAAGGAATTTCCTTTCAACTATCTGCGGCGGCTGAATGAATTCGCGTGGGACTACAAACTGCGGCCGCCCAGCCGCACCGGCATCATTCAACGATTCCGGGACCGGGAGACCCGGCTCCCCATCCGCGCGCTCAAGTTTCCGGCGCGCGTGCTGTCGCTGCTGCGGATGGAGAACCGGTTGGAGTCCTGGCTCGAAGGCGTCCTGCTAGGTTATTCGCGCAGCCCCGAAGGCGCTCGACGGCTGCAGGCCACGATCCCCGACGTCATGATCACGACCGGCTCTTTCAGATACGAGGAGCCGGCCGTGGCCGCCGCCGCGCTCAAACTCGGGATTCCGACCCTGACCTTCATCACCTCGTGGGACAATCCGTCGACCAAAAATCGGCTGGTCTTCAAATACGACGGCTATCTCGCCTGGTCGGAGCAGATGAGGCAGGATCTGTATCAGTTCTTTCCTTATACCCGGCAGGCCCCGGTCTACATCGTCGGCGCGCCGCAGTTCGATGTCTTCTATCAATCCCGGTTCCATCATTCGCGCGAAGCGTTCTGCCGGCGGCAAAGAGTAGACCCGGAGCGGCCGATCATTCTCTATGCGCTGGGTTCGCCCAATCTCTTCCGGGAACATGACACCGTCTGCTACCTGGCGGATCGGGTGGCCCGGGGCGAACTCGGAGAGGTGCAACTCTTGATCCGCCCCCATCCGCTCCACGACAAAGGGTTGGATCTGGCCTCGCTCAACCGCTGGGGAGCGCGAGTGGTCGTGCAAGATCCGGGACAGGCCGGTTTGAGCGTGCCGGCGCGCGCCCAGAACGAAGAGCAGATCTGCGACTGGGTCAATACCTTCAGACACGCGGCGGTGATCGTCAACCTGTCGTCCACGGCGGCCATCGATGCCGCGATCTGCGACAAACCGGTGGTCAATCTCGATTACGATCCCGAACCCGGACAACCGCGCCAGTTGCTGGTCAAAGAGATCAATCATGCCTGGGCCCACTTCAAACCGATCGCCGAGTCCGGAGGCATGTGGCTGGTCAATAATCCGGCCGAGATGGTCGAGGCCGTCAAGACCTATCTCGAACGTCCCGAACTGCACCGCGAACAGAGGCGGGCCATGGCCGAACACGTGTGCGGATTTCTGGATGGCCGCTGTGGCGAACGGATGGCCGAGGCGATTCTCGAGTTCACTCGTCAACAAGTTCAGGCCCGAGGGGGCTCCCGATGAAACCTAAGATTGTCGCCATTCTGCCGCGCGGCGAGGCCATTCGCAATTTCATCTACACCGGCGTCCTCGAAGAGTTGTCGGGGGACGCCGAAGTGTCGTTGCTCTCGGTCAGACCCAATCAGCAGATCTGGGATTGGATGCAGGAACGGCACGAACGCCTCTTTCCGCTGCATGAGTACCGTGACCGCTGGGTCGTGCGGTTCGTCCGGGAGGAACTGGACGTCGCCCACGGGCGCTGGTTATGGTCGCGCGGCGCCCAGGCCCGATGGCAGTGGCGCGATCAGGAGGCGACCACGCTGCCGCGCTGGTTGAAGAGAACCGGGAAGAAACTGCTCTGTTACCCGTTCGCCAATCGGCCGGGGCTCGAGATGCTCTCGGGATTGGAGAGCCTCACCAGTCAATGGTTTCGCGCGGCCGACGACTACATCCGGTTGTTCCGCGAGCTGAAACCGGACCTCGTCTTCAACGGCTCGCAGGTGCACAACGGCATCTCGCTGCCCGCGGTCCACGCCGCGCGCGAACTGGGGATCCGGACCGCGACCTTCATCTTCTCCTGGGACAATCTCACCTCTCAGGGGCGGATCTATCCGGAGTATGACTATTACGTGGTCTGGAACGAAGCGCTCTTGAACGGGCTGACCGAGATCTATGGAATTCGACCGCCCCGGATCTCCGTGACCGGCACGCCGCAGTTCGATTTCCACTTCCGGCCGGATCTCTACTGGTCGCGTGAGGAGTTCTGCGCGCGAGTGGGAGCGGATCCGAATCGCCCGATCGTGCTCTACAGCACCGGGATGGCCAATCACATCTTCGGCGAGCCGTGGGTCGCCGAGCAGATCGCCGATCTGCTGCGCGAGATGCCGGAGTTCGGCCCGCCCCAGTTGCTGGTGCGCATTCTGCCCAAGGGGCCGCAGCACCATTTCGACGAGCTCAAAGAGCGCCGGAAGGATATTTTGATTCCCAGGGTCCAGTGGGAGCAGTCGTGGCTGACTCCGACCCTGGAGGATACGCATCTGCTGACCAACACCCTGCGGCATGCGGCCCTGGGCCTCAATATCGCATCGACCATCTCGCTCGAACTGTGTATGTTCGACAAGCCGGTCATTAATATCGGATTCCTCCCTCCGCATCTAAATCTGGAGCGGGAGTTCGATTACACGCACTATTACGACTTCGAGCACTATCGCCCGGTCGTCGCCAGCGGCGCGATCGAGCTGGCCCGCTCGAGGGAAGATCTGCGCGAAAAGATCCTCGAGGCGCTGCGGCGCCCCGAAACCCGAGCGCCGCAGCGATCCAAACTGCTGCGCTCCTTCTTCGGTGAAAGCCTGGATGGGCGCTCGAGTTCGCGCGTCGCCCAGGCCTTACTGAAAAGAACTTTAGAAAAGTCTAGAAAAGTCTAGAAAAGTCGAAAGAGGTTTAAAGAAGCCTGGAGCAGTCTGAATCGGGACCGGTTTTGACTTCTCTAGACTTCTCTAGACCAACTTAAGGTCACGCACCTCCCCAGACTGTGTCCTTTTGGAGTTCACGACGACTTGAACTGATCGTCTATCGCTGCTGGCATGGGCCGCTCAAGCGGCCGCTCCGTGCCCTCGCCTGGCGATTGACGAATCGAAGTTCGCAGATTGTCTGCGGCCCCCTGAGGGGTCGGTATTTCAACGGCCGGGAACTGGTCTGCCGGGTCGGAATTTACGAACTGCACGTGCAATACGCTCTGACACAGATCCTGGCGCCCGGCGACGTCTTCTACGACGTCGGCGCCAACAACGGTTACCTCAGCCTGCTGGGCTCGCGGTACGCGGAACAGGTCTATGCGTTCGAGCCCCTGCCGCGCAATCAGCAGCAGATTCGGAAATTGATGGCGGTGAATCAGGTCGAGAACTGCCAGGTGGTCGAGGCCGCCGTCTCCGACCGTTCGGGTCGAACGGAGCTCTATCTGTCCGACGAAGAGGACGCCTACACGCCGTCCTTGATTCGCGGACGCAGAAACGCGGTGATCGATGTCGGCCTGACCACCCTGGACGATTTCGCGCGCGAACACCGACGGCCCGATCTGATCAAAGTTGACGTCGAGGGCGCCGAAGTCTCGGTGATCGAGGGCGCCCGGCAACTGCTCTCGAGCGCCGACGCGCCGAGGTGGTTGATCGAGACCCATTCGAGCGAGCTCGATCGAGAGGTCCGCGAGAGACTGCTCGATTACGGCTACCGCATCCAATCGCTGCCGGCTCCGATTCCGCAAAAACCCTTCCCGACGCACCTGCTCGCGTCGAAGGAGAGATCATGACCGTCGAGATCACGATCGTCACGCCGACCTTTCGCCGCCCGGTTGAGGCCCGGGCGCTGCTGGAGAATCTCGGAGGCCAGACCCTGCTGCCGGCGGAAGTGATCCTGGTCGACGGCGCTCCGGACGAAGAGACGGCCACCGAAGAGGCCGTCAGGCAGGTGATTCCCACCCTGCCCTTTCCCTGCCGCTATCTGCGCCATGGCGGCGGCACCGCCATCCAGCGCAACGTCGGGATCGAGCGAGCCCGAACCCGGTTCCTGGCGCTGATCGACGACGACATCCGGCTCGAACCCGATTTTCTCGAACGGATCGCCGCCGCCTTCGCCGGAGATGCCGGGCAAGAGGTGGGCGGAATCGTCGGGTACCGCACCAATCAACATTTCTCGCCCAATGTCGAGCGGTGGCGGTGGTATCGACGGTTGCGATTCTTCAGCACCTACGAACCCGGACGCTATGACTTCGAGAGCGGGTATCCGATCAACGTCAACCTGCAGCCGCCATTTCATGGAGTCCGGGAGGTCGATTTCATGACCACGGCCTGCGCCGTCTGGCGGCGCGAGGTCTTCGATTCGGGGTTGTGCTTCGATCCGTTCTTTCGCGACTACGGAATGCTGGAGGATGCACATTTCTCGCTGCGGGCCGGGCGGCGATGGAAGCTCTGGCAATGCGGCGATGCGCGGTGTCTGCATCTGCACGCGCCGGGCGGGCGGCCGCCGAGCCGCAAGATCGGGTACAAGAGCGTCGTCAACTACTATTACGTCTTTCAGGATCTGGTCCGCCCACTGACCTGGCGTCACCGGGCGCGGTTCTGGCGCTTCCAGGCCTTCGAGCTGTTTCGCGTCCTGAGTTCCGCCCTCCGCCGGCGCCGGCGGTCGGACCTCCTGGAGTTCCGGGGACGGATCGAAGGGATCGTCGCCGTCTTCACCGGACAGATTTCAAACCGCGAAATACACGAAAAACGCGAAATTAATTGATTCAGCGTCTTTCGCGGTTACCAATCATGGCTAAACTGGTCGTCTACTCACATAAACCCTGCTGGCCGTCGGCCGCTTCGTCCTCCGGCTTTGCCACCGACGGCGGTTTTCCGTTTCAGATGCGGGCGCTCTCGGAGTTGTTCGAGGCGACCACGCTGCTGGTCCCCTGCCGGGCGGTCGCCGATCGCCGGGGGGAGATTCCGATCACCGGAAACAATCTTTCAATCGTGCCGCTGACCGCGCCGCACGGCGAGGGACAATCAAGAAAATTGGGCATGGTGTGGTGGCTGGTGCGTAACGGGTGGACCCTGCTGCGGGAAGCGATCCGCGCCGACCTGATCCACTCGCCGATTCCGGGCGACATCGGCACCTTCGGTATGCTCCTGGCGGTCGCGCTGCGCAAACCATTGTTCGTCCGTCATTGCGGCAACTGGGAGTTTCAACGGACGGTCGCCGAGCGATTCTGGCGCGGATTCATGGAACGATATGCGGGCGGCCGCAACCTCATGCTCGCGACGGGCGGGGCGGCGGCGCCGCCCTCGCCGCGAAACGAAGCCATCCGCTGGATCTTCTCCACCAGCCTGACGCGCGAAGAGATCGCCAATTGCCGCACGGCACGCCGGACCGTCAACCGCGGCGAGGCGCGCTTGATCATGGTCAGCCGTCAGGAGAAGTTCAAAGGCACGGATCTGCTGCTTGAGAGCCTGCCCCGGCTGCTCGATGATTTTCCGGACCTCAAACAGGATATCGTCGGCGACGGCCAGGCGCTGCCGGAGTTCAAACGCTCCGCGGAGAGACTCGGGCTCAACGGCCGCGTCGAATTTCATGGCCGTCTCGATCGTGAAAATGTCATTCGCCTGCTCAAACGCGCGGATCTCTTCTGTTACCCGACCAGATCCGACGGATTTCCCAAGGTCGTCCTGGAAGCCCTGGCCTGCGGGTTGCCGGTCGTCACGACCCCGGTCTCCGTGCTGCCGCAACTAGTGGCCGGCGGCTGCGGCGTCTTGATCGAGGAGGAGACTCCCGGCGCTCTGGCCCGGGCGGTCCGCGAATGCCTGCTCGATCCCGAGCGATATCGAGAGATGTCGGCGAGCGCCCTGGCCACGGCCGAGCAATATTCACTCGAACGGTGGCGCGACCAGATTCGCGACTGGTTGCGCGAATCGGGAGCGCCGGTGCGCCGGGATGTTTGACCTCTCGCGGCTCAGTATCGGTTTTCTGGCGGGAACCCTGGGACAGGGCGGCGCCGAACGGCAGCTCTTCTATCTGCTCAGCGCCCTGAAAGAGAGTGGAGCCCGGCTGCAGCTCTTCTGCCTGACTCGGGGCGAGTTCTGGGAGGACGCGCTGAGCAGCCTGGAGATTCCGGTCATCTGGATCGGCCAGCATCCGTCGAGGCTGGCCCGGCTGGTCCGCCTGATCGGCGAGTTGCGCAAGGATCGACCGCAGATCATCCAGAGCCAGCATTTTTATACCAACATCTATGCGGCGGCGGCGGCGCGAGCCCTGGGGCTGCGGGAGATCGGCGCCCTCCGCAACGATTGCGTGAGCGAGGTCCAGTCGGTCGGCAAGTTCATGGGAAAGATCAGCCTCCGGCTGCCGCGAACGATCGCGGCCAATTCGCAGGCCGCGATCCGCAAGGCCACCGAGATGGGATTTCCCGGCACCCGGCTCCATTGGTTGAGCAACGTCGTCGATACCTCTCATTTCACGCCCCGGCCCCGGGGCCTCAATGAAACGATCAAGATCGCGGCGGTCGGGCGCCTGGTGAACCAGAAACGCTTCGATCGGTTCCTCTCGGTTCTCGCGCGCGCCAATGCCCAGGCGCCCGGCTCCTTTCAAGCGCTGATCGCCGGCGAGGGGCCGCTGCGGCCACGGCTCGAACGGCAGGCGGCGGAGGCCGGACTGCAGGAGATCGTCCAATTCGCCGGCGCCGTCTCCGATCCGCGGGAGATCTATCACAAGGTCGACCTGCTGGTCTTAACCTCCGATTGGGAGGGCTCGCCGAACGTCGTCCTGGAGGCGATGGCCTGTGGGCTGCCGGTGGTCGCCACCCGGGTCGGCGACCTCTCGGAGTTCATGGTCGAGGGCGAAACCGGGTTCCTGGCCGCCCCCGAAGATGAAGAGAAGTTGGTTGCAGCGGTGACCGAGCTGCGGCAAAATGCCGGTTTGAGAAGAGAGATGGGCCGCCGCGCGCGAGAGTCGGTCGTGGCCCAGCATTCATTGCAACAATTGCCCCGCCGGTTGCAACCTTTTTATGAGGCTGTGCTCGCATGAATCCAACAGTTCAACATCAACTATCGGCTCCGGGTAAGGGACTCTTCCTGCTGGAGCGCCTACGCACCTGGAAGCTCTCTACCACGCCGGGCATCGTCCTCTTCTTCGCCGCGCATATCCCGCTGGCACTCCTGATGATGAGTTTCCCCGCGGTCTCGACCGCCCACGCCGCGCTGACCATGCTGCTCGGACTGTGGTACGGTCTGGTCAACACCAAGCCCGAGCGGGTCGCCTACGTGGTCGCCTACGTGATCGGAGCCGAGTGTCTGTGGCGGATGACCCAGGCCATGATCTTCTGGGAGTTCGGCAAATACGCCCTGATTACGATCCTGCTGGCCGCGATCGTCAAGAGCGGGCGGTTGAGAGGGCCGGTCTGGGCGGTCTTCTACTTCCTGCTCCTGCTGCCCTCGCTGGTGGTCCCCATGGCCAATGTGAGCGAGAGCCAGTTCCTGAACCAGATCAGTTTCAACCTCTCGGGACCGCTGGCGCTGGCCGTCAGCACCTGGTTCTTCTCCGGACTGGAGTTTACGCAGACCCAGATGAAACGCCTCTTCCTGGCCCTGATCGGCCCGGTGATCGGAATCGCCGTGATCACCCTCTTCGATACCCTGAGCGCCACCACGATCTACTTCACCAACAATTCGAACTTCATCACCAGCGGCGGATTCGGCCCCAACCAGGTCTCCGCCATCCTGGGGCTGGGCGCCCTGGTCGCGTTCCTGCTGATCTTCGACCAGAGGTCCGCTCAGGGATTCAGACTGGTGATGGTCGCGCTCTTTCTGACCCTGGGGATTCAGTGCGCCCTGACCTTCTCGCGCGGCGGAATCTACACGGCGGGCGGCGCCGCGGCGGTCGCGACCTTCTACCTGATCAGGCAGCCGCGAGCCCGGCTCAAAGTGCTCGGCGGGATCCTGGTTCTGGTGCTGGTCGGCAATTTCCTGATCCTGCCGGCGCTCGATTCCTTCACCGAGGGCGCGCTCACCAAACGGTTCACCAATACCAAACTGACCGGCCGGGACCGGCTGATCATGGCCGATTTTCAAGCCTGGTCCGAGAACCCGCTCTTCGGCGTCGGACCGGGGCAGGCCAAATCTTACCGCCAGAGTTTCAGGGCCAACACCTCCGCCCATACCGAATTTTCGCGGGTCCTGGCGGAGCACGGGATCTTCGGCCTGATCGCGACCCTGTTGCTGATCTTCAGCGCCGCCCAGTACCTGATCCGCGCGCGCGCCGGGGTCGAAAAGGCTTTCACCGGAGCCATGATCTGCTGGAGCATCCTCTATACCCTGACGGCGGCCATGCGGCTCGCCGCGCCGGCCTTCACCTTCGGCCTGGCGGCCATCCGAATCGTCCCCGACCCCGAACCGGAACCGATCGCAGCTCGTGAAAATGTCACCCATCCAGGTTCTGCTCGTTGGTAATTTCCTGTCCTCTTCGACCGGCATTCGCAGCGTGTGCGAAGATCTGGCGGCGCAGTTGACGGCCTCGGGCTGGCCGATCCTCACCACGTCGGCCCAACCCGGCCGGCTGGCCAGGGTCCAAGAGATGGTCGGCACCGTCTGGCGGGAACGCCATCGCTACGACGTGGCGGCGGTCGAGGTCTACAGCGGCCACGCCTTCATCTGGGCGGAGCTGGTCTGCCGATCGCTGGAACGGCTCGGCAAACCGTTCGTCCTGACGCTGCACGGAGGTAATCTGCCGGTCTTCGCCAGGCGCTGGCCCGGGAGAGTGCGGCGCCTGCTCAGAACGGCGGCCACGGTCACCACCCCATCCGCCTTTCTGCACGAAGAGATGAGACCCTACCGGGAGGATCTCTGCCTGCTTCCGAATCCGATCGACCTGGGCGCTTACCAGGCGCGACTTCGGACCGAGATCCGACCGCAATTGATCTGGTTACGATCGTTTCACCAGATGTACAACCCGGCGCTCGCCCCGAAAGTCGTCGCCGCGCTGATCGAGGACTTCCCCGAACTGCACCTGACCATGATCGGCCCCGACAAGGGCGACGGCAGCTTGCGGGAGACTCAGCGCGCCGCCGAGGAGTTGGGCGTCACCCGGCATCTCAGCTTCCCCGGCGCGATTCCGAAGAGCGAGGTCCCGGTCTGGCTCGACCGCCATGACATCTTTCTCAATACCACCAATGTCGACAACATGCCCGTCAGCGTGATCGAGGCCATGGCTTGCGGGCTCTGCCTGGTCAGCACGAACGTCGGCGGCCTCCCGCACCTGCTGGAACAGGAGCGCGACGCCCTGCTCGTGCCCGCGAACGAGAGCGATTCGATGGCGGCGGCGATCAGGCGGCTTCTGACGGACCCTCGATTGGCCGCCAATCTCTCGCATCACGCCCGCCGGAAAGCCGAACGATTCAACTGGGCGGAGATCCTGCCGGAATGGAAGAGGCTCCTGGCCGCGGCGACCGAAGGCACCGTCGATTAAATTGATCAACCGCGAAACACAGGGATGAGTGATCGGCTGATAAAAATCTACCACCGGCTGCCCGCTCCGGCCCGTTCACTGGCGGCCAGCCTGCGCGGCCTCTATCTGCGGTCCTGGCGATACGGCCCGGACTGCGCCAAACTGATCGCGGCGGCCGATGATCGTGAGGATTGGAGCCCCGAGCGCTGGCGGAGCTGGCAGGCGGAACGGTTGGCCTATGTCCTGCACCGCGCGGCGACGAAGGTCCCGTACTACCGCGAATACTGGTCCCGGCGGCGACAGGCCGGAGACCGCGCGAGCTGGGAAGAGCTGCGGAACTGGCCGCTGCTCACCAAGGAGAGCCTCCGCGAGAACCCACGGGCCTTCATCGCGGACGACTGCGATCCGAAAAGGATGTTTCAAGAACACACCAGCGGCACGTCCGGCAAGCCGCTCGACCTCTGGTGGAGCCACCAGACGGTGAGGTCGTGGTATGCGCTCTTCGAAGCGAGAGCCAGAAGTTGGCACGGAGTCAGCCGCCATCATCCCTGGGCGATCCTGGGCGGCCAGCCGGTCGTGCCGGCGGAGACAGCCGCCCCGCCCTTCTGGGTCTGGAACGCCCCGATGCGGCAACTCTACCTGTCGGCCAATCACATCAGCCGCCGGAATCTCCCCGCCTATCTCGACGCCATCGAACGCTATGGGGTGACCCATCTCATCACCTACTCTTCATCAGTGGCCGAGTTGGCCCGCGAAATGGTGCAATCGGATCATCAATTTGCCGGGGGCGCCGGCCGCATCAAGACCGTGATCACCAACGCCGAGCCGCTCGTGCCCTGGCAGCGCGAAGTGATCCGGCAGGCGTTCGGTTGCGAGGCTCGAGAGACCTACGGGATGGCCGAGATCGTCGCGGCCGCGAGCGAATGCGAGGCCGGAGGTCTGCACCTGTGGCCCGAGGTCGGGTGGCTGGAACTGCTCTCCGATGATCAGGACCTGCCGGCGGCGGCCGGCGAACCGGGCTCTTTGGTCTCGACCGGACTGCTCAACGCCGACATGCCGCTGATTCGTTACGTCGTCGGCGACCGGCTGCGCCCGGCCGCGGCCGGGACGCCTTGCCCTTGCGGACGGAAGCTGCCGCTCATCGGCGGCATCGAAGGCCGCACCCAGGACCTCCTGATCACGCGCGACGGCCGGAGAGTCTACTGGCTCAACCCGGTCTTCTACGGATTGGCGATCTGCGAGGGACAGATCATTCAAGAGACGCCCGAGCTGCTCCGGGTGCGCTACGTGCCCGCCGCCGGATTCACCGAGGCCACCGGCCGGACCCTGATCGACCGGCTGCGCCTGAGGGTGGGCGAGGTCGAGGTCAGGCTGGAGCCGGTGCCGCAGGTGCCGCGCGAAAAGAACGGCAAGTTTCGGGCGGTGATCTGCAAGATTCAGCAAAATTGAGGCGAACGAGGTTAAGAAAAGGCGCCTTTAAGAGAAAATAACGAAACAAACGAAGGAGTGCGGCGTTTCGATATGTTCATTTTCGCCGGACGTCGCCTTTTTCTTAACTTTCGATGTACGATTCCACGATGACTGAGGGACTTCCATTCGTTTCAATTATCATGCCGGTTCGCAATGAGTCCGGTTATATCGAGCGCAGCCTGCCCAGGGTCCTTCAGCAGGACTATCCGGATGAACGTTTTGAAGTCATTGTGGCCGACGGTTGTTCGTCGGATCGGACCCCGGCGATCGTTGAATCTTTCAAGGCCGAACATCTGAATCTGCGGATGATCACGAACCACGGAAAGATCGCGCCGACCGGACTCAACGCCGCCCTCGCGGAGGCTCGCGGCGAGATCATCATCCGGATCGACGGACACTGTGAAGTCGAACCGGACTACGTGCGGCAGTGCGTCAGGCATCTGCAGAACGACGGCGTGGACGGAGTCGGCGGACCGCTGGAGACCGTCGGCGAGACGCCGCTGGCCGGAGCCATCGCCGCGGCCATGAGCTCGGCCTTCGGAGTCGGCGGCGCGGCGTTTCGCACGGTCAAGAACCAGACCATGCTGACCGACACCGTCGCCTTCCCGGCCTACACGCGCGCGATCATCGACCTCGCGGGACCGTTCGACGAAGAACTGGTGCGCAACCAGGACGATGAGTACAACTATCGTCTCCGCCGCCTCGGCGCCAAGATTCTGCTGGCCGCCGACGTCAGGGCGCGATACTACAGCCGCGGCACCCTGTCGAAATTGATCCAGCAATACTTCCAATACGGCTATTGGAAAGTGCGGGTGCTGCAGAAACACCCGTTCCAGATGTCCCCGCGGCAGTTCGTGCCGCCGGCCTTCGTCGCCGCGCTGATCATCTCCACGGCGCTGGCGCTCTGCTCTTCCTTGGGGTTCCTCCTGCTGGGATCGATCGCCGGTTCCTATCTGGCGGCGAACCTGGCGGCCTCGGTCTGGACCGCCCGCGGCAGCAGTTGGAACTATCTCCCGATACTTCCGTTCGTCTATCTCTCCCTACATCTGAGTTACGGTTTGGGTTTCCTGATCGGGTTACTCAAATTCGCAGATCGCTGGGGGAGGCCTGATTGAACCATTCGCGACTGTTCCGGACGGCGCCGAAAGCCGTCACTCCTGAAGAAGACCTGAAACGTTTACGCGAAGATTATGCCGACCGCCGGGAACGCCTGGCGGGAAGCGATCGCTATTCGTTGTTCAACCCCGGAGAGCTCTTCTTAATCCAACAACGGCAACGGGAACTGCTCGCGCTCCTGCGCCGCGCGGGCTGTTATCCGCTCAAAGACAGACGAATTCTCGAAGTCGGATGCGGCGCCGGCGGCGTCTTACGGGAATTCCTATCGTACGGCGCCACTCCCAGGCTGCTGCACGGCGCGGAGTTGCTGCCCTGGCGCATCTCCGAAGCGAAGGCGGCGGCGCCTCATCTGCCGCTGGTCAACGGTGACGGTCGATCCCTGCCCTATCCCGACGGCTGCTTCGACATCGTCGCGCAATTTACGGTCTTCAGTTCGATTCTCAACGACGAAGGCCGGCAGCAACTGGCCCGCGAGATGCGCCGGGTTTTGCGAACGGATGGCGTGATCGTCTGGTACGACTTCTGGTTCAATCCCCTCAACGCGCAGACCCGCGGCCTGCGCCGAGCCGAGATTCGCCGGCTCTTTCCCGGATGCCGCTATCTCTTCCGGCGGATCACCCTCGTTCCGCCTCTCGCCCGTTACCTGGCGCCCCATTCCTGGATCGCCTGTTACCTGCTGGAGAGAATCGGTCTCTTCAATACCCACTACCTGGCCATGATTCGCCCTGAGCCCTAATCGGTACCGCCGGCGGTACCCACAACTCAATCTCCTATGTCCCGTTATCTGCTGCTGCTCATCTGCTTAACGCTGGCCGCGGTGCCAGTCCTCAATCTCCCGATTGGCCCCAAGGCCTTGACCGCCATCGCCGAAGTCTATGTCGCCCCGAACGGAACGCCCGTCGGCAACGGCACGCGCGAGCGTCCGCTGGATCTGGCGACCGCGCTCTCCGGCCAGAACGACCTGATTCGGCCGGGCATGACCGTCTGGCTCCGCGGTGGAACCTATCGCGGCTCGTTCACCAGCAACCTGACCGGCACCTCGGGAAGCCCGATTACGGTTCGCCAATTCGTTGGGGAGCGCGCCATCATCGACAGCGCCGATTCGACCGAGCCGACCCTGACCGTCAACGGCGCCTGGACCAACTACTGGGGATTCGAGATCACCAACTCCAACCCCGACCGGGTGGCCACCCGCCCCAACGGCGTGATGATCTTCGGACCACGCACCAGGTTCATCAACATGGTGGTTCACGACACCGGCGTTGGAATGGGTTTCTGGACTCCGGCGATCGATGCCGAGATCTATGGCTGCATCATCTATCGCAACGGCTGGCAGGGCCCACCGCCGGATCGCGGACACGGGCACGGCATCTATACGCAGAACGCCGAGGGGACCAAACATATCACCGACAACATCATCTTCGATCAATACGGCTACGGCATCCACAACTATGCGGAAGCGGGCGATCTCAAAGGCATGGTCGTCGAGGGAAATATCGTCTTCTGCAACGGTTCATCGGCCAGGCCCGATAATATCGACGATCCCAACATTCTGATCGGCGGAGCCAAGCCCGCCGAGCGGATCAGCCTGATCGACAACTGCACCTACTATCCCTGGAGTAAAGAGGCCACCAACGTCTGGTTGAACTACAGCGCGAAGAACAATCGAGGCCTGGTGCTGCGAGGCAACTATCTGGCCGGCGGGGCGCCGCTGATCATGTCCGAATGGTTCGAGGTCGTAGCCGACGACAATACCTTGATCGGCCAGGGAACGCTGGCGGCGGTGAGGATGCCGGTCGGCGCCCTCCCCTTGACCTACACTTGGGATCACAACACCTACTACACGAACAACTCCACGGCGGCCTCGCCGTTCATCTTCGAAACCGCGGAGAAGTCCTCCAGTTATAACTTCGCCGACTGGCAGAAGGTCACGGGATTCGACCGCCAGGGCCGGCAGTTCCGAAGCGCGACGGCCAAGCCCGCGGGGGTCAAAGTCATTATCCGCCCCAATCTGTTCGAGGCCGGACGCGCCCATCTCGCCGTCTACAACTGGGACAACAGTTCGGAGGTCGAGGTCAATCTCAAAGAC
>DATEFT010000031.1:0-9214 GCA_035280505.1 Blastocatellia bacterium | reverse complement strand
CTTCACGCAGGTCGAATGCAAACACCTCAGCGCGGATCCGGCCGGAGGCTATCTGGTCCATTATCTGCGGCGGGAGAGCCCGGTCGGGCAGGCCGAAGAGGGAACCCTCAGGGCCAAACGGCTGGTGATCGTCGCGGCCGGAAGTCTCGGTTCCACCGGGATCATGCTGCGTTCGCAACGCGCCGGCCTCAGTCTGCCCGACGGCCTGGGCGAGCACTTCGGCGGCAACGGTGACTTCTTCGGCGTGGCCTACAATACCGATCAACGGACCGACGACCTCGGATGGGGAGCCTATCCCAACAGCGACCGCGCTCGCCGGTTGCAGCCCGGTCCCGGACAACTTCTGCATCCCGGGCCGACCATCGTCTCCCGCGTCAGGTACAACACCCATCGGCCGCTCCTGGAACGGTTCAAGGCCGAAGACCTCTCGATCCCGCTGATGTACGTGGACACGGTCCGGTTGGCCCTCTCGTTCGTGATCGGCCAGGATACCGATCCCGACGATTTCTTCGACAACCTGAACGAGGCGGGGCGCCGGTTGCGCGATCTGTTCGGCGATCCTCAACTGCAGGGCGGCGCGCTCAACCATACCCTCGCTTACCTGGTGAACGGGCATGACAATCAGGGCGGCCGGATCGAACTGGATCCGCTGACCGACGAGGCGAAGGTCCGCTGGTCCGGAGCCGGAAAGCAGGCCATCTTCCAACAGATGAACGCCCAGTTGCTCCAACATACCACGGCCCTCGGCGGCTCCTATGTCGAGAATCCGCTCTGGGGCTTCATCCCCTTTCGCACGCTGGTGACCGCGCATCCGCTGGGCGGGTGCGTCATGGGCGACAGCCATACGACCGGCGTGGTCAATCATTTCGGTCAGGTCTACAACGCGCAGGGCCAACTGCACCAGGGGCTCTACATCACCGACGGCGCGACCGTTCCGACCTCGCTCGGCGTCAATCCCTTTCTGACCATCTCGGCCCTCGCCGAATGGCGGGCGGAGCAGATGATCACCGGCCTGGGCGGGATTCCGGTCGTGGTCGCCTGATTGAATCGGTACCGCGAGCGGTTATAGTAGAGATCCGCTCGCTATCGCTCGCGGTACCGATTCGGATGTCTATTGAAGTTAACAAAATCGGCAGGCGGTGGAAGTTTTTCGCCTCTTTCGTTATTTTTTTATTGACCGCTCAAACCGGCACATTGTAGACTGCGCCCCGTCGTTGGGCTTTGTTAATTAGCTTTCGGCCGTTCATGGTATTTGTAGTTACTCCTTTCATGCCTGAAGCCGCGACATAGACCACACAATTTACCTCCCCATGGTATCTGGTTCCAAAAAATACCCGATTTGTGCCTCATTCCCTGTGCCTCAATAACTGCTGACGCTCGTTGCCATAAGTCTATCGCGTGAATATCTTCGATCAGGTGGGCCGTAATCCGGTTCGCCGAATAACTCTATTGGTCGATCACGTCGTTCCGCACCCCCCGTCAGCCGACAAACAAAGATAGGTAAATAGTATGAGAAGCAATCTGCGGCCTCTAAACCGTCGGCTTCTGATAGTAGGTACAATTGTGATCTGCTTGATCGCCGATGCCGGAAGCAGGATCTCGCACCAGGCTTACACCGGGGCTCAACCTCACGCCTCGCCGGAACAGGCCGGTGGCGCGGTGGGGAATACGATCTACAACCTCTCCGTCGATGCCGCCGGGCGCTACACCGCCACGACGGGGCCGGCCCATCCGGCCGGTCCGGGGCGTAATCTGCTGTTCAATCTGGGGACGACCTTCAACACGGTTCGTTCGTACACGACCAATACCGATTATGCCCAGAGAGTGGTGGCTGAACCGCCTCCCTCGTCCAGCCGGGTTCTCTCGCTGGCTCAGTACGCCTCGAACTCGCCCCTCGGCACGACCGGGATTCGGACCACCTACGTGCTGCCCGGTCCGCCGGCGACGCCCGACGCCATGACCATCACTCAGGACGTCAACGTCAACGGGACCACCTTCGACGACTCGACCATCGAAGTGACGACGAGCGTCGTCAACAACGGCGCGTCGCCGCTGGAGGTCGGCATCCGGTACCTGTGGGACTATCAGATCGGCGCCGATGACGGCCCGACGCTTCAAGAGCTGGGCCCGGACGGGATGGTGCGGACCACCGAGACGGAGTTTCCGGACCCGAAGTTCTCGCAGTACCGGATCGTCGACAATGACGGCAACGCGAGTTCTCCGACCTTCTTCACCCTGGGGACGGCCTTCGGTCCCATGGCTTTGAAACCGTTGCCGACGGCGCCGGACCTGTTGCAGTTTGTCAGTTGGCCCAGGTCGAACGTCACCTCGTTCGACTATGCGGTGAATCCCAACCTGCCGATCTCCGGCCGCGCGAATTGCGCGGAGTGCGACGGGGGAGACTCGGCGGTCATCTACTATTTCGGCCGCGATCGCGCGAACTCGCTGAAGCTGCCGGTCGGCGGAAAGGCGACGGTCTCGGCCTCGATGTTCCTGATGCGCCCGGTCAACACCGATCTGGCGGTCACGCAGACGGCCTCGCCGAACCCGGTCACGCCCGGCTCCAACCTCACCTACCGGATCAATGTCGCGAACCGGGATCCCGAGACTGCCGCGAGGTTCGTCACGTTGACGAGCGATCTGACGGCCGGCGCGACCGCGATCTCCTGCGCGGCGACGGGGGGCGGGATTTGCGGCGGAACCGGAAATAACCGGGTGGTGGCCTTTCCGTCTCTCGCGCCCGGAGCTTCGGAGCAGGTGACCATCGTGGCGACGGCGAACTGTGAGGGCGGCGGGAGCGCGATCGTTAACCGGGTCGCGGTGAGTTCGTCGGCGCCCGACCGGAACCCGGCCGATAACGCCGCCGCCACCGGCCTCGACCTGGCTCCGGTGACCGGCAGTCTGGTGATTACCGGCGGCCGGTCGGCGATCGACTTCGGCACGGTCACGGCGGGGCGCGAGCCGAGCGCGAATCCGCCGTCGGAGACCTTCACGATCGAGAATCGCGGGTGTGCTACCGCGCTCCTCGGTTTCACTCTCAATCGGACCGGGGCCGAGGTCGGCAGCGGAAAGCTCCTCGACTCCGACGACAGCGCACTCTTCCCGATCCTGATCGCCGACGCCGGCGGAAACGAGACGCCTTTGCCGGTCGGTCCGGGCGCCGCCGCCGTGTCGATTCCCGGCGGTCAGAGCCGCCGGTTCCGCGTGCGATTCAATCCGCTGATTCCGCTGGTGAGCAGCCGCAACCGCGGGCTGTTGGCCAACCAGGTCTTGCCGCCGGTCCTCTCGTCCAGGCTCACCATCGCGCCGCCGGCCGGCGCTCCGCTCACGATCGACCTCAAGGGCCGCGTCACGACGGCGGCCAGGTTGATTCATCCGATCGACCTCCGGCGCGCGCCGCTGGTGGCCTTCACGCGCTCCGGCGATCAGTTCGAGGTCGAATATTCGGTCTACGATCCCAATCTGGATCTCAACGTGGTGCGCTATCAATTTCTGGATCAGGCCGGAGGCGCGGTCGGGCTGCCGATCGATGCCGCGCCGGGGCCGGCTCTCGCGCAGGCCAATCTCGTGATGGGTCAGAGTGTGACCGTCGCTCAGCGGTTCACGGGGGCTGCGCGCCAGCCGCGAATCGCCGGAGTCCGGGTGACGGTCTTCGATCAGGAGTCGAACGACACCGCCGCCTCGGCCGCCCTCGGCGTGATGGAAGCGAGAGTCGTGAGCGTCTCGGCCGCCAGCTTCGGCGAACCGGTCGCGTGCGAATCGATCGTGGCCGCGTTCGGCACGAACCTGGCCACGGGCACGGCGGGCGCTTCGTCGCCGCAGCTTCCGACCTCCTTGGCCGGCACCCGCGTGCTGATCAGGGACGGTCAGGGAATCGAGCGGGAGGCTCCGCTCTTCTTCGTCTCGCCCCGGCAGATCAACTACCAGATTCCTCCGGGAACCAGGCCGGGCGCGGCCACCGTCAGCGTAATCAGGGGACAGGAACTGGCTTCGCTGGGCCTGGCGCAGGTCGCCGGTTCGGCCCCGGGACTGTTCAGCGCGGATGCCACCGGCCGGGGGCTCGCGGCGGCGCAGGTCTTTCGGATCGGCGCCGACGGCCGGCAGCGTTACGAACCGGCGGTTCGCTTCGATGCGGCGCGGAACGGATTGGTCGCCGTGCCGATCGGTCCGGGCTCGCCCGACGACCAGGTCTTCCTGGTGCTCTACGGCACCGGGCTCCGGTATCTCGGCGCTCGATCGGGAATCGGCGTCAAGGTCGGAGGGATCGAGGTTCCCGTGCTCTATGCGGGAGCGCAGGGCGAGCTGGTCGGTCTGGATCAAGTCAATGTGCCGTTGCCGCGAAGTCTGTACGGTCGAGGCGAGGTGGAGGTCGTGTTGACCGGGGGCGGCGCAACAGCCAACCCGGTCAAGATTCAGGTCGGCGGCGCCCTGGCCGCGGCCGGCTCCGAGACGGTCGCTCCCGCCGGAAAGAGCCTCGTTCAGTCCACGTCCGAACCCGGCGCCGGGGCCATTGTGATCTTGCCGACGCTGAAGGTCTCCGAGTTGTAGTCATCTATCCTTTTAAGTTCTTTGGATTTTGAGATTCAGACCGCGAACCACGCGAAAGACGCGAGACTATCAGGCCTTCGCGCATTTCGTGTCTTTCGCGGTTTTGAGTCAAAACTTCAAGAAATTCACTTTCCCAGGTACTCAGTCATCTATCCGAGGATCAAGAGCCATGAATCGATCTCAAGTCTTAACCACCAGTCTCTGTCTGATTCTGGGCGCGAGCCCTGTCTGGCTGCCGATGCGCGCAGCCTATGCCGGTTCGGACCCACCGTCAGGTTCGGCGCCCATCGATGAGCAGCGAGTAGAGAGCAAGTTGATTGAGGGGGACGAGCTGTTCCAGGCGCCCGCGGGCGTCGCGACCCGCGTCGAACTGCAAGGCATCGGCCAGGTTTTGTTGACGGGCGGCACGTCGGTCAGGCTGGGGGCCAGCGCCTCCGGCCTGGCCGGTGAGCTTTCCCATCGAGCCCTGGTCGCCTCGCTCCTGAGCGGAGAGGTCGTGGTCGATCTCGACCCGCGGGCCGGCGCCTACGTGCAGGTCGGCGAGGCGGCGTTCTCGGCTCTCAACGGGAGCCATTTTCGCGCCGGAATCCGCGAAGGGCGAGCCGTGGTCGAGACCTCCGGCGGCATGGTTCGGGACCTCGGAAACTGGGCCGTCAAGTTGCCGCCCGACATGTCGCCGCCCATGGCGGCGCAGGAGATCGACGCGGTGACGGCCTCCGTTCTTCGCGAACGGCTGATCCGTACGATGAGCCCCAGGCGCGAACCCGGCCCGCAGAGCATCGGCACGATCGAGGCCATGAACGCGATGACGATCGACGGCCGCGTCACGCACGAGGGGCTGCTCTGGGGCAATGAACTGTTGCAGGTTCCGGTCGATACCAGCGCCAACGTCTCTCTCGACACGATCGGCCAGGTCGTCTTGACCGGCGGCACCGAGGCGCGGCTGGCGGCTTTCAGGATGCTGCCGGACGACCCGAGCCAGAGTCCCACGCTGATGGCGACGCTGACGAACGGCGGGCTGGTCGTCAAGCTCGATCAGAAGGGAAGCGCCCTCATTCGCGCCGGAGGGCTGACCTTCACGGCCTTCACGGGAGCGCGATTCCGTCTGACCCTTCGTGACGGCCAGGTCCTGATCGAACCCCTGGGGATGGAACCGCCGCCCCATGTCGGCAGTTGGGTGGTCGGGCCTGCGGTCCACGGTTCCGGTGAGGCCGTCGGGGAGGCGCAGCTTCAACCGGTGCAGACCCCGGCGGCGGCGCGCCGGTATGTGATTCGCCCGCTGGATCTGACCACCAATCTCAGCGTCCGCGCCCGCAGCGCCCGCGAGATTCAATATCGCGTGACCGACGAGAACGATCGCCCGGTCCCCGACGTCCCGGTGGTGATCACGCTGGGCGCCAAGGGCGGCAAGTTCACCGGAGTCCTGTCCACGGAGCAGACCCGGGGCAGCTCCGTCCGGGCCTTCACCGATCAGAAAGGGGTGGCCCGGGCGACTTTCAGCGCCGGCCTCGAGCCCGGTCTGGTGACCCTGACCGCGATCGTCGAGGGCACCAGTTTCGCGACGGCCGGAACCATCGGTGTGACGAGCGCGGCGACCTTCTTTTCGGCGGCCACTCTGATTCCGGTGCTGGCCACGGTGGCGGTCGGGGTCACGGCCGGGGCCATCGCCGCCGGGAAGAAGGAGGAGAGCAAGGAGCTGCCGGTGGCGCTCGACGGCCCTCAGATCGTCAACCCCTGAGATGGAAGACTTTGAACAGTCGGTCTCGCGAACCAATCGAGACCGCGAAATACGCGAAAGGTCGTCAGATGCATAAGTACTTGACGGTGAGTGTCGCGATCCTCGGCCTGTTCGTGGCTGCCGGCGCAGCCCGGTTCCGATCGGCCGCGCAGGGCCCGGGCGAGCGCGGCGTCCGGATCAAGGTGGGGGCCACGAGTGAGGAGGTCCGATCCGGCCGTCTGCCGCAGCGCCGGGGCGTGATCATCGGGGTCTCGCGCTATCAGTACGGAGATCAGGACCTGGCGGCCAACCAGATCGCCAACCTCAAATACGCGGCGGATGATGCGCAGGCGATCTATGATTTCCTGCGCAGCGAGGAGGGCGGCGGTTTTCGCGATGAAGCCGAGGGCGGCCATCTGATCCTGCTCAAAGACGAGCAGGCCACGAAGGGGCAGGTCGAGCGGGCCCTGGCCTCGCTCAAGGACTCCCAGCCGGAGGACTACTTCGTGCTCTACATCGCGACTCACGGGGTGATCATCCCGGAGTTCAACCAGCAGTCGGCGACGACCGAGGAGGTTCCGTACTTCATTCTGCACGACACCTATCCCGACGAGAAGAAGGTCGCGCAGACCGGGTTGCGGATGGACGTCTTCCGCAAACTGGTGAGCGAGATTCCGGCCCGGAAGGGCTTGATCCTCTCCGACACCTGTCACAGCGCCGGAGTGCAGATGGGCGGGCGCGGCGTCTATCTTGACACTCGCGCCAATTCCAGACTGCTGGAAGAGATGAAACGCGTGCCCCAGGGCGTCGGCTTCATCTCGGCCGCCGGCCAGACGGAGAAATCGTATGAGCCGGACGACCTCAAGCATGGAGTCTTCACCTACTCGCTGCTGGAGGGGCTGCGGGGAAACGCCGATCGCGACCAGGATCGCATGGTCACCTTCAGCGAGCTGGTCGCCTATCTGCTCAACGAAGTGCCGAGCCGCACCGAACAGAAACAGCATCCGCATTACAACACCGACGTCTACGGCGCCAACAACCTGCCGCTCTCTGTCGTGCGTTATGCCGAGGGCGACGGCGAGGAGGGCGCCGCGCCGCCGGGTGAATATGGGACCCTGGTCCTGCGGGCTCCGGGAATCGACGAGGTCGGAGTGGCGTTGAACGATCGGTCCGTCGGCACGCTCGACGGCCGCGTCGAGCGGACGCTGAAAGTACGGGCCGGACAGCATCAGCTCTCCTTCACCAAGGGCGCGCGGAAGGAGACGCGGCCGGCGACCGTGAGGCCCGGCGAATCGCTGGTCTTCGAAGTCAACATCACCTTCAGCGAGAGCGATGAAGATCCGTCGCTGACCCGCTCCGGCCAGCAGATCAATATTTACCTGCGCGACGAGCGGGAGCCGGCCGCGGAGGCTTCCGAACTCTACCGGAGGGGAGTGGATGAATTTAAGAAGCAGAAGTTCGCCGAGGCGATCGAACTGCTCAACCGCGCCCTGCAGGTCAACGGCGGGGCCTTCGCCGACGCCCTGGTCTTTCGCGGGCGCGCCGAAGAGTCGCTGGGACGCCGCAAAGACGCGGTCGCCAGTTTCGGCGCCGCGTTGCAGCTCCGGCCGACCGATTACGAAACCCGGACCCTCCTGGCCGATGCGCGATTCCGGGCCGGGGATAACGTCGCCGACGTGGAGCAGGAACTCCGGACCGTCATCAAAACCCATCCCAACTTCGATTATGCCCGGGTCATCCTGGGCGATCTGCTGTTCTGGCGCGGAGACCTGATCGGCGCGGAGACGCAGTTGCGGCGGGCCATCGTCAACAATCCCAACTCGCCGCCGGCCCATATGATTCTGGCCGATGTCCTGACGCCGCGGGAAGAGAAGGAGAAACGGCTCGAGGCCGTCAAAGAGGCGGAGCGGGCTCTGCAACTCTTCGACGAGGTCTCGCGCAAACAGGTCTCGTTCTCGCGCGGCCTCAAACGCCTCTCGCTCTCGCACGTGGTCCTGGGCGGCGGGCGATACGCCAGCGAGCCGGCCCTGGCCGAAGCCCATCACATTCTGGCGAAGGCCCTGACCGGCCTGGTCGAGCGCGATGAGACGCTGGCGGGCCGGGACGGCTATCTCGACCGGGCCCGGACCAGCTTGCAGGAGGCCGCCCGGCTGGCCCAGAGCCGGCCCGACCGGTTGCGCCAGGTCCTGATCCTCAACACCAGCGCGCAGAACTATCTGTTGCAGGGGCAGGCCGAGCGCGCGATCGCCGAGGCCGAGCGCGCCCTCAAACAGAGCGAAGCCGTTCCCGACTCCGACCTGATCAAGGCCGATGCCTATTTGACGCTGTCCGCCGCTTATCGGAACAGCCAGAAGTATGCAAAGGCCGTGGATTCATTCCGGAAATTCATGGATCTCTATCGACGACGGGCCAGTTCCGGTTCGCTGAAGGCTTACTCGGAAGAGCTCGAACTCCTGATCCGACAAGCCAAAGCCAACGGACAACTCAAATGAACAATCGAATCCCTTCAAACACACGCAAGACCATCTCGTTGCCCGACAGCTCAGGATCCAACTCGGGGCTCAGCGACCAGATCACCCGCGACTACCGGATCGTCGGTCTGCTCGGTCAGGGCGGAATGGGCGACATCTACCTGGCCGAACAACTGCGCGTCGGCCGCCGGCGGGTGGCGCTGAAGGTCCTCAATCGGGCCTGTTCGGAGAACCCGGAGGCCGTCCGGCGCTTCGGGAAGGAGGCCGCTTCGGCCGGCCTCATTAATCATCTCAATGTCGTCACGATCTATGAGAGCCAGGTCACCGACGACGGCCAGATCTACGTGGCGATGGAGTATCTGGAGGGCCGGAACCTGCGCGAAGTATTGAGCGAGCGGGGGCCGCTGCCGATGGAGATGATTCTGAGCATCACCCGGCAGGTCTGCGCCGGGCTCGCGGCCGCCCACAAGCTCGGCAT
>DATEFT010000030.1:0-3202 GCA_035280505.1 Blastocatellia bacterium | reverse complement strand
GACCTTTCCCATGCCTCCGCCGGCGACCATCTACGGCCATCTCTGCAGCACCATGGGTGAGTGGGTCGACCCCCGCGGGCTGGAATTCAGCTATGTCTTCACCCATGACAGCACGATGGTCGATACGGACCTGGAGCATTGTCAGATTCTCTCGGTGGCCTCGACGCGGTCGAAATTCGAATATCAGGGGCGCCAGTACAAGACCAATCTGGAAGGTACCATCAACCCCTTCAAACGAAATTTCTTCTTTCGCCCGCGGTTGACGCTCTACCTGAACCGGCCCGACTGGGTGGACTACTTTCGCCATCCGCGCCATCCGGTGGTCCTCGGACGGTCGCAAGACCTGGCCACCTACACGCGAGTCGCGATCGTCGAGTTGGTCAAGCGAACCGAAGTCTATTTTGAGCACACTTTGTTGCCTTTTCGCTGGAGTGTTCACACCGGACGCGGTATAGTGTTGACGATGCCGCGTTTTTTGGATTACGAAAACAACCGGGAGCCGCTCTTCGATCGGTTCGTCGCGCTCCTCGGACTGGATTTCACTCAGAACTGGATGCGCTACGAACAGCAGCCCATCAACCACTGGGTCGATCCGGAAACGCCCGAACGACAGGGGGTCCAACGAGGACTGGTCTTCCATCAGTTCCTTCCTTCGGCCTCGGTCAAGGAATCCTGGCAGTGAAATTTCGATCTCTGATGAAGAAGAGACTGAAACAGTAGTATCAAGATCTGTATCGCGCACTAATCGCACTTCCGTGCGATCTCTGATGAAGAAGAGACTAACGCGCTCATTAATTTTCGGGTTAAATCGCGAAACACGCGAAATACGCTAAATTGACCAGTTTTAGCGTATTTCGCGTGTTTCGCGGTTTAAGATCACCTAGAATGGTAGCCGCCACCCCAAAGACCGAGTCTGTGGGAGGTGTGCTTTGATCTATAAAACACTCAGCGCCGCCGTTTACGGCATCGATGCCGAACTGGTCGAAATCGAAATCGACCTGACTCCGCGATCCGGAGATTCCCTGCACGAAACGGTCGTCACGATGGTCGGGTTGCCCGACCTCGCGGTCCGTGAAAGCCGTGAACGCATCCGGGCCGCCATCAACAACAGCGGCTTCTTCTTTCCCGCATATAAGATCACCATCAATCTGGCTCCCGCTGATGTCAAAAAAGAGGGGTCGGCCTTCGATCTGCCGATTGCCGTGGGAATTCTGGGCGCCAATGGCGAACTGAAACGGGAGACGCTCGATGGGATCCTGCTGGTCGGAGAGTTGGCTCTCGACGGTCGCGTGCGTTCGATCCGGGGAGCGCTCTCGATCGCGATTGCGGCCCGGATGCGGGGTTTCAAAAGAGTCTTGCTGCCGGCGGAAAATGCGCGCGAGGCCGCGGTGGCCGGCGGAATCGATGTCTATCCCGTCCAGAACCTCCGCGAGGTCGTCTCGCTGATTACGGCCGAAGAGTGGCCGCCTCCACTGCACATCGACATCGAGCAGATGTTCAGTTCCGACAGCCGATATTCCGTGGACTTCAGCGAAGTGCGCGGCCAGATGTACGCCAAGCGCGCCCTCGAGATCGCCTCGGCCGGAGGGCACAACCTGCTCATGATCGGACCGCCCGGATCCGGCAAGACCATGCTGGCCAAACGGGTCCCGACCATCCTGCCGCCCATCACCTTCGAGGAAGCCCTGGAGACCACCAAGATCCACAGCGTCGCCGGATACACCGATGCGCGCGGGCTGCTGACGGCCCGGCCCTTCCGTTCGCCGCACCATACGATCAGCGATGCCGGATTGATCGGCGGGGGCTCGATTCCCAGGCCCGGCGAGGTCAGCCTGGCACATCATGGCGTGCTGTTCCTGGACGAACTGCCCGAATTCGAGCGCCACGTGCTCGAAGTGCTTCGCCAGCCCCTGGAAGACCAGCGGGTGACGATCAGCCGCGCGGCCATGTCTTTGACCTTTCCCAGCAGTTTTATGCTGATCGGCGCGCTCAATCCCTGCAACTGCGGTTTCCACGGAGATCCCACCCGGGAGTGCCGCTGCACGCCGGCCCAGATCCAACGATATATCTCCAAGATCTCCGGGCCCCTGCTCGATCGGATCGACATCCATATCAATGTCCCGGCAGTCAGGGTGAGCGAGCTCTCGGCACAGGAGAGCGGCGAAGGCTCCGCGGAGATTCGCGAGCGGGTCGTCAAGGCGCGCCAGCTTCAGCATCGGCGGTTCGCCGGCGAATTCATCTATTGCAACGCTCAGATGCCGCCGCGGCTGATTCGCAAACACTGCCGCCTGACCCCATCGTCTCAACAGATGCTCGAGCGGGCGATTATGAAGATCGGCCTCTCCGCCCGCGCCTACGATCGCATTCTCAAGGTCAGCCGAACGATCGCGGACCTGGAGGGAGCCGCCGAGACCGGAGAGAACCATATCTCCGAAGCCGTCCATTTTCGAACGCTGGATCGCAATTACTGGAAGTGATCTGGAAGATCTATTCTATTTTTCAGCCGATGAGTTGGGAGTGACCTGTAAGTTCGATTCGAAACCGCGAAATAAGCGAAATCGACCATTTTTCTTTGCGTATTTCGCGGTTTAAGAAAAAAAGACCGAAACCTTCATTGAAAGAACGAGACCCGAAGCCGACATCGGTCAGCTTCGGGCCTCGTTGTTCGCACTCTCTTTGCCCTAGTATTAAGAACTACCGGCCTGCGCGGACCGGAATCTTGATCACCTGGCCGGGACGCAACTTGGCAGTTGCGCTCAGCCGGTTGAGCGCGGCGATGTCGCGAACCGGCGTGTTATAACGACCGGCGATATCGCCCAGATTTTCACCAGCCTTGACCTTGTAGGCGATGATCTTGGCCGATCCGGTAGCCGCACCGGGGGTCGCGACCATGCCTCGCGCTGATGAAAAGACGACGTTCTTAACACTTCCGCCCACCGGCAGAATCACCTTCTGGCCGGCCTTGAGCACACCTCCGTTGACCTGCTCGATGGCCGCCGCCGAAACGCCGGTCCGACGACTGATCGTTTCGAAGGTGTCGCTATTCTGGGCCGTCAGCATTCGCCAGGTGGCCCGTTTTTCGGCCGGAATCCGCGTCAGCGCGGCGGCCAGCAACCGGCCCTTACCCGTGGGCAGGCGCAGCAGATGATCGACTCCCGGGGGCGTGACACCACGCTTCAGATCGGGATTGAGCATCTCCAGG
>DATEFT010000029.1:0-5701 GCA_035280505.1 Blastocatellia bacterium | reverse complement strand
TCGGGCTTCGTCCAGGCGGCCGAGTTCGGCGAGGATCACCGCTCTGGCCTCCGCCAGCTCATAGCTGTTCTCGGCCTCGGTTCCCTGGATCTCCAGCGTCTTGAGGGCGAGGTCGGATTGCCCCGTCCGCAGATAGCTGTCCGCCAGGATGGCGACCGAGACGAAATCGTGGGAATAGGTTCGGACCGCTTTCTGGCCCCATTCCACGGCACAGGCGAACTGGTGGGCGAAACCGCAGATCGCCGCGTTGATTCGATAGGCCTCCAGAGAGGGCTGGATCTTGATCGATTGTTGAACGGAGGCCCGGGCTTTCTGTAGCCAATCGACACTATGGGTCTCCTTCGCCTTCTGCAGGTAGTATCCACCCAGCTTGGCGTGCGCGGCGGCGACCGTGGGATGGCTCTCTATCTTCTTCTCGAAGAACGCAATCTTGGCCTCGAGATTGTCGCTCGATTCAAGGTTGGCGGGGGCGGGTTTGGACGTCGAACAGGCCGACAGCCAGACCATGCACACGACGACCGGAAAGATGCGAGTATTCATGGTTCGTCAGTATCCTCGGAGAACAGGTCTGAATGCGCGGCAACTCCCGGCCCGGACGCTCATCATTCGAGATCCGTTCGAACCGGGAATTGCCGCCGATTTGATCAGAGTTGAATTCTCTTCAGCCCCTTCGGCCTAGTGCGGGTTGGGGTTGGCGAGATACGGAAATACGTTCCGAGTAGGCGCGACGTCGTTCACCGTGGCATGGAACTGGGCCAGGTCGAACTCCAGATTGAACGCCCGGCTATCGTTGAAGGGCGCCGGGAGTGCGGCCACCAGATCGACGATGTCATCACCGAGCGGCCGTCCGTTGGGAAACCTGGAAGGGGCCGCGGGATTGAGAATGACCAGGTCCGGATTCAATCCGAGCGCGGCCTGGTGCTGACTCGGATGGATAAAGTTCAGCGCCAGTTTCTCATCGAACTGGGAGTTGAGGGTTCGTCCGGCCAGCTCCTGGAACGGTCCGGCGAATCCATCGACCTTGCTGGTGGTCCAGAGCAGCAACGGATTATTGCTGTTTTTAACGAGGTTGAGCGGAACGTCGATGACGATCGCGGCGATATTCTTCTTGACGAATGGGGCAAAGATAAAGGCTTCCGCGCGGAGCCCGGTGAAGATCCGCATCTCATTCCTCAGCCGCGCCTTTTCCGGGGCGGAGTCGGTGACGATCTCGACCTGCGGCCGATTATGCCAGTCGAAGGTGACATTGAACGTCACATCTTCCCGGATCTGGCTCGGGGTCTCGACGGTTCCCCCGAAGGCCGCGTTGTTGACCGGGTTGTCGTACTTGACTCTGCTGTTTCGATCGATGAAGAAGCTGTAGGTTACATCGGTCGGAAAGACATACTGCTGAACCTCATCCGGGAGAAATGGATTAATCCCCAAGATCAGGACCAACCGGCCATCTTGAACGAATGTCCAAAAGTCGGTCAACCGCGCATCATCTCTGCCGGCCTCCACGTGAAGCGGAGTGTCGGTGTGGTCCGATGCCTGGGCCGGTGGAAATTGAAGGGATATCAGCGACAAACCGATTACCAGCAGGAATGCCGTCAAACGAAAGCTCCATTTTTTCATGTATCGTGCTCCTGAAAAAGATAGCCGAGGGTAGCCATCGTTTAATACCACTACCGCAGGTGATCGGTACCCGTCACGGATCTCGAGTTCGCCCGCAGTACTTCCCAACAACAAAAACACCGCCTCCCTGAGCTTGAAGCGTGGTCCTGTATTCTGTAATAACGGGAGATCGATTCATTCCTAAGCTATGCTATGCCAAGGTCACCCGGAATGAACCTTTGATGTGTAAAGAAACGTTCGTTAGCTGATCGAACCGAACGCCGAGTACCATACTACAATATGGCAATGAGCGTTGTCCATTCCGACCTTTATCAGGCCCGAAGGCTCGCCGCATTTTATCTAGCTGTTATGTAACTGTAAGGTGGTACCTGATCTTGTTTAACGCCCTTGAAGTTTGCAAGAGAGGCTTCGATCGAAGTTAGTAGCCGCGAAATCGGCGAAATCGGCGAAATGCGCGAAAGCTGGGCAATTTCGCGTGTTTCACCATCGATCGGCTCTCCCCGGGATTTGGAATTTCCCCTGGAACTCCGAACCCCGCGAAGCGATTGGTCTTCGCGGGGTTCGCGTTTTGAACCGAAACTAGGTCGGGTTATGGGCAGGTAGTCGGAATATCGGCGGCGGCAACGTGAATCGTCCCATCGTTACCGATGGCCGAGACGCCCATGCCGTGACGCGCGAAGACTCGCCAGATGGTGCAGACATTCGCGCTGCGGTTGAGCGTTTGATCGGCGCTCAGGATGCCGTTGCGAGCATTAAGGAAAGACGGATTGCACGGAGTGAGCTTCATGCCCTCCACCACCAATCGGCGGGTGACGGTCCTGCCCAGCGTGGCCTCCAGATCGACCAGCGTGGCCGCCCAGATTTCGCCGTCGTTATGGACCTCAAAGATCGGATTTCCCACGTCGGCATATGAATCGTGAACCGTATTGGCCGGAACGGTGTAGGCGGCGCGGCGGAGGCCCCGGACCGTGTTATTGGATACGAATTCGCCGAAGACGCCGTTTCCGAAGAACGTGGCGAATAGGTAGTCGGACCAGCCTTCACCGAGGGCCCCGCTTTGGGTTCCAAATAGGCAATTGGTATTGCCCGGCCCGCCGACCAGGCGGTTCGAGACGCCGTGTCCATATTCATGCACCACCAGGTCTCCATCCTCGCTTGAACTCCTCGGAATCGCCGTCCCGGTGAAGAGGTACATCTGCATCCGGGGGCTGACTCCTTCGGGCGGGGTCGCGAAGTTGGCGTTGTTGAGCCCGGATCCATCCTGCGCTTCCGCAAAAACCGCGTCAAAGCCGGTTCCGCCACGGCCGAAATTGTTGGCCTGGAAGTTGCCCGCCGTTTCGGTGAACCCGAGCCGATAGACGAAATCGTGGACGATATTGCAGAAGTAGAAGAGACTCGTTACATCGACCCCCCGCTGAGTATTCGGATTGGCGGTCGTGGAGAAGGGGAAGGTGAAATCCTGCAGCGCCGAGAACGCGCGTCCGTTCAGAATGCCCTCGGCGTTGGAAGTGATCTCATCCGGCCGATTGTTGCCGTCGGTATCGAGATAGGCGTCGACGTTATTGCCAAACGTGCCGGTCGAGGTTCCCATCCAACCGATGGACGTATTGATGGTGGTGTCTCCGACGAAAGAGACGAGCGAGCGCGGCGCCAGCGGGTTTGTAGTGAAGACCGTTCCCTGGGCGGCATCGACATAGAGGTTACGCCGATAGAGCAACTTTCCGCTGCCGGCGTCGACCAGCATCTCGTACCACTCGTTAGGTCCGACATCGACGTAGGAGTGCCACGCCAGCACGGCCCGCTCTCCGACCCGCATGACCCTGAGATCGGAGAGGATCTCTTCACGGCCCGCACCCAACGGGTTTTGATAGGTGGCTCGCTCACCGATCGCGGCTCGATCCCTGGTCATGGTGAAGACCGACGGCGCCTGCTGGCCGGCCTGGAGGATGGCTCGCTGCAGCCCCTCGCTCTCGGTCAGGATCGGTGTGGTATTGATCTCGCCTTTCGGGATCAGCATCCCTTCCATCACCGACAGAACCTGCCCGCTCTGACTGAGGGCGACTTGAACCTGGCCCTGAAAGACGGGGATGCCGTTGATGGTCTGTTCGTAATTGATGAAGGTCGTCTCCTGGTCATGATCCTCGTTCATGATTCTCATCTCGGCGGTGTGGCCGAAGAGGTCCGCATGATCGGCCAGGAAACCGCGCGCGATCGAATCCGGAGTGCCGGCTTGAGGAAACGAGAGCGGCCCCTCGGTATTGAAGATCGCCTTCGGGACGCCGGCTTCATTCATCTCCGCCTGCAGATTGTCGCCTGTGCCGGAGGAGAGATCCGCCCTCAAGGATTCAAGAGCTCTCCGGCCGGCGGCCGGGTCGGGAGCGGCGATCGCCGTCCCCAGCCGGTCGACCCCGTTGGTTCGGAAGGCGCCGGCCTCTTTGCGGATATCATAGTTCGACAGACTGACCGTTTGACGCGGCGTGACCGATTGGTTCATCGGTTGTTGACCGGCCGCGCTCTGATTCGAGGCGCTGGTATTGGAGGGCCGCAGCGCCAGCGAGACGATGATTGCTGCTCCCAGCAAAAAATAGAGGGTATTACGCATGACTTAAACTCCATTTTCAAACGAGTAGATACACGCGCCGGTACCTGCCCACTTCAGGTATGAACGGCGCCTCGGTTCATGAAAGTCGGCAAAGCTTTAATTTACTTGATCTGTGCTCTAATTCAGTCTTTCCGGATAACTGTGTACTTTGGAAAGTAAAGGTCTTGAAGTTTTGATTTGGACCGCGAAACAGACGAAACACGCGAAATCATCAAGCTTGATCAATCTTTCGTGTATTTCGCGTATTTCGCGGTTTGATTCTCAAATTCCAAAGAACTTGATTTCCAGAGTACCTGGTTGACAACGTCACGAGTGAGTTGGATGGGGCGACGATCAAACTCTTCGCTCACCATGAAAGTGTGGGTGGTATCGGCACTATCTCAGGCGGCGTCGAATAATTGATTGAGCGGCGGATCAACCGAACCGCGCTGGTGCTCAGAGTGCGCGCGGCAAACGCGTTTGTGCGCGAGACCTGCTCGGTATCGGCCGACAGTGAAACGGCCTCACCAGACTCCTGGGAGCACCGATCGATCGATCAATTTTACCGGTGAGTATCGAAGCTCAGGGTCCGTCGACCGGATCGGCGTTCAACATCTTTCAATCGGGAACGACAGGTCATGGAGACCAGGGTGGCTGAAGGAGATCATCATTCAAGAAACTTAAGCACTGACTCAATCAACTCTCCGGTACCGGGGAATTGCGGTACCGGAGAGTGTGATTTGGGGTGAGCTCGATTTAGAAGTGGCCGGTCTGCGTGAAGCTCGCGCCTCCGGTCGTGTAGGTGATGGTATAGGTATCACCCGCCGTCGGATGCGCCGTGCCGTTGCCGCCGATCTGAGCCGCGAAGGTCTTGTTCGTGCCCGCTCCGAGCGTCTGGCCGGCGGCCAGCGTGAACTGGTACGTGATCGTCGTCGCCGTGCTGGCATTGGTCTGGAGGACCTGTCCGCCGATCGTATTGTACTGTCCGCTGAAACTGGTGCCGGTCGTTCGTTGAACGACGATCGCGACCGAGAGCGCGGTGAGCGGCGCGGTGTTGTTGATCCTGAGCTGCAGCTCGTTGAACCAGGGGCTGCTCGACGAGACTACCGGAGTGGCCGTGACGCCGCCGGTGCCGCCGCCGGTGGTGTCGTTCACGGTGAGGGCGACCGTCGCCGTGTGGGTGAGGGCGCCGCTGGTTCCGGTGACGGTCACGGTCGCCGCGCCGAGAGCCGCGGTGGCGGAGGCCGTGAGAGTCAGAGTGCTGGTGGCGCCGGTGGCGGAGGCCGGGTTGAAGGCGGCCGTGACGCCGGCGGGCAAGCCGGAGGCGGTCATGGCGACGCTGCCGGCGAAGCCGCCGGAGCGGGCGATCGTGATGGTGCTGGTTCCGCTGGCGCCTCGAGTTACCGCCACGCTCGTCGGGTTGGCCGAGAGCGAGAAGTCGGGCGTCGCCGGCGCGCTGACGGTCAGGTTGATCGTGGCCGCACGACTGAGGCCGCCGCCGGTTCC
>DATEFT010000028.1:0-3024 GCA_035280505.1 Blastocatellia bacterium | reverse complement strand
TTCTGGAATCAGCCAGACTATCTGAACTGCACAGCTCATCTTCCAAAGCGAGCAGCCGTGCTATCACCGCAGTGGATTCACCAGGCATTCGTCGTTGGAATTGTTCATATAGTCAGTATCGAAAGAAGACGCGATTATGATCCAGGAGACTACTCAAGCCGAACCGTTTAAGCAACAAATGCATGATTCGTTGCGACACGAGATGCAGAATTCTCGCGCCATCAAGATTGCGAAGCACGATCATGTCTACACCTGTGGGGACCCGGCCGAAAACGTCTATTTTATTGAAAGCGGCCAGATCAAACTGCTGATGTTCTCGCCGGAAGGTAAGGAGTGCATCCTGGCCATTCACACGGCCGGAGATATTTTCGGCGAACTGTGCCTGTCGGGAGTCGGCACGCGTCTGGAAGCGGCGGCGGCCATGGAGGAGGCGAATTTAAAGCAGATCTCTTGCTCCAGGTTCTTTGCGCGCCTCAGCCACGACTTATTACTGGAGGGGTTCGTGCAGTATCTGGCGAGGCGGATTGCCGATCAGCAGCAGGTGATCGCGAATCTCGTGATGGTGGATAGCGAGCAGCGGTTGGGCCAGACGTTGTTGCAACTAGCTCACAAACTCGGCAAGAACGACACACGCAACATTTGCATCGAGCACAAAATATCGCATGAAGAGCTGTCGGAGATGGTCGGCACCACCCGGCCCCGGATCAGCAAGTTTATGCAGAGATTTCGGACCCTCGGCCTGATCGAGACGACCGCCGAGCGTTTTCTGATCGTCAGGGAAAAGAAACTCACTGATTACCTGGCACGGATCGCCTAAGCGGCCGCAGGTGATTAATCGGCATCGGAAAAAGTTGTGAAGACCACCGCTGTGACGGCGACGTGATTTCGTCGCTTTTTCTTTCTCATTCGATTCCAGACCCACGAGCGATGAAGCCGCTCTCAGTCTCCTTTCTTTCCCGGCTTGTTCACTATTGGACGGCAAGTTAACTCGGATTGGCCGATTATTAGCCCACAGCTTGAGCATATATCGGACGGCTCGTGGCCGCCGATGCCGGACTGATCTGGGCCGGGCTGTGCCGGATCGAGGCCCTCGCCGATATACCGGGCAGTCACTATGTATGAAGCGGTTTCAGCACCTGGAGCTGATTGAGACTCGCGCAGAACATTATCTGATTATCAAGGATCAGAGGCTGGCCGATTACCTGGCGCGGATCGGATAGCACGGCAAAGCCCTTATGGAGACCAAGATGAATCGGTCTACTTCATTATTTTCAACCTCGTCTAATATTGGACGGAACTCTCCCTCACGCCGACTTATCATTACAAAAGGTCTCCGAAGTCGTGATCAGACGCGGCCTGACGGTCAAACCGGTTACCTCGTGAACTAGCGTGAAAGCCCCGCTTAATCATCGAACCGAAAGGAATAACTCATGCAGGATAGTACAGAGACGCCGGCTTCGTGGAATCCCATCATGGAGCCTGGTGCCCAAGCCTTTCTTAATGAGCTGGCCGCTAAAGGCGGACCGCGGCTCTACGAACTGTCGGTCGAAGAGGCCCGCGGAGTACTGTCCGGGATGCAATCTGGAAAAGTGGCAAAACTATCCGCCGAGATCAAAGATTGCATCATCCCCGAAGGCCCTGGCGGCAAAGTCGCAGTGCGTATTATCCGGCCGAAAGATCGCATCGGCGCGCTTCCGGTGGTGATCTATTTTCACGGTGGGGGATGGGTGCTCGGTGACAAGGGGACGCATGACCGTTTGATCCGGGAGATTGCCAATGGTGCGAAGGCGGCGGTGGTCTTCGTCGATTACACCCGTGCGCCGGAGGCCCAGTACCCAGTTGCCATTGAGGAGGCCTACGCCGTCACCAAATGGGTGGCGGAGAATGGAAGGACCCTCAATCTCGATCCCTTGCATCTGGCAGTAGCCGGCGACAGCGTGGGTGGCAATATGGCCGCTGCCGTCACGCTCTTGGCCAAGGAACGAGGCGGCCCGAAAATCCGTCTCCAGGTGCTTTTTTATCCGGTGACGGATGCCAACTTCGACACGCCATCCTACCGACAATTCGCCGAAGGCTACTTTCTCACACGCGAGGCGATGAAATGGTTTTGGAACCACTACGCTCCGATGGCGGCCAGCCGCGCCCAACCGACGGCGTCGCCGTTGCAGGCGGCGATCGATCAACTTCGTGGCCTGCCGCCGGCGCTCATCATTACCGGAGAATGCGATGTCCTCCGTGATGAAGGCGAAGCTTACGCGCGCAATCTCGCCGCCGCTGGCGTCACCGTGACGGCGACGCGTTACGCCGGAATGATCCATGATTTCGTCATGCTCAATGTGCTGACTGAGACGGCCGCCGCGCGGGGAGCTATCGCTCAAGCAAATAGTGCGTTACGGCAAGTATTTGCCCGGTGAACCCGGATGCGAGGAACGGGCAACGTGGCTCTGGCCTGGCGGCGCCATGGCTACCAATCGATCGCTCGGGAAAGCCTTATGAAAGAAAATGGAGTCCGTCGAAACCATGGTGAAAGCGTCCGAACTGATCTACCCGACGGTTTTTGGTCTGGGCGAGAAGAGGCCGTGATGAATTCGGACTGTCGTTGAAGCTGTTCGCCGCGGAGATTGAGGCGGTAGTTGCTTGATAACGCCTCTCACTTGGGAGAAGCTGACTGGGAACTGAGCTTGGGTCACTCCCTTCATCAGTTTTTCTGGAATCGACCATATGATCTGAATCATATGGCTTACCTTCCAAGAGGCAACAATGTTAGCTAAGTTATGGGTTGGTAATCTCTCTCCCGACACTACCGGCGAGGACCTCCTTGCGCTTTTCAGTACGATCGGAGTGGTGGAATTGTGTCAGTTGATCGAAGACCAGGAGACCGGGCGATTCAAGGGCGTCGCCCTCGTCGTCATGAATTCGATGGAGGCGGCCTACCTAGTCAAAGAAAAATTCAACGGGTACGATCTGGATGGGCGCGTCCTCCGGGTGAAGGGGACTAAACCGAGAACTGAATGAAGGTGCCCA
>DATEFT010000027.1:0-4581 GCA_035280505.1 Blastocatellia bacterium | reverse complement strand
CGCCGGCGTTCCTACTCTCTCTTGAATCTCGGCGCCGAAAAGCTTGATCTTTCCGCCGGCCAGCGACAGCAAAATCAACACCGCGCCAAAAACGAAGGCTGCAATTGTAATACTTTCAGGCATGGCTTATTCGTGCTGAGTGGGCAGTGAATGTCTTTTCGACTTTCGGAATTGCTTTCGAAAGTGTTCCCGAACTCTCCGGAGTTCCTCAGGTGGCCAACTTCAGGCGTCTACTGTCCCTATCGTCGTTCATCATGGCGCCGGATGAATCCAGGTGTCACCACAGCTTGGCTCGGTAGGGTAACATGGGCAGGGCATTTGTCAAATTGGCTTACGCTGATCGGACGGAAGGTGTCAGTCTCGATGAGACCGAGCGGATCATAATTTACCTATTGTTTGGTGACTGAGCCGCTCGGGCCTGATTTCAAACGGATTGCTTAATGGTAAATAGGAACTTGTACCCTGAAGTGAGCCCTACCTGAACTAGCTGTCTCATTTTTGGTATTCACTCCAACCCGCAAGACATCGGAAGGCCGTAAGGAGTGCGAGATTCCTACTATAGTTGCGTGAAAGATACATCACGTTTGTTTTAGCGATGCCTGTCGAACACAGGCCTGGCCGAGGAGTCGTCGGCGCGGATCAACCGGAAGCTCGGCGGCCGATTGATCCTGCGGAATGGATCGGGGCCGTCCTTTCGGCCGTTGGGCTATCCTCGCTCTCCTGGTCGCCTCGCCATTTCTGACGATGGAGGCCTTCCATCGTTAGAGGCGCCGGGAGAGGTTTTGAGGCTGAACCAGGCCGAATCAGTCTGTGATCCGGATAGCCCTCGGGATTGTTCTGGATCTTCGGTCCGCAGAGTTCGTAGGTTCCGTCTTCCGGGAGGCCGTTCCTGATGGCCTCCCGGAACCACTGATCCTCCGGAGCGTCGCCGACGGCAATCCATCCGGGCCACGAGGTGGTCACCGGGTCCGGCTCAGACTGCGCCGGCCCCGCCAGGTAATAGGTTGTAGATCACATTGTTTCGGTCATCGTTATTTCCGCAGCCCGAAGCCCATCGGGAATTGATGAGTAATCGCCTCCCCCGGACCGATGATCCGAATCCCGATGGTGCGGGTCATGGTATCGCCTTCGCCATCGGTCACCGTGTAGCTGAAACTTCCCAGCGCTTTGGCGCTCGCGCTCGGCGTGAACCGCGCATACCGGCCGTGCACCAACGTCACCGTTCCGTTGACCCGGCCGGAGATCGAGTAACTCGGGCCGCTGTTGCTGTAACCGCGGCTCAAGGCGGCTAGATCAATGTCCACAGACGATCCCGCCTTGCAGTCAACGTGCGGCTCGGCCATCCAGTTCAAGTAATCCTCCAGGTTCGTGTAACCGTCGCCGTCCGGATCACCGTTGCCGTCGGAGAAGTCACCGGCCGGCGAGTTCGGGTTGAAACCCTTGATCACTTCCCACCAGTTGGGCAGGCCGTCGTTGTCCGTGTCCCAATTGGCCGGACGCACCGCATTTCCGTAATCTTCCCAGCCGCCCACATCATCGGTGGCGTCCGGCAAACCCGGAAGCCCGCTGACACTGCCAGTATAGGTATATGTGCCGCTCAGGGTCTCGCTGATCACCCGCACATCGTGGTCGTCTATGATCGGCTGGTTGCAGCCCACGTCCGACAATACTTTCTTATAGGCGTTGATGGCGGTATCGATCGTTGCCGGTAACGGGAAGAACGGGGCGCCCACCCAGGGGCTGTAGGTCGTCGGCACGCTGCCGGAGGCCATCCGTCCGTCGGTCTGATTGCTCAAGTCGAAATACCCGGGCATCACATTTCCGGCAAAGTAGTACTGTTGGGTTCCCGGGGCCCCCTCGTATTGCGCGTTGAGCGCGACAAACAGGGTCGAGGCCGCTCCGGGTTTGTAATAGTTGTTGACGAAATTGACCTCTCGCGCGCCGCCGTCGGTGGTGCGGTGGTCCCAGTTGTAAACCACGTTGTTGAAGATTTCGAGCCGGCCTGAGGCGCTGCCCCCGCCGTCCAGACCTCCCGCGAGGCTCCAGTTTCGGCCTGAGCAATGCGCGAGCAGGTTGTGATGAAAACTGCCGATGTCCCCACCGATGCTCGCGGCATAACCGTGGGCCGTGCCCGGCGGGTACTTGTCGTGCCCCGAGACGTTCAGCGCCTCGGAAATGAGCGACCTCTGGAAGGTCATATTCCTCGCGCCGCGCGAGCTCAACTCTTCATCAATGCCCCAACTGATCGAGCAGTGATCCATGATGCTGTGATTCACTCCCGCCATGCCGCTGCCGTTTTGCGTCTCGCCGCTCTCCTTTCCCACCCGCACGCGCATGAAACGCATGATGGCGTCGCGCGCGCCGCTCATGGCCAACTGCTTCCGCTTCACGCAAATGCCCTTGCCGGGCGCGGTCTGCCCCGCGACGGTGATCGGAGGCGCGTTCCCGTCGATGATAATGTCGGTCAACAGCGTGATGAGACCCGAGACCTCGAAGACGACGGTGCGCGGGCCGTAGTTGCCCGCAATCGCATCGCGCAGGCTGCCGGGACCGCTGTCGTTGAGATTCGTCACTCTCACGACCACGCCGCCGCGTCCGCCGCGCGCAAAGCTGCCGGCCCCTTCCGCTCCGGGAAAGGCCAGATGCCGCGGACGGAGATACCAGACGAGGCCCTTCGCGATCTCGCCGGAGGGACTGATCTCATCCACCCGCCAGTAGTAAGTGAGCATGCTGTTGAGGCCGCCGACCTGGTAACTGGCCGAAGTCAGGTTGCCCTTGAACTCCGGAGAATAGCGCATGGCGGCCGCGACGGCGTCGCGGCTGGTGCCGAAATACAGATCGTGCGAAGCCACGCCGGCGGGCGCCGCGCCCCAGCTCAGAGTGAGCGATCCCGTATCCGCGTTTGCGTGCTCATCCGCATTGCTGGGAACCGGATTGGTCGCCCGCATTTTCGCATTGGCGGTATCAATCTCGAATCCGTTGATGTAGACGTTGTTGTAGGTAGCCGTGTTCCTCGACTGGAACAGGATCACGACGTCCTCTCCGGGGACCGCGGTGAAGGTTACATAGGACGACGCGGCCTGGGTGGCGTTGGTGGCCCGCACCGACATGGGCAGGCTTGAAATGACCGTGCTGCCGTTGACCGAGACCGTCAGTGGCGCGACCGCGCCGGGGGCATGATTGTCCCAATCGTTGTGATAGACCTGGACGCTATGGCCGCCCGCCGAGAGCCCGGAGATACGCATTTCGATCTGGGCTCCGGAGTCGCCATTGTTCACTTTGATGCCATCGCTGGCCAGCTTGACATTGTAGGCGTTGTTCTCGACGCCGAGCTTCCAATAACCCGACTGAAGCCCGGTCCCCACGGACCCTCTTCGGGTGAACCTCACCGTGACGCCCGAAAAGTTGGCCGAAGTGGTGTCGCCGCCGGAGAACCAGTTTTGACTGGCGGACCACGGCGTATAGGTGGGCTCGTTCCCTTCCAAGATGGGGCGGCCGCTGTTGTTGATGTCCACCGTAAGTCCCGTAGGGGGGACCGGCGCACCCGAAGTCCCAAGCTGCCGGCTTGGTGCGGTCGCGGCTTCCAATCCTTGAGGAACACGCGCGAGAAGAGCGCCCAGAAGAACTATTGAGCCGACGATGATGCTGTTGACGAACCTGGATCGTTTTTTCATAAGCTGCCTCCGCAGGGTTTGAGGTTTTGCCAAATTCGACCCGCTCCAGGGACCCGTGCCCACCGCGTACATCGTAGTCCCCACTTGATCATTGAAAATGAGCGGGTTACACACACTCGGTTATGTTTTTTCCGGATTTCTGAATCTTAACAGCGGCTCAGATTGCGAGGCCGCGCTCACTCGAAATTATCCACTGGAATAACCCATGTGCGCGAGGGGTGCAAGACCGTCCTGTAGGTTCCAGGTTAAAGACTGGATTCAGTCTTTTAGCCCGGTGTCGGTCCGCACCGTACCTGAAAAATGACGGTCAATTAACTCAGGCATTTACGGTATGGATCCGCGTATTAAATAACGTGAAAAAATCCGGCAACTTTCGCATCTGACGTAAAATTTGCCGGATTTTCTCCCCATCCTGGCGCGCCGCGGATTTCGAATTGATAGACTATATTGTAGAAAACGCGAAGAAAGAGATCGAGGCGATCGCCAAGGAGATCATGGAGGCGGAATTGAGCAGGATTGAGATCGAGAATGGAATGGTGCGGTGAGGATTCGATCTCTGTTGACATTCGACAGCACAATGAAGACGTTCAGTGCTGTCGAATGCCGAGGAGAGAACCAGGAGGAAAACGCGGGCCGAAATGCACGCATCGAAGATGCCGCTTCAGCCGCGGCGCGCCGCCTCGATGGCGGCGATGTCGATCTTTTTCATCTGCATCATGGCATCGAACGCGCGTTTGGCGGCAGCCGGATCGGGATCGGTGATCGCTTTCGTCAGGGCCATCGGCGTAATCTGCCAGGACAATCCCCATTTGTCTTTGCACCAGCCGCACGCGCTCTCCTGGCCGCCGTTGCCGACGATCGCGTTCCAGTAACGATCCGTTTCGGCCTGGTCAGCGGTTGCGACCTG
>DATEFT010000026.1:0-5671 GCA_035280505.1 Blastocatellia bacterium | reverse complement strand
CACTAGATCCCGCTTCTCTACTTTAGACGAAACGATTTGCAGCACGTCGGTCTCATTGGTAATGGTGAAAGTATCTTGTGAAGCTTTCAGAGAGGCGAACGGGTAATATTTAGCGAACGATATGATCGATAAAGCACAGATCATCACGATCATAACGAACGCAGAACGTTTCAAGCGATGCCTATACATAAAATGTTCTCCCGATTTGGGGGTTGAAGTTTTCAAGGCTGATAGCTGATTGTGTACTTAATATTTTAATTGGTGAATGGTGATATCTTTGCCCATCACTACCTGACTCGCAATTTGGACAAATCGGATCGGTTTTTGATCATCTTCTTCTCAATCGGCCATACGATAAGATTTCACCGGTAGATCCAACATAATCTGGCCGATCGGCAAAACCCTCCATTCGTAATCGCAAAGTCCGGAGGTTCTCGCCCCTTCAACCCCACGGCGGCCTATCGTTATACCGGGCGAGGTTGTGGATCCACCCATGACTCTCAGCGTCACATTGATAGAAGACGTTGGAATGTCGCCCATATTCCACCGGAGCACAAATATTTTCAAGACCTCCCTGTTCCACATTATGCCAGCAATCTCCCCAGCGCCGCGACCTGGATCGAGGCAGTACAGACGTCTCTGGCGCAGCTCTCCAGCCTCTCTCAACTCAAGCTCGGCCTCAGCAACTGAACCGCCCCGGGTTTACCGCCAACCCGGTCTCGCTCGGGCGCCCCAAGGCGCCGCGTCTGTATCAGACCGAGAAGACCAAGGCCTGGACCGAAGACGAGATGAACGCCATTCTCGACGTGATCGCGAGAGAAGCGGAGAAAGGATCGATCCGTGCGCTACGCGATTATGCCGTAACGCTCTTCTACCTCTTCTCCGGATTGCGCCGGAACGAGCTCTTCGGTCTGCGTGGGAATGGCGTTGAATTGCTGGAGGGCGGCCTGATCATCAGATATCAACGAAAGGGCGGGAAGCATCAGAGAAGAGAAGTCAGACAGGCGGATGTCCGTGAGGCGCTCGATCACGAGAACCAGGCGACGACCCGGGTCTATGTCAACACGATCACCGTGAAGTCCGACAAACAGAGCGATCGGATCGCCCGCAGAATTCGCAGCCGGCGTTCGTCGACGAAGGAGCAAGAATAGGACCCAGCGCATTCGCCAATCGAAGCCGACTAAAAAGACCCGCAACCCCCAGGGCGAGGCTCGCGGCACTCAGTAAGAGCACCCAGGCGGATTTCCCTTCTTTCAACCACAAGTATGTGAGATAGCAACCGGCGATCTCCGTACACGCGGTCAAGGCAGACAGAAGAGTCGCTCGAATCAAAATCATCGCGGAATTATACCTGGCCGCCCCGCACATATCTATGGGCCGCCGCCGCACTCACTTGATGCCGAATTCGGCTCTGATGAAGTCTTTCACCCCTTCACGCCCCCGCAGACGGAGCCAGAGCGGGCCATCCTCCTGCTCCGCCACCAGCTCAAAAGTAAAGAAGGGGCAACAAAGTCGCTCCCTCGCCATGAACTCCGAGGCTAAAAGAATATTTGATTGCTCGGCAGGAAACCGGAAAGCGTAGCCGTCCGGCAAGGCTTGTACCTCCTTGATGGCCGCCCGCATCTGTTTCGTGACCTCACCGTGTCGTCGCCTTCCGTCCGCATCCAGCGCCGACAGGTTGCAGGCGAAAGGAGATTCTTTCTTCGATTCTTGCTGTTCGGTTGCAGCCTTAGCGGATGGAATATTCATACCGGTTGCGCCTCCTTTTGTGTCTATCCCATTAAAGGCCATCAAAACCCAAAAGACTATGACGAGCCCGCCCTGGAAATTCATTAACTTTTCCATCTTCACTCCTTTTCGCCGCGCGCCTGAGGCTTTATCGGAGAACTCTCCGATGACGCATTACAGCATTCGCAGGTCCGGAGACGCGTGCTCAATTCGCCTCGCATTGAACGCAGCCGCTCGATCTGCTCGTCGATGCTATGTAGTTTGGCTTCGACACAGGCTCGCCTCTCGGGATAGTTCTGAGGCTCTGTTTCAAGCAAGCGCATAAAATGAGTGAGCTCGCGCAGAGTAAACCCCAGCTCCTGCATCTGCTTGATACGTAAAACCGCGCTGACCGTCTCGACGGCATAATCCCGGTATCCGGATCTAAGCCGCCGCGGAGCCGGCAAGAGCCCCCGGCGCTCATAAAATCTGACCGTCTGGACGCTCACTCCGGCGGCTCGCGCAACTTGTCCAACTCTCATTCGTTTCGGCCCCTTTGAGCAGTGGTAGTATGAACTCTATGCTTTAGTACAAGGTCAAGTCGGATTCAAGGCCCGATTTAATCCCCAATATTTTGTGTCCAGCTCTTTAGGCATCAGTGCTTTCTCTTAGATTTGCTAAAAATGCGGAGTGCGGAGATGATCAGAATCACGCCAAGCATCAACTTCAGCACCGGCACGGGGACGATTCCGACCAGGACACCGCCGATAACTGCCCCAATAATCGAGCCGATTCCCATCGGAGCGACGGTCTCAATCAATGGCTGGCGGTCGGAGAAAGCGCCACTCTCTGCATAACGTAAGAGGCCGACACAGATTGTGGGGAAGCTGATGAGGAGTGATGCCGTGCCGGCCGTCTTGATGTTTGCGCCAAAGGCAAAAACCAGGGTCGGGATGATCATCTCCCCTCCGGCCACTCCTAACAAGCTACTCACCAACCCGATCCCAAGGCCAAAGACGATGCCGGCACAGACGTGCCAGAAAAGAGTTGACGGCAAGAGGCCCGCCGTCTCTTGCGGTAAAAAGCTTTCGACGATGAGGGCCAAGCCGATGACCAACAGCAGAACCAGAATAACACGCTCTAATCGTTCGTCAGAGAGCTTGTGTGCCAATGATGGTCCATAGAATGCCGCAACGACGGCACCGCTGATGAGAGCGAAGATTGCAGGCAGCAACGGGCCGATCGTTTGGAGAGAAAGCACCCGGCCACGAATCAGAAATGCAGCAACGATAGTGACGAGACTCACCGCCAGGTTAAGCGGCACGGCGCGCCGTGCGGAGTATCCCAGCGGGCCAGCCAGCACTGGGAGTCGAAACTCAGCGCCGCCGAGACCAATCAATCCTCCGAGTATCGCGATCGGAACTGAATAGAGAAACGCCAGCCTGCTCGTCTGCATTCAGATAAGTTCTCCTCAGAAAGTGTAGGAAAGATCAGGCAGTATACTTGAGGGAGGTCAGTTTCAGGAGCGCCAGACGGTTAAAGATCGTGTCACCGATAGCATTGGACATCAGAGAAGGATGCCATCGCTGATCCGTCATATATGCCACCGATGGGCGCGATGGGCGCAATCCGGTATGACGTCATGTCGGATTCAGTGCCCGGTTTGATCCTGTATTTAGGCCCGGCCTTCTGCTTCGGTTGAGGTGATGAAGCTGTGCAGCCACTCGCGAATCTCATCGCGCACCCGCCGGAAGATGGTCAGCCTCTCTTCATCGCTGCCGACTGAGGGCGGCGGCGGATCCTCAAAGCTTTGATGAATCCGATTGGTCTGGCCCGGGAAGACGGGGCAAGTCTCCTTCGCGTTGTCGCAGACTGTGATCACGTAATCGAACTGCTGTCCGCTGAACTCCTCCACCGATTTTGAGCGATGGCCGGAAATATCGATTCCGATCTCGTTCATGGCCTGGATCGCTTCGGGCCGGACAGAACCGGGTTTCACCCCGGCGCTGAAGACCTCGAACTTTTCACCCCCATCATGCCTGAGGAGCATGAACGGCCCGGTTTCAATTCGTCTACCGGTATTCCTGCCCCTTCCACTGTCAGAGAAAAAGAGGTGTCGCGCGACTGAAGTTCCTCGGATGATGGTGACAGCAGCCAGCGAAACAAGACCGTCGCAGCCGCGGCTCCGATGAATTGAGCCATGATGAATCCGGGCGCATCGACCGGACGGATCCCCGCAAAGGTATCGCTCATGGTTCTGGCCAGCGTCACCGCCGGGTTGGCAAATGACGTTGAAGCGGTAAACCAATAGGCCGCTGTAATATAGGCGCCGACCGCAAACGGCACCGCTTCCGCCCTTCTTCGCGAGACTCCCCAGATCACCGAGAGCAGACCGAACGTGGCGATGAACTCGCTGAAGACCTGTGCGCCGCCTGAGCGAACGTGGCGAGAGGCAAAGAAGACTCGCTCACCGAACATCACATGGGCGGCCGCCACTCCGGCGAAAGCGCCGAGGATCTGCGCGGTGAGATAGGCCCAGACCTCACGCCAGGCAATGCCGCCCTCAAAGGCGTCCGCGATGGTCACGACCGGGTTGAAATGGGCGCCGGAGATCGGGCCGAAGGTCAGAATCAGTGCGACCAGCGCCGCGCCGGTCGCCAGAGTGTTGGCCAGCAAGGCAATAGCCACATTGCCGCCGGCCAGCCGATCGCCCATAATTCCGGACCCGATCACGGTCGCCAGTAGCAATGCCGTCCCAACGGCCTCGGCGACACTTCGTCGAACGATCCCCATCGATTCTCCGATCTGATTCGATATGCGCTATCCGTCCCGCACGAACGCGTCATGACTGATCGCGATGTTGGCCGATGTCCCGGACCATCTTTTCGAGCTTCAAGCGGTCCAGCTTATCCATCGGCAGCGCGCAGAACAGCTCGATCCGGCGTTGCAGCATGAGCGCTGTCTTCCTGAAGACCTCGAAGATCTCTTCATCCGTACCGGTCGCCAGCGCCGGATCGGGGAGGCCCCAGTGAGCGACAATCGGCTGGCCGGGCCAGGTCGGGCAGGTCTCCCGCGCGTTGTCGCAGACCGTGATCACAAAATCGAAATTGACGTCGGAGAACTCCTCCCATGACTTGCTGTATGCGTCGCCGGCGTCGATGTGATACCACTCACTCAGCACGCGCAAGGCGAATGGATTGACCCTGCCGGTCGGAAAACTGCCGGCGCTGTAGGACTCAAAGCGGCCCTGACCAATCCTTTTGGTGAGATATTCGGCCAGAATACTGCGGGCCGAGTTTCCCGTGCAGAGAAATAGGATTTTGAATGGCTGTGGTGTCGGCATAAGAGCCCCTTTCCAGTCCAGACCCCATAGATCCAACTTTACCGATTGAGGTCATGGCGTCGATGCCGGCGGGTCGATCTCGACTTTCATCAACACCGCCGAAGAACAGCGCGGCAACCGCCACTCTGGCGACGAGGCCAGCCGTTCGTCATAACCGCCGCGGTCCACCGACGTGAAGCCGAATTTCTTCGCGAAGAAATCGCTCGCGGTCGTCGTCAGCAGCAGCACGTCACTCAAGCCCTGTCGAGCGGCCTCCTGAAGAATCGCCTTCGTCAGTTTCGCTCCGAGTCCGGATCGTTGTAGCTCCGGCGTGACGGCGGCCGACAGCAGCAAGCCCAGTCTGCCGTGCCTCTCCATTCCGACGCAGCCGACCACTTGCCCCAGGCTGTTTCTCGCGACCAGGAAACCGTCCAGGTATTCGGCGACCCCGTCGTGGGGTAGGTCTACGGCATCAAGCAATGAAAGAATTTCCTCAAGGGCTGAAGACTCAGCCCTTGAAATGGTCACTGGTGTAGAGTCCATCGCGGTTCACAATTACCGGCCAATCTGGACGGGCTCCGGGACGCAGCAAGCTCCGGCAGTGTTCGTTTCCGGAAGATTGTCCTCGAGGACCACAAACAC
>DATEFT010000025.1:0-9091 GCA_035280505.1 Blastocatellia bacterium | reverse complement strand
TATCCGTCGATGCTGGTTCGGACTTCGCTCAACGACAGTCAGGTCATGTACTGGGAGCCGGCCAAATATGTGGCCCGGCTGCGCGCGCTGAAGAGCGATCGGAACCCGCTGCTCTTCAAGATCAAACTGGAACCGGGCGGGCACGGCGGGGCTTCGGGACGTTATGACAAGTTGAGGGATCTGGCGTTCGATTATGCTTTTATCCTCAATCAACTGGGAGTGGCGGAATCGGGGAAAGGAGATCCGGCCGGAACGAGCGAGCGACGCTGATCGGGACCTCTCGCTCCCGGGCGCCGGTTCGATTCGCTCGACCCATATTCCATTTCGGTATTTGTTGAATATATAATCGGCTTTCTCACGGCCTTCGAGCCAAGTTGTCACTAACTCGGCATTCAGTGTGTATCAGGTCGTCTCAGCGATCTACCTCCCCAACACATGTGCAAGTGTGGTTGGGGAGTGTATGCAGTTTTCGATCATTGGCAAAACCGTCTCAGCATTCGGCCTGGCGATCCTGGTTCAGATCACCCTCTGCTTCTTTTCTTACCGCAGCGCCAACGGTGTGATCGCCGGCGCCGGTCTCCATCCCGATCCGAACCTGATAGTGACCGAATCGACCGTGATCTTTCTCGCCAGCCTGCTCTCGCTGCTGCTGACGGTGGTCGGCATGGTCCTGGTGTGGCGCGGGCTCGAGCAGCGGCGACGAATCGAGACCGATCTTCAGCGCCTGCGCCGCCAGGCCGAAGAGGAGCGCGGCGCCAAAGAGGCCCTGCGTCAGAGCGAAGAGCGCTACCGGTATCTGGTCGAGAACGCCGACGATATTATTTTCCAGTTGGATCCTGCCGGGCGATTCACCTTCATCAATCCGACCTTTGCCCGGATCCTCAAATATCCGGGGACCGAAGTCATCGGGCGCCATTATCTGGAACTGGTCCATCCTCTCTGCCGCGAAGAGGTGGAAAAATTCTATTTCAATCAATGGGCCGAGCGCCTCTCCCGCGCCTATCTCGAATTTCAGGTGACGGCCAAGGACGGGACCTCGATCTGGATCGGCCAGAAGTCGCAACTGATCGTCAAGGCGGGGCGGATCGCGGGGGTCCAGTCCCTGGCCCGGGACATCACCGAACGGAAGCGGATGGAGAACGAGTTGCGCCAGGCGCGCGACGCGGCGCTCGAATCGGCGCGGATGAAGTCGGAGTTTCTGGCCAATATGAGCCATGAAATCCGCACCCCGATGAACGGAGTCATGGGCATGACCGCGCTCCTGCTCGATACGGAACTGCTGCCGGAGCAGCGCGAGCATGCCGAATTGATTCAGACCAGCGCCGGAGCCCTGCTCAATATCATCAACGATATTCTCGACTTCTCGAAGATCGAGGCGGGCCGCCTGATCATCGAGACGATCGATTTCGATCTGGGGCAGGTGGTCGGAGAGACCATGAACCTGTTCATCGAGCAGGCGAATCACAAAGAACTGGATCTCAGCTCTTTCATCGATCAGGATCTGCCGCGGGCGTTGCGCAGCGATCCGGGCCGGCTGCGCCAGGTGCTGATCAATCTGGTCGGCAATGCCATCAAGTTCACTCACGTCGGCGAGGTCCTCCTGAGAGTCAGCAAGCAGAGCGAGACCGAGCGCGAGGTGACGATCCGTTGCGTCGTCACCGATACCGGAATCGGCATCAGCCCGGAGGGGAAGGCGCGACTCTTCCAGCCTTTCACCCAGGCCGACGGTTCCACCGCGCGCAAATATGGCGGGACCGGTCTGGGGCTCGCGATCTCCAAGAAGATTGTGGAGCTGATGGGCGGCGAGATCGGCGTCGAAAGTGTTCAAGGCAAAGGGGCGACCTTCTGGTTCACGATGCTGATGGAGAAACAGCCTCCCCAAACCGTGCCGGGCGCCACGTTGCGCGGAGACCTGCGCCGGGTGCGCGCTCTGATCGTGGACGACAACATCACCAATCGTAAGATCCTCGAGCATCAGACCCACTCCTGGCAGATGATCAGTGAGCAGGCGGAGAACGGGTTGCAGGCCCTGCACAAATTGCGAGCCGCGGCCGGACGGGGGGAGCCGTTCGACCTGGCGATCATCGATCTGATGATGCCGGAGATGGACGGCCTGGAACTGGCCCGGATCATCAAGGCGGATCAGTTGATCTCCGAAACGCCGCTGATCCTGCTCTCTTCCGTCGGATTACGAGGCCATCGCGACCTGGCCCCTGAATTGGGCTTCAGCGCCTATCTGACCAAACCGGTGCGCCAATCGCAGTTGTTCGATTGCCTGGTCTCGCTGGTCAATCAGACGCCTCCGCGACCGCCGGAGCCGGCCGCCCCCCTGGCGCCGCACCTGCCGCGGAGTTCGATGCGGCCGCGAACCGTCCCCGACCGGCACGGGCGCGTCCTGATCGCCGAGGACAATATCGTCAACCAGAAGGTCACCCGGCTCCTGGTCGAGAAACTCGGGTATCTGACGGATGTGGTCGGCAACGGGCTGGAGGCTCTGCAGGCTCTCTCCCAAGCCGCCTACGCGCTGATCCTCATGGATTGCCAGATGCCGGAGCTCGACGGATATGCCGCGACCGCCGAGATTCGGGCGCGCGAGGGGGCAGGGCGCCATACCCCGATCATCGCGCTGACGGCCCACGCCATGGAGGGCGAACGCGACCACTGTCTCCAGGCCGGAATGGACGATTTCCTGGCCAAACCGATCAAGCCGGAGGATCTGGCGCTGGCGCTCGCCCGCTGGATCCCGGAACCGGCTCCGTTAAGGCAAACCACCACTCACGAATCGAAGGAACAAATGACTGTACACCTAATTGATCCTGAGGATCCGCCGATCGATACGACCGTGATTGCGGATCTGAAGGAAATCGAGCCCGGGCTGCTCGACGAATTAATCGGGCTCTTTCTGGAAGATACGCCCCAGCGAATCGAAGCGATTCGCGCCGCGATCGCCGCGGGCGACGCCAGAGAACTGTGGCAAGCCGCGCATGCCGTCAAGGGCAGTTGCGGCAACATGGGAGCTAAACCGATGGCGAATATTTCACTCCAGCTCGAAACCCTGGGGAAAGCCGGGTCGATCGAAAATGCCGATCAACTTCTGGCCAAACTGGAGTACGAGTTCAGCCGGGTCCGGGCGGTCCTTCATGAAGAGAAGTCTGAAGAAATCTAGTTTTCTCCAGACTTCTCCAGACTTCTCCAGACTTCTTGATGGAATAAATTTATGGGTGAACATACAACCCGCATTGGATTGCCGCTGGTGGTCCTGTTGCTCTTCTACCTGAGCGTTTATTACCTGCCGTTCACGGCGGGGGCGAACCGAGTCGTCTTGACTCCCGAACAGACGCGCCAGCTTCTGGACGAGAGTCGCTTGCGGATGCGAGAGGGCAAGTTTGAGGAGGCCGCCAAACTGACCAAAAAACTGGCCACCGGATATCCGAACAATCATATCTATCTCGGGCAACTGGCGACGATCAGTCATCACCTGAATCTCTTTCGGGAAGAGGCGGAGTATTGGGAAGAGTATATGAAATACTCGCCGACGCCCGGTGATGCGTGCCCGCAGCTCGGCGAGGCCTATCGCCGGATCAACTTGAATAAAGAGATGGTCGATGCCTGTGAGCGCTGCCTGGCGCTGGATCCGAAGAACGGCGATTCGATCTTCTTCCTGGGCCGCGCCTACGAAATAACGCAGCAACTCGACAAGGCCCGCGAAGTATACGAGCGCGGAATCGCCTCCAACCCGACCTATTACGATCAAACGGTGGGGCTGGCGCGCGTGCTGATGCGGCAGGGACAGGCGGATCAGGCCAAGCACTTGCTGACTCCGATCGTCGAAAAACAGCCGGACAACGTCGACGCCCTGCTGGTCTATGGGATGCTCCTCCGGCGGGAAGAGAAGCTGGACGAGGCCCGGCGGTATCTCGAGCACGGAGCCCAGTTGGCGCCGCAGTATCTGGACTATTTCATGGTGCTGGGCAGTCTCGCCGAGCAGCAGGGACAGGTCGCCGAGGCCATCAAGTACTACGACCATGCGCTCCAGCTCAATCCGGGCGATCAGGAACTGGCGGCTCGCCGCCAGAGTTTGCAGGGAGGTCTCAAATGAAGTCGCGAAACGCCCTGATTCTGGGCAGCCGGTTGATCATGGGCCTCTTCCTCCTGTTGACCTCGGTCTACTGCCTGCTGGCCTATATTCCGTTCACCTACTACCACTTCATTCAGTATAAGCACATCAGCGCCCTCTGGACCGCCGTCCGGATTCACCAATATCTGTTCGTGCTGGTGCTGGCGCTGGTGGCGGTCACCTTGTTGAGCGACCTGCGGCAGGCCCTGACCCGGAAGCTGGTGATCGCGTTCTTCGTCTTTCACGGGGTGGCCGGAGCGGCCCTGATCATTCATCCGGTGCTCAGCCACCTGGAGGGCGGCGCTCAGGGTCTGGTCTGGAGCTTGCTCTTCTTCGAGCCCTTCTATTGGCTGGCGGCGATCGATTACCTGGGGCGGAGAGATGCGCTGGCGTGGTCCGAAGGCGAATCGGACGGCGACCGCCGGATCTTTCGCGCCTCGTTGGGGGCCGCCCTGTTCCTCGCCGCTCTATATTCGGTGCTCTCCGTGGTCAAACAGTTGGACGGCAAGGCGGATCGTTCGCCCCACTCGGATTTATGGATGACCACGGCCTGGAGCGTGGCCTCGCACCTCTTGATCTTCATGGCGCTCTTCGTCGCGCTCAACCTGATTCGCGCGGTCGCTCGCCTCTTCAAAGCGCCGGCTCGCGTGGAATTTTTCTTGAGCGTCGGGTTGGGAGCGTTGCTGATCGGATTGACCCTCAACCATGTGGTGTTGGAGGCGCTCTCGGTTCCGCGCCTGCCCTCGGTGATCTACGCCCTGGTCTCGGGGGGAGCCCTGGCGGTCTGGATCGCCGGGACCGCGTTGCGGCTCTGGCAGGCCAGGAATGAGCCGGTCACCAGCGGTTTTGAGCTGGCGCTGGCGCCCTTGACCATGGGGCGGATTTCGTCGCGCGCCGCGTGTGCGATCTGGGTGGTCGCGATCGTCGCCCTGGCCTACCTGGGAGGGGTCAAACTGGTCTTGATGGACTGGAACTTCCTGATCCAGAAACTGTCGGTCAACATCGTCTGGTTGCTGACCTTCGCTTTCTTCTATTCCGCGCTGCCGGCTTCGAGGGACCGCCGGGTCCGTTCGCTGGTCATGATGCTGGTCGCCGTCTTGAGCCTGGGGTTCTACAAACTGCTCGAGGCCTCCGGCGCCTATCTGCCGGCGCTCGACACCAGCACCAAACTGAACCGCTACGAGGGGCAGAACGTCTCTTTCAAACTGACGCGCGAGCTGCTGGCTCCTCCGCGCGGCGATCTCGGTTTCTACAGTTACCTGCAGCAGAATACCAATATTCCGCCGTCGGTCCGGGTCGAGCCGGTCGATGTCCAACTGGTCCCCAACCTGGCCAAGACCGATGGGCCCAAGCCGTATATCTTCATCATCACGATCGATAGTCTGCGGCCCGATTACCTCTCGCCCTACAACCGCGCGGTCAATTTCACTCCGTCGATCGGGAGTTTCGCGAGCGAGAGCGTCGTCATGGAGAACGCCTTCACGCATTACGGCGCGACCGGATTGTCGGAGCCCTCGATCTGGACCGGGGCCGTGGGCCTGCATAAACAGTACATCACGCCCTTCTACCCGATGAACACGCTGCAGAAGCTGGTCGATGCCGAGGGGTACCAGAGTTTCCTCAGTCTCGACACGATTCTTCAGGTGGTGGTCAAACCGTCGCCCGCGATCGTTTCGCTCAACAGCGAGCGGCGGGACAAGGATTTCAATCTCTGCGAATCGCTCCGAACCATCCAGGAGAAGCTGTCGGCGCGTCCGGCGGGGGCTCCCTCCGCTTTCATGTACACCCAGCCTCTGGATATCCACGTCTCGGTCATCAACCGCGAGGGCAAGAGCGTGCCGCCGGGCGAATCATATCCGAATTTTTATGCGCCTTATGCCTCGCGAATCAAGCACATGGATACCTGTTTCGGCGCCTTCATCGACTATCTCAAGAAGAGCGGGCTCTATGATCAGAGCGTCATCGTGTTGACGGCGGACCATGGCGATTCGCTGGGCGAGGAGGGACGCTGGGGGCACGCCTATACCATCTTTCCCGAGATCCTGCGGATCCCGCTGATCATTCATCTGCCGACGGAGATGCGCAAGCAGCTCGTCTGGAACACCAAGACCCTCGCGTTCTCCACCGATATCACTCCCAGCCTCTACTATCTGCTCGGCCACAAACCGGTCCGCCACGATCTCTTCGGGCGCCCGCTCTTTACCAGGACCGAACAGGAACAACGTGAATATATCCAGGAGACCTATCTGGTCGCCTCCAGCTACGGCGCCGTCTACGGCCTTCTCCGCAACAACGGCCGCTATCTCTACATCTCGGACGCGGTGGGCTACAACGACTATTTCTTCGACCTGGCCAATGATCCGCAGGGCCGGCGCAACCTGGTGACCCCCACGATCAAGATGGAGCACGAGCAACTGATTCGCGAGCGGATCCGCTCGATCAACGAGTTCTTCAAGTTCAATCCATAGATTCCCAAGACAGACCGCGAAATACGCGAAACACGCTGAATTAATCGGCTTTCGCGTATTTCGTGTATTTCGCGCTTGAAGAGAAAGTGACCATCGGAATCCCGATTCTAGACTCCTTGTGCAGATTCCAGACGGAAGCGCCCGACCCTCGCCGGAACATCCCCGTAAACACTTTCCCGATGGCACTCGATGCCCAGAATCCAATGGTACAAGGCTTGCGATGTTCAAGAACGCATAGCACAAAAAGGCTATGTGATTGAGGCCGCTGAAGTATGAAATGCGCGGATTCAATCTCGAGATGGTTTGACTAGACCTCTTGCCGGAGTGGCTGAATACCAATCAGGAAGATCTGATTGGTGGGTGAAGGTGTGAGCAAGTGCTTTTGCAAGAGGTCTGGTGAGACCATCGCGAAATAATCTTCAGGTATGGTGTTTTCGATGATTCGGTCCAAAACATTGATAGGGTCTTTGATCGCCGCCATGATGAGTTTAACTCTAGTCGTGCTGGGGCAAACTGACGGGCCTGACGAACTCTTTCGGCAGGCCCGTCAGCAAGCTTTCGAGGGGCACCGCGCTGAAGCCAAGGGCCTCTGCGAAAGGGCGCTGCTGCTGAGTCCGGGATATGTCGATGCCCGGTTGTTGCTGGGACGGCTGCACTCATGGGACGGTGAATACGAGGTCGCCCGCCGCGAACTGCAACAGGTGCTCCAGGGCAAACCTCATTACACCGACGCGCGCGAGGCGTTGATCGATGTCGAGATGTGGTCCGGCCATCCGCACGAGGCCTTGAAGCTGGCGGACGAGGGGTTGGCGGCGGACCCCGGCAATCAGAACCTGCGTTTCAAACGGGCCAAGGCGCTGCGATCGGTCGGCGATTACAAGGCCGCCAGCAACGACATCAACGAGACCCTGCGGACCGACCCGGACTCTCCGGAGGCCCGATCGCTGAGTCTGCAGTTGAAGGACGAGAGCAAGATCAATCGCCTCAAGCTCGACTATACCGCGGACTTCTTCGACAGCACCTTCGATCCGTGGCATTTGATGACGGTCAGCCTCTCGCGGCCGACCGGGTGGGGCTCGGTGATCGGGCGTTTCAATTATGCTTCGCGGTTCGGCATTCGCGCCTCGCAGTTCGAGGCCGACGCCTATCCGCGAATCCGGAACGGCACTTATGCCTATCTGAATGCCGGTTACTCTTCGTCGTCGATCTTCCCGAAGGTTCGCGCCGGAGGCGAAATCTACCAGGCGCTCCCGCGCAGCTATGAGGCCTCGTTCGGATTTCGTCATCTCCGGTTCTCCGGGTCCAGCGTGACGATCTATACCGGCTCCGTGGGCAAGTACTACGGCAACTATTGGATCTCGTTCCGCCCGTACCTTACCCCCAGCTCCATCGGGCCTTCGGTCTCGGGCAACCTGACAGTGCGGAGGTATTTCAAGGACGAACTGAACTACGCCTCGGTCGTGGTCGGCGCGGGCATCAGCCCGGACGAGCGGGCGGCGACCCTGGAGTTGATCCGCCTGAAGTCCCACAAGATCAGCATCGACGGGCGTAAACAGGTGAGCCGTTATCTGGGCGCCTCGGCTTCTTTTGGATACAGCAACGAGGATTTGAGGTTCGGCGGGACCCGCAAGCGTTATACCGTGAGCTTCGGCATCGAGAAGAGATTTTGAGACCGAGTCTGAGTTTGGGAAGGAGATTGCTGAGAAATGACCGTAACTAATGTAGCGCTATCTTTACCTAAAGAAGTCATTGCGACGGTGGAAGGAAAACGGCTGGCGTTGATCGGGTTCAATCATGCGGACACCGCCGAATTGACCGGCGCGCTGGATGAGGCACGGGCATTCTCGCGAAACTTCAGAGAGGGCGAGATGCCTCCCGGCGACGCGGCTCTCCAACCGTTCGATCTGGTGGTCGTCAATATGCAGCACGAGGGCGAGGGCGGGAGCTGGCTGCAACCGGAGAAACTGGCGTCGAATACCAAACCCCTGCTCTTGATCGGGCCTTCGGAACTGCTGTTTCAGCATGTGCCGCCGGCCCAGACCAACACCTACGATTTTCTGACCACCCCGTTGTGTGTCGAGGAGGTGGTGCTGCGGATCTATCATATCCTGACCGAGGTGGCGCGGAAGCGCACTCAGCGAAATACCTTATCCAACGGAAAGATGCGGGTTCTGATCGCCGACGATGATTCGACGACGACGACTCTGGTCAGCGCCCTGGTCAAGAAGTACGGCATGGAATGCCTGGTCGCGCGCGACGGCGGCGAGGCCATCGCCTTATCGCGTGAGCTGGAGCCGGATGCCGCGATCCTGGACGTCAACATGCCCCATTTCGACGGGTTCGAAGTGTTGATGGCGCTGAAGACGGATCCGCGGCTGAGCCATATTCATATCATCCTGCTCACCTCGCGCCAGCAGGAGACCGATATTATTCGCGGCTTCGGATTGGGAGCCGACGACTACGTGGTGAAACCATTCAACCCCATGGAATTGGTGGCCAGGCTCAA
>DATEFT010000024.1:0-5005 GCA_035280505.1 Blastocatellia bacterium | reverse complement strand
TATTGCTCTAAGAACTCGAGCGCGCGCCGGGTCTCGCCCAGGCCGATGCACGCGTTCCCCAGATTGGCGAGCGCGTCGCCCTCGCCCCGGCGATCGCCGGTCCGGCGTGCCAGCTCCAGATATCGTTCAAAGAACTCGAGCGCGCGCCGGGACTGCCCGAGATGCATGTGGGCCCGGCCCAGGTTGCGGAGCGCCTGGCCCTCCGGGTGGCGCAACTGCAACCTCTGCGCGACGGCCAACATCGTTTCAAACCATGGCAGACGTTCGAGCGGGTGCTGGCGCAGAGCGAGCACCGAGGCTCCCTCGCGGGGATAGGCCAGGCAGAACTCGGCTCCTTCCTGATCTTCGGCATGCGCGGCCGCCCAGGACTGCCCGCTCTCGATATTCGCCCGTTCCAGATCATACAATGCCAGCGCGCGCATGACCCCGTCCCCGCCCTGCAGGTAGAGCCCGTTGGCCGCCACCAGCACGTTCAGATAGTGCGCGGCGTGACGCCGTCCGCCGGCCTCGCGTTCGGTTTCGTTCAGCCGGGAGTCGGCGAAGACTCTCGCCAGGTCGTGCAATCGGTATCGATCGGTGCTCTCGTCCCACTCCACCAGACTGAAGGCCAGCAACTCTCCCAGCACCTCCCCGGCCGTCTCGTCCTCCGCCTCCCACACCGCCGTCGCTCCGGTCTCACTGAAACTCTTCGGGAAGACGGCCAGCGACCTCCATTGCCGTTGCAACTCCTCGCTCAACATCTCGTAGCTCAAACTCAGAGTGGCCTCGATCAGTTCGAGACGAGGCTGCACCTTCGCCAGTCTCCGGACGTAATCGGCCGGTTTGAGGTTCGGGCGTTCGGCGATGGCGCAGGCCGCGAGTCGTAACGCGAGCGGCAGATGGCCGCAGAGCCGGGCGATCTCGGTCGCCGACTCGCCGATCCGCGGCGCGATGGCCAGCAGCAAGCGGCAGGCATCGTCAGCGGGCAAGGAGTCGAGATTCCTGGCGAAGATTCCCGGCAACATAAAAGACTGGCGCGAGGTGACGAGCAGCAGACAACCGGCGGGCGGAATGAGCGGTTCGACCTGCCGCCGATCCTTCGCGTTGTCCATCAGGAGCAGCACCCGCCGGCCATGCAGCACCGAGAGATAGGCGGCCCGCAATTCGGCCTCGCCCTCCGGCAGGTTGGCCCCCGGATGATAGGCGTGAAGGACATAGGCCAGGGCCTCGGCGACGGTCATCGGTTGCGAGCCGGCGCCCCTCAAGTCGAGATAGAACTGGGCGTCCGGATAGCGGTCTTTGAGCCGCGCGGCCAGTTGGAGCGCCAGCGCGGTCTTCCCCACTCCGCCCTGCCCGCGCAATCCGGCGATGGCCACGCCGCCGCCCGCGATGGCGGTCGTCAACTCCTCGAGCTCGGCCTCGCGCCCGGTGAAATCGGCCGGCGGAGACGGCAACTGGTGGAGAGCCATGACGGTGGGCGCGGCGGCCGCGTAGACGTTCGTGATCTTATCCCCGGCGACCACGTCTCCGCCGACCCCGCCCGTCGCGGTGATGTTCCCCGACGCCTGGTCGCCATAGACCACCTCGCCCGACTGTGAAGAGAGATCTCGATCTTTGTTCATCCAGTAACCTTTGAGGTAACCAACTTTCTCCGAGCGGCTCAGTTTCGGGGCCCCGGCAGATTCTATGTCGGCCGCTGGAAGTCTTCAACAGCTTTAAAGTCAAAGCGCGAAAGATCGACTTTTCAGGTTGACATTTAAGAGTTGTGCGACTATATGTGGAGACACAATATATGGAGGTAACTGCGATGCTCGATAAGGAGATCAAGCGCGGCAGCACCGAGATGTTAATTCTGGCGCTGGTTGAAGACCACCCGCGCCACGGTTACGAGATCGCCAAGCTGATCGAGGAGCGTTCCGACGGCGTGCTGCAATTTCACGTGGCGTCGCTCTATCCGCTGCTCTATCGCCTGGAGAAGCGGGGGCTCATCAAGGGCACCTGGGTCGAAAAAGCCGGTCAGCGGCGGCGCCGTTATTACAAGCTGACGGCGCCGGGCAAGAAGGTGCTGACCGAGCAGCGGCAGACCTGGTCGGACTTCTTCCTGGCGCTCGACCGCGTGGCCAAGATCAATCCGGCTTAACCGCAGAACGGCAGGAGTGAGCTATGCCGAATTGGAACCGCATCGTCCGTGAACGGCTCGCCACCCGGCGGTTGCCGCCCGAACGCGAGATCGAGATCGTCGAGGAGATCGCGCTGCATCTGGAGGCGATCTACGAAGACGCGCGGCTGGAGGGCCTCTCGGAATCGGCGGCGCAAGCGCGCGCGACGCAAAGTTACGACTGGTCCTGTCTGGAAAATGAATTGGGCCGCGTCGAACGGCCCCGCGGAGGAATCAAGATGGAATCGTGGTTACAGGATGTGCGTTACGGGGCGCGAACCCTGGGCCGGAGACCGGCGTTCACGCTGATCGTCGTCTTGACGCTGGCGATCGGGATCGGCGCGAATACGGCGATCTTCAGCACCTTCAACGGCCTCGTGCTCAAACCGCTGCCGTACCCGGAGCCTGACCGACTGGTGAATCTGCGCATCAGCACCCACCGCGGCCAGCGCTACCAACCGGGAGTCGAGGGCGATTTCAGCCTGGCCGGGTCCGGCCACTTCCACGACTGGCGGGTCCGGAGCCGCAGCTTCGAGCGCCTGACGGCCTCTCGCTTGAACTCGACGATCTTCACGGACGGAGAGCAGACGCAGTATGTGCAGACGATGCGAGTGACCGACGGCTTCTTCACGACGTACGGCATCAGTGCCCAGATCGGCCGCACGTTCAATGCCCAGGATTACGGCGCGGCGGCGCCGCCGGTCATCATTCTCAACTACGATCAGTGGCAGAGCCGTTACGCCGGGGACCCCAAGGTGATCGGCCGCACGATCACGCTGGACGGAGAACCGCGGACGATCGTCGGCGTCATGCCGTCGTCATTCTGGCCGATGTATTCCGGCGCCCCGCCGAGAGTCTGGGTTCCATACGCCCTCACCGCCGAAGAAGAGACCAATCGTAACTCCGGCGGGCGCTGGGATGTCGTGGCCCGGCTGCGGCCAGGAGTGTCGATGGCGCAGGCGCAGGACGAAATGGATTCGCTGGCGGCGCAACTCGAGGCCGAGTACCCGGATGACTACAAAAACCGGGGGGGCGTGCTGGTTCCGGTGGACTCCAGTTTCATCGACAGTCTGGGCGGCCTCCACCGGATCTTGCTGCTGTTGCTGGGCGCGGTGGCGCTGGTGCTGCTACTGGCGTGCGTGAACGTGGCGAACCTGTTGCTGGTTCGGGCCGCGGAGCGCGAGCGGGAATTTGCCATCCGTGCGGCGCTGGGCGCCGGCCGCGCCCGCCTGGTTCGCCAGCTCGTGACCGAGAGTCTGCTGTTGGCGGTGATGGGCGGCGCACTGGGAGTCCTGGTCGGGATAGCCGGCATGCGTGCGCTCTCCGGGCAACTGGGGGGTGTGCCGAGGATGCAGGACCTGCGCTTCGATTGGCAGGCGCTGGCGTTCACGGCGGGCCTGACTTTGGTAACCGGGTTGTTCTTCGGATTGGTTCCGGCGTGGCGCGCCGCCCGTCCCGAGCTGCAACAGATGCTCAACGAAAGCGGCCGCAGCCATGCCGCCAGCCGCAGCCGCCGGCGTGTCGGGAGCTGGCTGGTCACGGGCGAAGTCACGCTGGCCATGCTGTTGCTGGTCGGAGCCGGGCTGATCGTCCGGAGTTTCATTCGATTGCAGCGAACCGACCCGGGCTTTGCGGCCGACCACCTGCTGACGGTGAAGATTAATGTGCCCGACTACAAATACGGCCGCTTCGGCGGCAGCAGCCAGCCCGGCGACCCGGACGTGAAGTCCCGGATCCAGCTCTACCGCCGGATCGATGAACGCCTCAACGCCCTGCCCGGCGTCGAGGCGGCGGCCCTCACGAATCGATTGCCGGTGCAGGATGCGCCGGAGCCGAGGGCCTTCAACATCGCCGGACGCCAGCAGGAGATCGATGAATCGCTGACGGACGATCCGGAGGACTGCCGGGAACTGCGCCGCAAGGCGGGGCTCCCCTGTCACGGCACCCTGGGCTGGAACCCGGTGACGCCGGACTACTTCCGCACGCTCGGATTGCGGTTATTGCGGGGGCGGCTCTTCGATCAGCGCGATCGGGAAGGGACGCCGCTGGTGGCCGTCATCAGCGAGACGGCGGCCCGCCGATACTGGCCGGACGCAGACCCGATCGGCCAGCGCCTGACACTCAATCACTCGTCCTGGTTCCCGCAGTACGAGATCGTCGGCGTCGTGTCCGACATCAAGACCGATGACCTGAACAAACCGCCCTATCCCGAGTTCTATCGGTCCTCGTCCCAATTCCCCTCGGATGATGCGCACCTCGTGATTCGCACCCGGGCCGCTCCGGAAACGCTGGCCCCGCTGGTCCGCGAAGAGCTGGCGCGCCTGGACCGGGACATGCCGGTGCGGAATGTCAGAACCATGGAGAACGTGATCGCCGGCAGCCTGGGGCGGGCCCGGTTGGCCGCGTGGTTGCTGGGCTGTTTCGCCGCGCTCGCCGCCGTGCTGGCCGCGGCCGGGTTGTACGGCGTCATGAGCTACACGATCAACCAGCGCACCAATGAGATCGGCCTTCGCATGGCGCTGGGAGCCACGGCCGGCGACGTGCGGCGCATGGTCTTGGGCGAGGGCTCCCGCCTGGTGATCTTCGGAGTGGCGGCGGGATCGATTGCGGCCCTGACCCTCAGCCGGCTGCTGGCGAACTTCATCTTCGGCGTGACCGCGACCGATCCCCTGACCTATGCCGGGGTCGCGCTGTTGCTGGCGCTCGTGGCCCTGCCGGCCTGTTACCTCCCCGCCCGCAAAGCGACCCGCGTCGACCCGCTGACCGCCTTGCGCCACGAATAGACTATGAAAAGTGGTTCATTCTAAACCGGGTAATTTGAGATCTTGAAACTCTCCGATGGGTTTCGACGTTCAAAGACTAAGGAGT
>DATEFT010000023.1:0-4283 GCA_035280505.1 Blastocatellia bacterium | reverse complement strand
ATCCTTGTCAAAAATGACCGTTTGAAATGTGCATAATCGGCAGTCCCTGGTTAATTTACAACAAAATCGGCCGGACAGCCCACATTCAGCTCCCAGCCTTTGGCAGCCGCCGGTCACCTATCGTAAACTATGGTCCCACAGATCTCTCTCGAACCCGGATCCAACGATGCCTGAAAAAGGGATCGCGGGTCGACAATTACTTAGGGAGAAGAAGAGTCCGGCCGCAGGACCCTGCGGCGGACAGCCACCAAACAGTGCGCTCGAACCAAGGCTTTCCTACCGCCGCGTGCGGGTCCTGAGCGGGCGCTGGAACTATACCGATAGAGATCAATCCGGCCTGGATCGGACGGGAGGAAGAGGATGACGTCTCCGAACGGATCAGTGCCATTTACCAAGTGCTTCAGCAACACCCTCGCGAATCCACATGCTCGCGCTGTGAATAGTCACGGCCTAATAAATACGCAAACCGTCCCATTGGAAAGGGGGAAAGATGAAACCGATCAAACCGTTCCTATTCCCACTACTGACTTCTCTCATCATTTTCATACCGGCGCCGGCCCTCGGCGATCAGAAACCGTTGAAGGAGAAGGAAAATCCACAATCGATCGGGAAGCGCGACATTAATAAAGGGCAGATCAACTTCTACTCTCTGGAAAAGGAGGTCGAGCTCGGCAGCCGGATGGCGGCCCAGGTCGATAATCAACAAAAATTGGTGACCGATCCCATCATCATCGAACTCGTCAATCGCGTCACCCAGAACCTGGTCATCAATTCGGACGTCAAAATGCTGGTGACGGTCAAGATCATCAACTCATCGGAACTCAGCGCCTTCTCGCTGCCCGGGGGTTATATCTATGTTAATCGCGGCATGCTCGATGCCGTCGACGACGAGGCCGAACTGGCGGCGGTGCTGGCCCACGAGATCGCGCACGTCGCGGCCCGACACGGCGCCGAACAGGCCTCCCGGGCGACCCTCATCAGTTGGTTGACGCTGCCGTTGAGCTTTCTCGGCAGTTTCGGCGGCTCGATCGACCGGACCGTGGGGCTGGCGGTCCCGAAAAGCTTTCTCAAATTCTCGCGCGGTTCGGAACGGGAGGCCGATCAGTTGGCCGTGCAGTATCTGTGGAAGACCGGTTACGATCCCCGGGCCATGATCACTTTCTTCGAGAAGGTGAAGTCCCAGGAGAAGAACGCGCCGGGCACGCTCAAGAAAATCTTCCGCTCTCATTCAATGAACGAAAAACGGCTCAAGGATATGCAGGAGCTCATGGCCCGGTTCCCGGAGAAGACCGAATACCAGATCAACAGCGCCGATTTCATCGCCCTCAAGGATCGCCCCTCGATCAAGCGATATAAATGGGATGTCGCCGAATCGAAAAACGACCGCGACCGGCGCGGCCTCAAACGCAAGAAACGGGTTCGTGACAAGCTCCAGTTGCCGTTCCCGCTCCCCACGGATCGATCCGAACCGGCCAAGCAGGCCCGAAACCGGCCGGCGGAATTGATTCAAGAGAAGGAGTAGTCGACCAATTGGACCGGGCACTCGCGCACCAGGGCGCGGACCTCCGGATCGGTGAGCAATCGCAACTCCGTCACTCGCGATTCGCGTAACCGGGTCTTGACCGCGCCCAGTTGCGGATCCTGATAGCCGGGATGGCACATCAATTCGCTGACGCCTTCCGGCAGGCTGCGGATCAGATCCAGCAGCCACGGTCTGGTCCAGAACCCGGTCCGGGTCACGCCATGGAAAGCATCCGTGGTCCTGACTCGCGCGGCCTCCAGCCGCGCCGCGCTGATCCGGCACAACTGTGCGATCCCGAACGAACCGAGGGCCTGGGTGATCAGCCGCCGGGACTCGAAGGGCCGCCCCACCTGGCGGACCTCCCAACGTTCACGCGGCGAACGGACCGCGTTGATCCCGTAATCTCCAATCGTCTCGATGATGGCCGAACAGACCAGCGGAATGGCGTGCGAGTGTTTGTGACTGTCCACGTGCGTCAGCACCAGCCCGGCCTCCAGCGCCCGTTCGAGTTGCGCCCGCAATTCGACGACGACCTCCGCGGGCCGCAACCTGCCGGCCAGCGCCCGCCAGGCCAGAGCCGTGGTCGTCCCCAGAAACTCGCCGGTCTCGCCGACCAGACTGCGCACCTGCGAGACCGGCGCCACCGGCCGCCCCTGCGTGATGTTGAAATGGAGCCCGGTCCCCAGCGTGCGATGGGCCCTCGCCAATTGCGCCGCCTCGTCGAAAGCCGGCATATTGACCATGAGGGTGGCGCTGGTGATGATCCCGCCGGTATGCCCCTCGATCACCGCGCGGTTGACCCCGGCCGTCAGGCCGAAATCGTCCGCATTGACGATCAGATATTTCATCGGTCCTTTCTACTGACGGCCCAAAAGATCAGCCCGACGCCGATCCAGAAGAACATGCGGATCTTGCGGATGATGGCCAGGGTGACTCCGGCCGCGCCCCCCAACCCGAGGGCGGCGGCAACCAGCCCGGTGCCGGTCTCGTCGACCCCGACCAGAACCGGGACGAAGATGAAAGCGATGTTGATCGCGCGATTGACCGACTCCAGCATCAGGGCGGCGGCGAGGGTCAGGTCCAGGCCGATCATCCGCAGGGTCGCATAGATCTCGATCACGCCGCCCAGATGAAACGCCAGTTCGCAGCAGATGACCAGCAGAAAATCGAACGGGCGGCGCGAGAAAAAATCGAAGACGTACTCCTCCGCCTCGCGCAGGTTCCGGAGCGTCTCTTCCATCATCCGGCCGCGCGTGCCCTGCCCCAGCCAGGTCCGCTTCAAGGCGGTTCCGGCGCCCGAGACCAACCTCACCCGATAACCGATCAGGGCCAACGAGGCGATGACGACCGTCGAGACCAGCGAGAGCGAGACCCAGATGGCGGTCCCCACGGCGCCGTTCAGACCGAAGTTCGCCAGCCAGATCATCGCCCCGGCCATGACCAGCAGACAGCTCGAGACCGCATAAGCGATATTCTCCACCGCGAGCGAAGAGATCCCGGAACTGAGCGAGAGCCGGTCGCCCAGGGCGACCAATCTCAGCGGTTCGGCGACCACGGGGCCGAAGGTCAAATCGCCGAGGGCCTCCCCGGCCAGCCGCGCGCGCCACAGCGCCACCGTCCCGAGACGCCGATCTTCAGGGGCCATGCAACGGCGCCAGGCCAGGCTTCGGGCAAAGTATCGGAGAGCCGAAATGGCGAGAATCAACAGGAATCCGAATCCGAGCGAGCGCAACCGCGCCCCGATCTCCGCCACTCCCGTCTGCCTGACGACATAGACGAAGAGCGCGACGCCGATCATCGCGGAGACGAGGACCAGGAGGCGGCGGCGAATTCGCATCGGAATGAATCGCTACTCGTAGCTCAAGGCATCGACCGCGTCCTGGCTGGCGGCGCGCCAGGCCGGATAGAGCGCTCCGATCACGCCGGTCAGCAATCCGGCCCCGGAAGCGAACAGGATCGTACTCGGCTCGAGATAGATATTCCATCCCAGCCGGCTGACCAGGAGATATCTGGCGATCACCGAGATCGCCAGGCCGCCCACGATGCCGAGCAGGCTGATCAGGATCGCCTCTTTCTCGAAGGTCCACGCGATCCAGAGTTTGGAAGCGCCCAGCGATTTGAGCATCCCGATCTGCCGGGTGCGTTCGGCGACGGTCGTATACATCGTCAAGAGCATGACCAGCAGGCTGATCGCGATCGACAACCCTCTGACCACATTCAGGAAAACGTTGAAGGCCGAAAAACCGCTGGTGAAGAGCGTCGGCAGGTCGCGGGTGAAGATGACTTTGGAGTCCGGGAATCTCTCGATCAGCCGCTGGCCGATCAGTTCCTGCTCATCCGGGTTTTGGCACTTGACGAAGAGCATCGAGCATTTGCCCTTCTGCCCCGTCGCCTCCTGAATGGCGGCCAGCGGCACCTTGATTCGCGCGCCGCTCTCGGGCTCGTAGATGCCGATCACGGTAAACTCCTTGCCCAATCCCTTGATCGTGTCGCCGAGCCGGGTCTTGTGATCGAGGGCGTATTTGACGTCCACGATGGCCACATCGCCGGATTCCGGAAGCGGCTGGCCCCTGGTCACCCGCAGGTTGGTGGCCGCCGTGAAAGTCTGGTAATCGATCCCGTCGATCTGGCGCAACCCCAACCCACCCTCTCCGCCGAACTCCAGATTCTGACCGACCGCGGTCACCGCCGCCACGCCCGGAACGGTCCGCACCTCGTCGGCGAAGCTGACCGGAATCGTCATATCGGCCGAGGTCGGCGA
>DATEFT010000022.1:0-6704 GCA_035280505.1 Blastocatellia bacterium | reverse complement strand
CGCGGCGTGCTGGACGGATGGACGGTCTCCGGCGTGACCCGCGTCTGGAGCGGACTGCCGTTTACGGTCACTTCCAGCGGCAATCCCGGAACGCTCGGCAACGGAGTGCGGGCCGACTATATCGGAGGCCCCATCTATGTTAAGGACGAAGGGAACAGACAATGGTTCAATCCATTCGCCTTTGCCCGGCCGCAAGATGGTCAACTCGGAAATACGGGGAGAAACTTCCTCCGTGGTCCCGGGTTCACGAACTTCGACATGTCGGTCTTCAAGACCTTCAAGTTCAACGAGCGCTTCAGCCTGCAGTACCGGGCCGAGTTCTTCAATATCTTCAACAGTACCCAGTGGTTCACCGTCAATTCGAACATCAACCCGGCCAACGCCGGCGCGACGGTGACCGAGGGGACGCGGGGGAGATCCGGATTCGTGACTGACGTTCGCGATCCGCGCAACCTCCAGATGGCTCTCAAACTCACTTTCTGAGGAGCCGACGATGCAGGCGGAGAGGCCGGAGCCAATCCGAAATCTCCGCCTGCGTTTAGGAGATTCGTGACAGTCGCCCGAGCGTAAGCGAGAGCCGGGATCCGGTTTCAGGCTTTCCCTGGTGCGTGCCCCCCGGATTAAGTCGAGAGGGTACAGCGTGGCATCGCCCGAGCATCAGCAAAGAAGGGACGACGATCTGAGGTTTCAGCTTACGTTCGGGCTATTGTCACGCGAATTCTGACAGTTACGATCGGTTATTGTAGAATCTGCGGATGAGAACAATCTTCCTAGAGACTCTCTTCCTGTCGGCTCTCCTGTGCGTTTCGCTCCCCGCTGCCTATCCGCCGCAATCCTCAACTCCCGGAAGTCAAAATAAAGGCGAACATCAAGGCGAGAACAAAGATCAGGCGCCGGGCGGGGTGACGACTGCGGGCACCTTCAAGCCGGTCAAGGACGCCCTTTCGCGCCCGATCACGGCCGGCGGATTGGTCGACGGCGCTCCGGTCTATTTCACGGACGTTACGGCCCGTTCCGGCCTCAATCAATTCCGCCACGTCTCCGGGGTCAAAGACAAGCGTTACATTCTGGAGTCGCCGTCGGGCGGTGTCGCGCTGTTCGATTACGATCGCGACGGCTGGCTGGATCTCTACCTGGTCAACGGTTCGACCTGGGCCGCCCTTCAGGGCAAGGAGCGGCCGCCGAGCGCCGCGCTCTTCCACAATAATAAAGACGGCACTTTTACCGATGTCACGGCCAAGGCCGGAGTCGCCAACGGCCGCTGGGGATTCGGCGCGAGCTGCGGAGATTTCGACCATGACGGCTGGGAAGATCTCTACGTCACCAATTTCGGGAAGAACCGGCTCTATCGCAACAACGGCGACGGCACCTTCACCGATGTGGCCGAACGCCTGGGCGTGGCCGTCGAGAGCTGGTCGACCGGCGCGACCTTCGGCGATTACGACGGCGACGGCGATCTCGACCTCTTCGTGGCCGGTTATGTTCAGTTCGATCCCGCCCATCCTCCCGAGCCCCGCACGACTGCCGAGGGCAACCGATACTGCTACTTCCGCGGCCAGCCGGTCATGTGCGGCCCGCGCGGGCTGAAGGGCGCGGGCGATCACCTGTTGCGCAACGACGGCGACAAGTTCACGGACGTCAGCCGGGAGGCGGGGGTCGCGGACGAGAAGGGCTACTACGGTTTCGGGGCGGCCTTCTGCGATCTGGACGACGACGGCCGCCTCGATCTGAGCGTGGCCAACGACTCGACGCCACGGTACCTCTACCGCAATCGCGGCGACGGCACGTTCGAGGATCTCAGCTTCGTCTCCGGCTTCGCCCTCAACGAGGACGGGCGCGAGCAGGCGGGCATGGGATTGGGAGTCGGCGATTATGACAATGACGGCCGGCTGGATCTCTACGTCACCAATTTCTCCGACGATACCAATACGCTCTATCACAATGACGGCGAGGGGCTCTTCACCGATGTCACCTTCGCCGCCGGTCACGGGACGCCGACCATTCCGTTTCTGGGGTGGGGAACCGGTTTTCTGGATTTCGATAATGACGGATGGAAAGACGTGTTCGTCGCCAACGGCCATGTCTATCCGCAGGTGGACCTCTATGACTGGGGGACGACCTGGGCGCAACGCCCGTTGTTGTTCAAGAACCGAAACGGGCAGGTCTTCGATCTGATGCCGGCCGCGACCGGGAGCGGGCTGGCCGTCGTCAAGCCGGGGCGCGGCGCGGCTTTCGGCGATCTCGATAATGACGGGCGCGTCGATGTCGTCATCAACAATTGCGATCAGACTCCGACCGTGCTGCGGAACGAGACGAAATCGACCGGCCACTGGTTGTCTGTGAAACTGACGGGCGGCTCGCGCGATCCCGATGCGATCGGCGCCACGGTCTGGGTGACGACCGGCAACCGGCGCCAACGCGCCGACGTCATCAGCGGCGGAAGCTATTGTTCGCAATCGGACCTCCGCCTCCATTTCGGCCTGGGCGGAGCCGCGAAGGTCGATCGGCTGGAGATTCGCTGGCCGGGCGGCAAGCGAGAAGAGGTCCCGATCAAGTCCGTGGATCGAGTGGTGACGATCGTCGAAGGGAAGGGCCCGGCAAATTAAGAGATTTGAGATTTGAGATTCAAACTGAGCATGGTCAAGGTTTGGCGAGGCCGCTGCGTTCCTTTTCGATGCCCTGATCCTTGAGCCGTTGGACCTCGGCGAACTCCCGCGCCGCATCTTTGCGCCGCCCGGCCTGTTGATAGGCGCGAGCCAGTTGAAAACGGGTCTTGGAGTCCGAGGGGTTCTGGGCGACCGCCGCCTCGAGCGGACCGATGGCCGTCGCCGCGTCTCCCTGTTTGAGCAGGATCTTACCGAGCAGGCTATTGGCCTCGGGCGAGCGGGGGTCGATCTTCAACGCCGCCTTCAGACGTTCGCGAGCCTGATCGAGACGGCCCTCGGCTTCGAGCGACAATGCCAGATAGTAGAGCGAAAAGAAGTCTTCCGGGAGGTTCTGCAACTCTTTCTCGAATTCGCGAATGGCGTCGCCGTTCTGCCCGGCCCGCAGATAGGCCGTTCCCAGAGAGAAGTGAAGGCGGGGCAGATTATCCGCCAGTCTTCCCGCCGCCTCCAGCGACTCGATCGCCGATCGCACGTTATTGTCGGCCAGATGATTCTGCCCCCGCAGCAGGTGCGAGAAGGGCAATCCCTGGGAACTGCCCGCCAGCCGTTCGACGATCGCGTTGACCTCCGGACGATTGAGCCGCAGATAGGCCAGGCCCAGGCTGAAGAGCAGGGCCACGTCGTTGGGATTGGACTTGAGGGCGATTTCGAGCGAGGGCAGGGCCTCTCCGTCGCGGCCCAGTTCGACCAGCGACAGGCCCAGGAGCTGCTGTGCCGGCCAGGCTTGCGGGTTGAGATCCAGATAACGCCTGAGCGCTTCGGCGGCTTTGGCGAACTCTCCGGCGCGGAAATGGGCCGATCCCAGATTGAAGAGCACGGCCGTCAACTGCGGATTGAGGCGCAACGCCGTCTCGTAGTCGGCGATCGCTTCCTGGTGCCGCCCGAGGTGCGACAGGACCGCGCCGAGATTGGCGTGCGCGCCGGCGTGTTCGGGCTCCAGCTTGAGGAAAGCCCGGTAGGCCTCGGCGGCTTCCGCCCATCGGCTCTGCCGCTGAAACTCGACGGCCCGGTTGAAGAGGGCCTCGGCCGACGGCGGCGCATCCTGCGGCGGCAGCATTAACAACAACAAGATCAGCATCAATCCGGGCATGGGTTCCTCGAATCAGCACCGCGCGCGGTCCTGACTCTCGCCGAAATCCGCTAAGTGGATCCAGCTCTCGTTAAATTCTAAGTCACAAACCGGCATCTACCCCGCATCTTCCGTCCTTGTTTTACACTTTAGTCTCCGACAGGCGGCCGAGCTGTTCGGTGCTGTCGCCGAGCTTGTCGGTCGGGACGCCCAGCCGGTCCAACAGGGCGAGGAAGAGGTTGGTCATCGGCGGGCCCTCGGGGTATTTGATGTGGCGCCCCGGATTGAGGCTGCCGTTGCCGCGTCCCAGCATGATCACGGGCAGATTCTCGTGACTGTGGAGGTTGCCGTCGCTGATGCTGCTGCCGTAGACGACCACGCAGTGATCGAGCAGAGTGCCGTCGCCTTCCCGAATAGATTTCAGCTTCCGGACGAAGTAGGCGAACTGTTCCACGTGATAGCAGTTGATCCTGGTGACCTTCTCGACCAGGTCGGGAAGGTTGCGATGATGAGTGATCGGGTGGTGTCCGTCGGTGAAACCCAGCTCGGGATAAGATCTGCTGCTGCCCTCCCGGCTATAGAGCAGGGTGCTGACCCGCGTCAGGTCCGCCTGCAACGCGATGGTCAGCAGATCGTGCATCAATCGCATGTGATCGGCGAAACTGGTCGGAATTCCGGCGGGCTTTTCGATCTCGGACGGCAACTCGCGGTCTTCGACCTCGGTCCGTTCGATCCGTTTCTCGACTTCGCGAATGGCCGTCAGGTATTCATCGATCTTGCGGCGGTCGGAGGGGCCCAGCCTTCCCATCAAGCTGTGGGTTCGCTCGTTGACGTAGTCCAGGATGCTCTTTCGATCTTCGCTGAGCTGCTGGCGGCTCTTCGGATCGAAGTCGAGAGCGAGGCTTCCGAAGAGCCGCTCGAAGACCACTCTCGGATTGACCTCCGGCGGCATCGGCGTCGAAGGCGTGCGCCACGACAGGCTGCTCTGATAGGCGCAACTGTACCCGGCATCGCAACTGCCCACCAGGCGGGTCGCTTCGCATCCCAGTTCGAGCGAAGGGAGACGGGTCTGTGAGCCGAGGGTCCGAGCCGCCACCTGATCGACGGAGATTCCAACCTCGAGGTCGGCGCCGGTCGTTCGCTTCGGTCGAACACCGGTCAGGTAGTTGCCTCCACCGCGCGCATGGTCGCCGGCGCCGCCGGCTCCGGTCCGGTGCGCCAATCCCGTGAGGACGAGCAGGTCCTCACGGAATGGCTCCAATGGCTTGAGGATGCGCGAAAATTCGAAATCCTTCCCCTCTTCCCGGGGAGTCCAATCTTTCATCATGATCCCGTTCGGCACGTATCCGAAGATCAGGCGGGTCGGGGCTTTGTGCGGGGCTCCGGCCAGCGCCGGGGTCATCGAGTCGAGCAGGGGCAGCGCCACGGCGACGCCCATCCCTTTGAGAAAAGTTCTTCGCGGCAAATGTTTCTTGGTAATGATCATCATGACTCGCTACTCTCCACGCTCTCGGTCGCGGTATTGAAAAGGCAGACTCTCGGCGATTCCCAGGACCAGGCTCGAGAACCGGTATTGATCGGCCGCGGCGCGCGCCGCAATCTTCTTTACGGCGGGGCGGTCACTCTGCTCGATGCCGCGCCCCAGGGCATAGATGAGTAGCTTTTCGGTCAGGGCTTCGGCAAAGACCTTCCGCTCCGACTTGAGATAGGCTTTCAGATCTTCGGGCCCCTTCAACGCGCGGCCGTCGGGCAGCGAACCGGTGGGATCGATGGGGAACTTCCCGTCCCGAGTCCGCCACGCGCCGACGGCGTCATAGTTCTCCAGGGCGAATCCCAGCGGATCCATCCGGGCGTGACATGACGCGCAGACGGCATTGCTGCGGTGTTGCTCCATCTGCTGGCGGAGCGAGATCTTGGAGCCGAGAGCCGCTTCATCCAGAATGGGCACGTCGGGCGGCGGCGGCGGCGGCGGCGCGTTGAGCAGGTTCTCCAGAATCCACTTGCCGCGCAGGACCGGCGAGGTTCGATTGGCATAGGACGAGACCGTCAGCACGCTCGAGTGGGTCAGGATCCCGCCGCGCCCGGTTCCGGTCAGCGCCACCTTGCGGAATTCGGGACCGGCGACCCCGGCGATGCCGTAATGCCTGGCCAGCCGTTCGTTCAGGAACGTGTAGTCGCTGTCGATAAAGTCGAGCACTGTTCCATCCTGCCGGACTATATTTTCGAAGAAGAGTTCCGTCTCCTTCAGCATCGATTGGCGCAGGTAGTCGTCGAAATCGGGAAACCGATCCCGATCGGGCTGCACCGATTCCAGGCGGCGGATCTCCAGCCATTGCCCGGCAAAGTTCTTGACCAGCGCCTCGGACCGGGAATCCTTCAACATCCGCCGCACCTGGGCCGCCAGCGTCTCGGGACGACGCAGCAGCTTCCGGTCCGCGGCGCGCAGCAATTCCTCGTCGGGCATGCTGCTCCAGAGGAAGTAGGAGAGCCTCGAGGCCAGTTCATATTCGTTGACCGGATGGAGCCCGGTCCGGCTCTTCGCGAGCCGGTCCTGTTCAATGCGGAAGAGAAAGTCGGGCGAGACCAGGATCGTCTGCAGGACCAGCGCGATTCCTTGCTCGAAGGAGCGCCCGCGGGCCCGCGCCCGATTCGAGATCTCCAGCAGTCGATCGACCTCTTCGGCGGCCACGGCCCGCCGGAAGGCGCGGCGTGCCAGGCTGGAGACGATCTTTCGATCGCAACCCGGTTGATGCTCGCCCTTGAAATGGCCACAGACGTAGATCTTGCGCAGACTCTCGGGGGCCGGGCCCTTCACATACCGGTACGGACCGAGAATCTCGAACTCGGCGACGGCCATGCCGTTGAACTGCGGTTTCCGGTTTCGGAAGCGCTCGATGGCCGCCTTCCGGGCCTCGATCTGTTCGGGCGTGGCGTCCGGCGGCAGCGGCGTGAAGAACCGTTCCGGGTTC
>DATEFT010000021.1:0-7170 GCA_035280505.1 Blastocatellia bacterium | reverse complement strand
CTCTTGGCGTCGATCTTTCCGCCGTGCGAATCGACGATCCACTTGACGATCGAGAGGCCCAACCCGAAACCGGTGGCCGTTCGATCGCTGGTCGACTTCGATCTGCGGAAGAACCGCTCAAAGATATGAGGGAGATCTTCCGGCGGAATGCCGCGGCCGGTATCGGTGACCTTCATCACCGCGTCCGGGCCCTCGATCTTCAGCTCCAGAGTGACCATGCCGCTGAAGTCCGTGTATTTGATCGCATTGTCGAGCAGGTTGAGCAGCAACTGCTTCATGCGATGCATGTCGCCGTTGATGACCACCTCCTTCGACTTGGCCGCCGCTTCCGGCCCGTGACCATTGAGAGTATGGTAGACGAGGTCCTGTCCCTTCTGATGGGCCAGCGGCGAGATGTATTCGACCATCTGCTGGCAGAGTTTCTGCAGATCGACCGGTTCCCGGCGCAGTTCGACCCGCCCGGAATCCGCTCGAGCCAGCATCAAGAGATCTTCGACCAGCCGCGAGAGCCGGACGATCTCTTCGAGATTCGAGGTTAAAACGCGTTTATACTCCTCGGTCGTACGTTCGCGACGCAAGGTGATCTCGATATCGCCACGCATGACCGCCAGCGGTGTGCGTAGTTCGTGAGAGGCATCGGAGGTGAACTGTTTCTGTCTCTCGAAAGCGGCCTGCAGACGCGAGATCATCTGATTGAAAGTGACCACCAGCCGCCCGATCTCGTCCATCTTGGTCGGAATCGGGACGCGTTCGGCCAGATCGCCGGTGCTGATCTGTTCGGCGACCCGTGTGATTCGATCCACCGGCCGCAACGCCTGGTTGGCCAGCATCAATCCGCCGTAACTGCCCAACAGGAGCACCACCGGAATGGCCACCCCCAGAATGAGCAAGAGTCGTCGCCGCGCGACGCGCAGCGACTCGAGCGATTGGCCGAGCCTGATGTAATAACCTCCGCTCCCTTCGTGATCCTTGACCCGGCGCGTCGCCACCCGCAACTCCTCCCCGGTCTTCAAGAGCACCGAGTCGAAATAGTCGCGGCCGACCTCCAGCGTCCGCAACTTCTCCATATCGATCGGAAGGTCGTCGTGCCGTGTCGAAACCATTTCGTCCGCGATCCGCCCATTCTCGTCGATGATCTGCGTGAACTGAGGAGTGATCTGAATCAATTGATCGTCATCATTGACGTCAGATTTCTGATCAGGCAGATCCGCGCCCGAGCTGACGACCAGGTGATGCTCGATCTTCCGTAACTGGTAGGCGAGCGTCTCGTCGATGGTCAGCACCAGGCTGTGCGAGAGATAAGCGTAAATCGCAATTCCAAAAAACAACAAAACGGCCGAGAGCGTGGCCAAATAATAAAAGGTGAGCTTGACTCTTAGTGAAAGCATAGGGGCGATTGGCGAAAGAAAGGACGGGTAACGGAGTTGCAGGAATGAACCTGACTTCTGCTCAGTCCCTTCGTCTCCCGTCCCGATCATCGCGCTAGGAAGCCCTCGTTTCTGCGATTAAACGCGATTCGGCCGCCGGCGTCTTAAACATATAGCCCACGCCGCGCACAGTATGAATCAGTTTCGGTTCAAACTGCCGGTCGATCTTGTTTCGCAGATAATTGATGTAAACATCAATCACGTTGGTCAAGGTATCAAAAGTCTCTTCCCAGACCTTCTCCGAGAGGATCTCGCGGGAGAGAATTTCATCCGGATGGCGCATGAAAAATTCCAGCAGTGCGAATTCTTTCCCTGTCAGTTGGACCTCGATGCCAGCCCGGTTGACCCGTCGATTGATCAGATTCAAACTCAGGTCTCCGATCTGAAGCCGCGTTGAATCCTCCGTCTGTGTGCGCCGCAGCAACGCACGAATGCGGGCGAGCATTTCTGAAAAAGCGAAGGGCTTCGTCAGATAATCATCGGCACCGCTGTCCAGCCCCCTGACCTTCATCTCTGTACTGTCCTGCGCCGTGAGAATAAGGATCGGAGTCTTCAGCCCCTCGGCTCTCAATTCGCGCGAGATCTCTAGACCATCGTGTCCCGGCAAACCAAGATCGAGGACGATCAGGTCGTGCTTGCCACTCCTCCCAAAGTCAAGCCCGGCCTCGCCATCATAAGCGGTGTCGACTTCCATCCCCTCTTCCTCAAGGCCACGTTTGATCAGATCGGCCATCTTCTGTTCATCTTCAATAACTAGTACACGCATCGCCATGTGTTCAGCTCCTTAGAAATTGCCTGAAGATCACAGATTGACGCATCGATAAACTCAGCCAGGGACAACTACCGAAGTGGCCTTGGATCATTACCCGCAGCGTGAGGGAGCAGGCAAACGCTGGGCATATGAGGAACCAAGGCTGAGCTGTCAATGCAACAATCAGTTGGGTCCTAGGGGATCGTTAGAGGTACTTTACACAATACCGACCATTAAGGGCAAGCAAGTATCCGGAGAATTAAAGGAGTTTTTTTGTAGACAATATTACACTTGAGGTCTTACCAATTCGGTCAGCCAGGCGAGATATTCTTCGGATCCGGCGACCACCGGCACCGCTATAATCTCCGCCGTCTGATACGGATGAGCTTTTTTCAGGCGCGCCTCGAGCACCGGAAAGGCCGCCCGCGTCGTTTTAATCAACAGGAGATGCTCGCTCGCGCGCTCAATTTTATTTTGCCAGCGATAGATCGAAATCATCGGCGGCAAGACCTGCACGCAAGCCGCCAGCTTCTGTTCGACGAGCCACTGGGCCAATCGCTCGCCGTCTTCGCTCTTCTCAACGGTGGTCATCACGATCAGGGCTTCATTCGCCGTCGACATCCTGATCCTCCTCGAGACTCTCGTCTTGATTCACAAAAAAGGCATTGTAGATGTTCCGGGCTCGATCAAAATCCGCAGCCGGAACCACGAGTCTGATCTCTGAAAATCCGCCGACCATGGGCAACGGATCCAGCGCGCCGAAATTAACTCCGCGCAAAGCGGCCTCGATGCCGTTGTTGACGAGGAGTTCGCAAGCCATCCCCGCTTCCGCGGCGTTGGAGAAATAGGCCAGGGTCTTGAAATCTTCATCCGCCGCTGGCTCTTCCGGAGTTTGATGAATATTCATAAGCTGATGCCGGGATCGTCCAGTCGCCGCGATAGACGGCACTGGCTTGACCAGTTTGAACCACTACGTCGTCTTCCCGCCATTGGACAAACAACTCACCCGCGGCGGTCAGAACCGTTACGCGACGTTCGATTAATTGGTTGAGCATTGAGGCCAGCGCCGCGCCGCAAGCCCCGGTCCCCGAGGCCAGCGTTTCGCCGACTCCGCGCTCCCAGAACCGGACCTCGATCCGATCGGGCCCGATCACTCTAACAAATTCGACATTGGTGCGTTCCGGAAAAGCGGGATGCGTCTCGATCCGGGCTCCCAGCGCGCGCCAATCCAGCCGGTCGAAATCGTCAACGAAGATCGTGCAGTGCGGATTCCCCATCGAGACCGAAGTGAACTCCACAGTCTGCCCGCCCACGTCGAGCGGCTGACGAATGACCCGCTCCAGCGGCGTGGCCAGCACGACGGGAATCTCGTCGCTCCGCAAGCGCGGCCGCCCCATCTCGGTCTCGAAGATCAAACTATGGTCCGATCTCTGAACCGGCTTCAACGTTTTGACGCCGGCGCCGGTGGCGATCCGCACCGACGGCCGATCCCATCCTTCGATCAGATAGAGAAAGGCCGCCACACAGCGCGTGCCGTTGCCTGAAATCGGGGTCTCCCCGCCGTCGGCATTGAAGAGACGCACCTCGAAATCGGCGTCCCGGACGGAAGGCCGCTCCGCCAACACTTCCAGACCGTCGGCTCCGGCGCCGAAGTGACGATCACAGATCTGCCGCGCGAACTGCTCCCAACCGGACGAGACGGCCTGCAACTCCGACTCGCGCATGATCAGAAAGTCATTCCCGAGAGCTTGAAACTTATGGAACCGCATATCTATTCGAAACCGCGAAACACACGGAAGACACGAAATTCCTTCGCGCTTTCGCGGATTTCGCGGTTAAGCATCAAAACTTCAAGACATTTACTGTCCCCAGTATTCAGAGTTCAAAATGGGTAATTTCCTTGAACTGGTGGAACCGTTCGCGGATCTCGGCCGAGTTCAAGCGCCGTAACCGATCGCAACTGAACTCTTCGACGTTGTAAGAGGCCATGACGGATCCGTAGATGACGGCGCGACGGAGGGTCGTCTCATCGATCTTGTCGGATTGCGCCAGATAGCCCATGAAACCGCCGGCGAAGCTGTCTCCGGCTCCGGTCGGATCGAAGATGCTCTCGAGCGGAAAGGCCGGGATCGCGAAGTACGAATCTTTCGTGAAGAAAGCCGCTCCGTATTCGCCGCGTTTAACGATCAGCATCTTGGGACCGAGGGTCAAGATCTTTTTGGCGGCGCGGATCAGATTGGGCTCGCCCGCGATCTCCCGCGCCTCGGCGTCATTGATCATCAGCGCGTCGACCACTTTGATGGTCTGCATCAGCTCTTCGCGGCTGTTTTCGATCCAGTAGTTCATGGTGTCCATGGCCACGAACCGCGCGTCGACCTGCTCCCGGACCTGACGCTGCAGGGTCGGTTGAATATTCGCGAGAAAGAGAAAAGGGGTCCGCTTCGCCGCCTCCGACAGTTGCGGTTTAAAATCGGCGAAGACGTTGAGCTGGGTGTCGAGCGTATGGGCGGTATTCAGATCGAATCCGTACTCGCCGACCCAACGAAAGGTCCGACCACCGGGGATGCGCTGCAAATTTTCGAGATTGACCCGGCGCTCGTGAAAAACGGCCTCGTCTTCAGCGGTGAAATCGTCGCCGACCACGGCGACCACCGAGACATCGGTGAAGAACGACGAGGCGACTGAAAAGTGCAGGGCGGCCCCGCCCAGGCTGCGCTCACGTGAACCAAACGGCGTGCGGATTGAGTCAATCGCGACCGAGCCGACGACTAGCAACTGACTGGCTGCTGACATTAATTGGTTACCCCTTCTTTATCTTTGTCTTTTTCTTTGGTCTGGTTTTGGCTCTTCGTTTCGTCGAGCCGTTTCTGGGCGTCGGCCTTGATCTTCTCGTCAGTATTCTCTTTCACGGCCTTGGTCCAGTTGGCCGTGGCTTTGTCGAGATCGCCGGTCCGCTTGTAGAGTTCACCCAGCATAAAATAGACCTCGCCCATGCGGGCGAAGTTCGGATTGGTATCGAGGATCTCGACCAGCCGGTCTTCGATCGACTTGTTGAGGCGAGCCCAGCCTTCCTTGGTATTCTTCTCCGGCTTGCGTTTGTAAAAATAGAATTTCGCGACTTCGAGGTTGTGATATGACTGTTTCTCCAGTTCAGCATCGCGCGGCGCCGTGATCGGCCCACGGCTGGGCCCCTGGCTGAGCGGAGAACCGAAACCGACGCGGTCAGCCCCCCAGAGGGCGCTCGCCGCGACCAAACAGAGTGTCCGGATCAGTGTAGGTTTGATTCGATACTTCATATGCAACAACTCCATCAGTTTTTAGAGCCCCGGGCTAATCCTGCAGGTATTTGCCGATGATGGCCGCCAACTTCTTCTTGGTCTCCGCCGGAATCACCTCGCGATTGGTCAGAATCGCGTGCTTGAGCGCGGACCCGTACTGGCAAGGCTTCCCGAACTCGACCAGGCGCCGCGTGGCCTCGCGGATGATCTTTTGCGCGTTGGCCGAGTTCTGGTTGAGATAGTTGAGGACCATCTCCAGCGTGACGGCATCGTGGTCCGGATGCCAACAATCGTAATCGGTCACCAGCGCCATGGTGGCGTAACAGATCTCCGCCTCGCGCGCCAGTTTCGCCTCCTGCAGGTTGGTCATACCAATGATATCCATGCCCCAACTGCGATAGAGACGGGATTCGGCCAGGGTCGAGAAGGCCGGTCCTTCCATGCAGAGATAGGTTCCGCCGCGATGGACCTTGACGCCGACCACCTCGCAGGACTGGGCCAGAATCTCTCCCAGGTCGCTGCAGACGGGATGCGCAAAGGTGATGTGTCCGACGACCCCGTCCCCGAAGAAGGTGGAGGCTCGGCCCCGGGTCCGATCGAAGAATTGATCGGGAATGACGATGTCGGTCGGAGCATACTGCTCCTGTAGAGAGCCGACGGCGGAGGCCGAGATGATCCATTCGACCCCGAGGAGTTTCATGGCGTAGATGTTGGCGCGAAACGGCAACTCCGTCGGCAGCAGCCGGTGTCCGCGGCCGTGACGCGCCAGGAAGGCGACCCGCACGCCGTTCAGCGTCCCCAGGATGAAATTGTCCGAAGGCTTGCCGAAAGGCGTCTCGACGGCCATCTCGCGGATCTCACTCAAACCCTCCATCTGGTAGAGACCGCTGCCGCCGATAATCCCGATTTGAGCTTTTTCCATGAAACGAAACCTCCTGCTTGATCAGTTCTGTTTGGCGTCCGGCCCCTGCATCGGCCCGTTGAGGCCGCCCCCGGGACCGGGAACGCGATTCGGATCGAACCCGGCCACGTTGACTTTGAAATCGTCCGGCACCTTGACGATATATTTGATCTCGGCGTCTTCGAGCGCGCGTTTGACCTTCTCGTCGGAGAGGCGCTTCTCGAAACTCTCGGCCTCCCGAGTATCGACCAGGATGTGGCGCGCGCGGACCTCGTCGCGCGGCTCCGGTTTCGGCGCGGCCGGATCGAGAGTGGGACCGGGCGGCGGCGGAGCGGTCGCCTTGCGTTTATCGTCGACCCGGATGATGTGAAATCCGAACCGGCTCTTGACCAGTTCGGTGCTGGTCTGGCCCTTCTCCAGCGCGAAGGCCGCCTTCTCGAAACCGGGATCCATCATGCCCGGCCCGAACCAGGGCAGATCCTCGAACCGGCCCTTGGTGCCGTCCTGTTTGACCTCGTCCGCGATCTTCTCGAAACTCTCGCCGCCCTTGACGCGATCGAGCATGCCCTGGGCCTTCTGCCGGAGCTTCTCCAGGTCGGCTTCGGGATGCTCCGTCAGATATTTGGTCTTCTCTTCGGCGGTCGGCTTGAAGCGTTCCTGGAGCAGGTCGGGGTAGAGGCCGGCCAGCAGATAGGCCTTGTTGATCTTGACCGAGATCCCGAATCCGGGCTCCTTCTCCAGACCGGCTTGCCGCCCTTTCTCGGCGCGGAGTTTGATCTCGCTCCAGCGCGGTTTGAACGACTCCTTCTCCTC
>DATEFT010000020.1:0-5371 GCA_035280505.1 Blastocatellia bacterium | reverse complement strand
GGGCCTGCACCGCGTAGACCTGCCGATCGCGCGGCCGGAAGACCGCGACCAGCCGGCCGTTAACTTCATACTCCCGGCCTTCACCGATCGGCACCATCTCCAGCGAGCCGAGATTGATCGTCGTCGGCTCGCGGTCCGCGGTTCGCAGCAGTAACTCGGTCTCGGTCACTCCGTTCATCATTTTAGTCACCCGCCTCCTGCAAACTCAACCGTTCGCCGGACAACGGCTGCGGATGGGCGTTGATCGCCAACTGCGCTCCGTGGAGCTTTCCATTTCCGTTTCGGCCATTTCCGTTCCGGCCATTCTCAATCTGATAAAAGATGGGCACCGTCTCTCCGGCCGGGAGCCGGTTGACGAACTGCGAGGGATGCACCGGCGTGCGAGCCTCCAGCCACGGATCGACGTAGGCCTCGACCGCCGTCTGGATCTCCCGCTCCAACCGTTCACAGATGCCCTCCTCGTCATCGACCAGGATTCGCCGCAGCTTCTCGATGCCCAGGCGCTCGACGAAATCGTAGGTTCGCTCGAGGTATTTGGCGTGTTCGCGATAGTACTGCATAAACCGGCCCATATACTTCAACACTTCGTCGTGCGTCTCGACGGTCACCAGGATGTCGCCCTTGCGAACCTTCGATCCGGCGGCGCCGCCGATACAGACCTCCCAACGCCCGCCTTCAATGGCGACCGCGCCCAGGTCCTTGGTCGTGGCCTCGGAGCAGTTGCGCGGACAGCCCGTGGTCGCCAGTTTCATCTTGTGCGGAGATTCGATCCCTTGAAAACGCCGCTCGATCTTGACCCCGAGCGCCACGCTGTCGCCGACCCCGTAACGGCAGAACTCCGAACCGACGCAGGTCTTGCAGGTGCGGAAGGCCTTCGTGTAGGCATGCCCGGAGGGCATCCCCAGATCGCGCCAGACATTCGGCAAGTCCTCTTTCTTGATGCCCAGCAGGTCGATGCGCTGGCCGCCGGTGATCTTCACCATCCGGACCTGGTACTTGTCGGCGACATCGGCGATCCGGCGCAACTCATCGGCGGAGGTGACGCCGCCGTAGATTCGCGGCACGACGCTGAAGGTCCGGTCGTGCTGAATATTGGCATGGACCCGGTCATTGATGAATCGCGCGTCGCGCTCGTCCTCATACTCGTGGGCCCAGACCGTCTTGAGCAACGAGGCCAACCCGACCTTGCTGCCGGGATCTTCCTGGCCTCCGGCCAGAGCGGCAAAGACCGCCGAGACCGATTTCAACTCCTGCTCCTTAACGGCCTGGATCAGATTGGGCTTAGTCAAGGGAATCCCCGGCACGTAGTAATGGATCGACGGATCCTCGACGACCAGATCTCCGGCCGCCAATTCGAGCAGGCCGTTGACCTGGGGCTTGCAGGACCCGCAGCCCGTGCCCGCGCGGGTCGCCTCGCACAGAGCCTTCAGTGAACGGCAGCCGCCCTTCACGGCGTTCATGATCGCGCTCTTCGAAACGCCGTTGCAATTGCAGATCTGGGCCTCGTCCGGCATCGATTCGAGCGAGAGCCCCGGCGCTTCACCGGCCATCGGGAACAGCAACTCCGCGCGGTTCTCCGGCAGCAACGTCCCGCGATCGAACGCCTGCAGCAGCGCGGGCGCTCCGGAGGCGTCGCCGACCAGGATCGCGCCCGCCAGGCGGCCCTGGCGCACGATCAATTTTTTGTAGATCCCGCGCGACGGCTCGGTGTAGACGACCTCTTCATCGTGTTCGTCCCGCGCCTCTTTCTCGCCCATGACGGCCAACTCGACGCCCATGACCTTGAGCTTGGTCGAGATCTTCGAACCCTTATACTCGGCCGACGGATGGCGCCCGGTCAATCGGTCGGCGAGCACGGCGGTCTGTTCCCACAATGGGGCAACGAGCCCATAGGTCATCCCGCCATGCTGTGCGCACTCGCCGACGGCAAAAATATGCGGATCGTCGAGGCTCCCCATGCCGTCATCGACGACGATCCCGCGCTCGACCTTCAACCCGGCCTCTCGGGCCAGTTGAGTGTTGGGGCGGATGCCCGCCGAGATCACCACCATTTCACAGTCGAGGGTCTCGCCGTCCTTGAACTGCAGGCCGGTGACGTGGCCGTTGCCGAGCACGGAGGTGGTGCACTTGTTGAGGTGGATCTTGATCCCCATCCCCTCGATCACGCGCCTGAGAGTCGCGCCGGCCAGGCGATCCAACTGCACATCCATCAGGTGAGGCATGAGATGCACGACCTCCACCTCGGCTCCGAGGTTGAGCAGCCCGCGAGCCGCTTCGAGACCCAGCAGGCCGCCGCCGATCACCGCCGCCCGGCCGCCCCGGCCCGCATAGTTGGTAATGGCCTCGCAGTCGTCGAGCGTGCGAAAGACGAAGACCCCGTCCTTGAAGCCCGGCCCGTGCTCGCTCTTCAGATTCTCCATCGGCGGAATGAAGGGCGAACTCCCGGTGGCGATGATCAGGTGGTCGTAGCTCTCGGCGACGCCGTCGGCGCCGTAGACCACTCGCCGCTCGCGATCGATCGAGCTCACGCGGATGCCGGCGTGCAGCTTGATGCGGTGCTCTTCGTACCAGGCCAGCGGGTTGATGAAGATATCTCCCCGGTCGTGGGTGCCGGAGAGCACGCCGGACAACAGAATGCGGTTGTAATTTCCGTAAGGCTCATCGCCGAACATCACGATCTCGAACGAGTCCGCGCCGCCGCGGGCCAGCACATCCTCCACCAGCCGCGCGCCCGCCATTCCATTTCCGATGACTACGAGTTTTTGCCTCATGACGATTTTGCCACTCCTGCTCTTCCAACGGTTCATGTTTAAATCCTGGCCGTCGCGAGAGTGCGGGAACCAGGAACTCGTCTCGCAAGAACGCCCTTTCAGGCATTTCGATTTCTGCGCGGTTCAAATCTCAAATCTCAAATCTTCGATCCGGACCGCGCAGACCTTGAACTCCGGCATCCGGCTGGTCGGATCGAGCGCCGCATTGGTCAGCCGGTTGGCCGACTGCGCCTCTCCCCAATGAAAGGGGACGAAGACCGTATCTTCGCGAATGTCTCTGGTGATCCGGACCTTGAAGTAGGCGGCTCCGCGACGCGTAACCAGCCGCACCTGATCGCCCTCGCTCACTCCATAACGCCTGGCGGCCTGAGGATGCAGTTCGGCGCAGGGCTCCGGCGCGATCTCGTTCAGTCGCTGAACCCGTCTCGTCTGTGTGCCCGATTGGTAGTGCGCCATGACCCGCCCGGTCGTCAGGTAGAGCGGATACTCTTCGTCCGGCTCCTCGGCGGCGGGCGTATGCCGCACCGCATGAAAACGGGCGCGGCCGTCCGGAGTCGCGAAGGCTCGGGTGAAGAGCCGGGGCGTGCCGGGATGAGTTTCGCCGGGACAGGGCCAATGGAGGGCCTCACCGGCGTCCAACCGGGCATAGGTGATCCCGGAATAGTCGGCGAGCCCGCCCCGGGTCGCCAGCCGCAGCTCATCGTAGATCTCCTCGGTCCGGGCATACTTGAAGTACTTGCGCCGTCCCAGGCGCGCGGCCAGCTCGCAGAGGACCTCCAGGTCGGTTCGCACCTGCGCCGGGGGCGCAAAAGCGCGGCGGCGACGCAGGACCCGCCCCTCGAGATTGGTCATCGTGCCCTCTTCCTCGGCCCACATGGCCGACGGCAACACGACATCCGCCAGCCTGGCCGTCTCCGACAGAAAGAACTCTCCGATGCAGAAGAAATCGAGTTGGGCCAGGCGTTCGATCACCTGTCCGGCATCGGGCGACGAGACCGTAAAGTTGAACCCGATCGAGAAGAGCGCCCTGATCTCGCGGCCGAACGACTCCATCAGTTCGCGAGCCGATTTTCCGGCTCGCGGAATCTCTTCCTCCCTGACGCCCCAGACCCGCGCCACGTGCTGCCGGGCTTCGGGATCGGTGATTCGCCGATAACCGGGCAACTGATCGGCCTTCTGCCCATGCTCGCGCCCGCCCTGACCGTTGCCCTGACCCGTGAGCGTCCCGAACCCGCTGTCGGGCCGGCCCACCAGACCCAGCGCCAGCGCCAGATTGATGAAGGCCAGAACGTTGTTCACTCCCTGCGCCTGCTGCTCGGGTCCCCGTGCCGTGATGATCATGGCCCGCTGAGCGCGGCCGAGCGCCTCGGCGACGCGAACCAGGTCGGCTTCGGGGATTCCCGTAATCCGTTCGACCCGGTCCGGCCAGTAGGTGGCCGCCAGAGCCTTCACCGCTCCGAACCCTTCCGTCCGGGCGCTGATGTAGGATTCATCGATCAGCCCGTTGCGGATCAGGATGTGCAGCAGCCCGTTGGCCAGCGCCGCATCGGTCCCCGGAACCGGCCGCAGATGGAGCTGGGCCGCCCTCGCGGTCGCCGACAGGCGCGGATCCACGACGATCAATTGCCCGCCGCGGGCTCGCTGTTCCTCGAAGTACTGCATGAAGGGCGGCATCGTCTCCGCCGGATTGGCGCCCACCAGCAGGATCACTTCGGCTCGCGAGATGTCGGCCACCGGAAACGGCAATCCGCGATCGATCCCGAACGCCTTGATCGCCGCCGCCGCCGCGCTCGACATGCAGAACCGCCCGTTGTAATCGATGTTCGCCGTCCGCAGCGCCACCCGCGCGAACTTTCCCAGTAAGTAGGCCTTCTCATTCGTCAAAGAGCCGCCGCCGAGAATGGCCACCGCGTCGCGGCCGGCTTTGGCCTGAGCCGCCTGAAAAGCCCCCACGATCGTGTCGAGCGCCTCATCCCATTCGACCGGGACCAGAACTCCTCGGGCGTTTCGTTTCAGCGGATTCAACAATCGTTCGCCGTGGTTCAGCGGTTCCGCCGCCGTCCACCCCTTGATGCAGAGCGCCCCGCGATTGACCGGAAAGTCCGCCCGGCCCTCGACCTGCGGGGCCTCGCGTTCGCCGGTGATCACCATTCCGCATTGAAACGCACAGTACGGACAGTGCGTCGAGACCGGGCCCGAATTGTCGTCTGTCCATCTGTTCACGGGATCACCTTTCACTCGTCATCCTCGAATAAAGAGCTCACAGCCTCAGCTTCGAAATCAGGGCCCAGATTCGGCCCGCTCGAGCTGTAGATTGGCAAGCGTTGTGCCAACCGCAATCCGCGCCGCCGGCTCGCAGGGCCATCTTGATGCCTGACAAGACGTTTAAGCCGATCTTCGGGTCACCGCCTCGGACTTTCGAAAACGTTTGCCCAAAGTTCAATTTCGACAATTTTGTATGGAGGCGGCGGAGGGCGGGAAAGATTTTTCGCCCTCGCCTCTCAACGGAAGTTAGAGTGGTCGATCCGATGTTTTTTGATCTTGTAGCTGAGGACGCGTTCGCTGATGCCGAGCAGTTCGGCGGCCTGCGAGCGGCGGCC
>DATEFT010000019.1:0-4200 GCA_035280505.1 Blastocatellia bacterium | reverse complement strand
CAGTGGGGCCTACGATGCGGTGATCGATTTCGATGCCGCCACGCTCGACCCGAACAATCCGGCCTTCTTCCTCCCCGCTTTCAACAGCGGAGACAATCTGCATCCGAGCGATGCCGGTTACGAGGCCATGGCTCAGACCGCTTATCAGGTCTTGCGCCGGGAACGCTAGGCCGGCGAAATCGGCGGACGAATCGCGAAAGACGCGGAACACGCGAAAGGCCATCGATTTCGCGTCTTTCGCGGTTTAAACCTGAAATCTCGACCCGTCAGGCGATCACTTCAGGCATGATCTCGCACCGATCTGATGCCTGCCTGGCGGGCACAATGAGCGCAACAATAGAAGGTCTCGCCCGCCTCGATCCCGTGTCCGATGATCTTGCAACCGCAGTGCGCGCAGACAGGGGCGAGCCGCTGAATCGCGCACTCAAAGCTATCGAAGGTGTGCCTGGCACCTGCCGCGATCACCTCAAACGACAGATAGTAGTCATTCCCGCAGACTTCGCATTGAGCCATATAGACTGTTCCTTTCTCGGGCGCCTAACCGCGCCGTTGATAATCGTCGATCGCCGCTCACCGCAGCAAACGGCATACCGGCCCCGGGAATGAAGTTTTGGAATTTGAGATTCAAACCGCGAAAGACGCGGAAGACGCGAAAGGTCATCGATTTCGCGTCTTTCGCAGTCGATCTATCGAGTTGGCGGTCAGCGGAATTTTTCGATCATCATCAGATCGCCGTCCCGCTTGATCACTCGCGGAAAGAGCAGATACTTGCCGTCCGGCGAGATGGCGAGTCCCGAAACGCTGGAGGGGAGACTGCCGTCGACCACGGCCACCGTCGTCGCCTGGCCGAGGGCGGGGTTGAAGCGTCTGACGATCGACCCGGAGCCGGGCCCGGGAATGGCGAAATAGATCCCTTCGGGTCTGATCGTCCACATCCGGCTGTAGTCCTTCTGCCCGAAATCGTAGAGCGGCTGTTCGCGGCCTCCGGCTACCGGCGCCTGCCAGATGGCGGAGAGACCGCGGTCCTGCGTATAGTAGATGCTCCGGCCATCCGCGGACTCCGTAGATTCAAAGCCGCCTTCGGTGGTGACCTGAACCGCCTCGCCGCCGGAGACCGGGAGCTTCCAGATTTGAAGGCGGCCGGTGCGGTTGGAGGTGAAGTAGATCCAGCGCCCATCGTGCGACCAGTTCGGCACGATGTCCTCGGCCGGATCATGCGTCAGGCGGCGCGGCTGGCCGCCTTCACTGCTGATCACGAAGATCTCGGCGTTACCGTCCAGGCGGCCGTCGAAGACGAGCTGCTTGTTGTCCGGCGACCAGCGCGGAGAGCCGACCAGGGGCCCACGAAACGACGTCAGTCGCAGCGGATCTTCGCCCTCGCTGCCGCAAATCCAGATCTCGGGATTGCCGGAGCGCGTGGAGACGAAGACAATGCGTCTCCCGTCGGGCGAATATTCGGGGCTGACCTCTTCCTTGGTGGAGACGATCAGGCCGGAGGAGAGATCGCGGCCGGTCATCTCCGAATGGCCGGAGATCTCGATCCGGTGGATGTCGGTATCGACCGTGCATTGAGTCCAGGCCAACTGGTGATTGAGGCTCGAAAAGGCCGGGTAGAGGGCTTCATTGCCGCAAGCCTCGATCCATTGCGGGTTCCCGTCTCGGATCCGGATCCGAAAGAGCCTTCCGCCCTCGCCCTGCCGCACGGAGTAGACCAGTTCCCGGCCGTCGGGGGCCCAGGTGAGACTGCCGATGTTCTGACCGGCGAAGGTTATCCGTTTCAGCTCGCGGCCATCGATCGAGATGAGATAGAGGTCTCCGACGCCGGCGGCTCCGGCGCGCACAAAAGCCACGGACTTACCGTCCGGCGCAAAGGCCGGGCTGCAGTCGCCGACCACCGAGGCCGGAGGACTGGTCAGCCGGCGTTTCTCACCGGTCTCCGGAGAGACCAGAAACAGGCTGAAAGGTTCCTCTTCCGAATTTTTGTCGCTGACGGCCAGCCAGACTCCGTTCGGCGACCAGTGCAGCCAGGTATGGGAATCAAAATCGAAACGGTTGGACCAGGTGCTGATCAGTTGACGCTCGGCGCCGCCGACCGAGGGCATGATGAAGACCCCGTCACCTTCAACCGCGCGGCGATAGAACGCCAACCACTGCCCGTCCGGCGACCAGACCGGATCGACATCGTCGCCGTGATTGGCCGTGAGCCGCATCGGTTGGCTGCCGTCGATCAGTTGCCGAACATAGAGATCGGCGTTGCCGTCTTTTTCGCCATGCCGGACGAATGCGATCCGATTGCCGTCCGGCGAGAACGCGGCTCGCGTTTCACGCCCGGAATCGGTCGTCAGCGGAACGATGGTCCATGAAGCGAGATCCGACCCGTTCGAGAAGGCTCCTTCCGAAAAATTGTATGAGACCAGGACCAGAATGCAGATGAGCGCAATCACCAGCAGCCAGATCGGCAGCATCACCATCATCAGGCGATGGCGGAGAGACCAGTCCTGAAGGTGAAAGACTTGATCGATCGCAGTTCGGGCCGCCCATCCACCGCCGCCGGCGCCCGCCTGAACAGGAGGGCCGGAGCCGGCCGGCGCCGCCGGGGGATGCCCGTCGAGTTCCCGGACCTCGGGCACGAACCGGTATCCGCGCCGCGCCGAGGTCTGGATGTACTGGGAAGCATCCGGATTATCGCCGAAGATCTTCCGCAGGGCCGAGATGTGAACGGTCAGATTTCCGTCTTCGACGATCGTGTCGGGCCACAGCTTCCGGATCAACTCATCCCGCCTGATCATGCGTCCCCGGTGCTCGACCAGGATCAGCAACAACTCGAACGCCTTGGGCGGCACGGGCACGGGCTCTCCGTTTCGGTAGAGGCCATACGTGTCCAGATCGATCCGATATGGACCGAATTCATAAGCGACGCGTCTTTCACTGTGGACAGAAGTCATGAAGTCTTCCCTTCAACTATCCCCCTCCCGGTGCCGAGACCCGGAGCGAGAACCGCCCATTTCTCATAGAACGCGGACGCCGATTCGAGATGCATCCTTCAGGAATTTTTGGCCGCCTCTCGATTCGCGTCCGTGCTCCAAGCCCAACCCAGTCAAAGCGTTAACTTCAGACCATGATTTGTGATTTCCGGCGGCGCCAAAGGCCGGCGACGCCGGTGACGGGAGATGCTGCGAAATGCCCGGTAAATGTGGCGGAACACCACACTCGAATGAAGTCACATGATCAATCGCACGCCGCCCAGATCCGAGATCCGGTGCGGAAAATGGTCCCCGGGCGTACCGATGAACATATAGTTTTTCGGGACCCCCAGCCGGCGCGACAACCGTTCGATCAATTCCGGCCCAAAACGTCCTTTGACCAGAACCAGATCGATGCACATCTCGGGGTAGATCCGATCGATCGTTCGAATCTGCTCGGCCAGGTCCGCCGGGATCTCCTCTTCGCGCTCATAGCAGTGCACCACCTTGAGCCGCTTGGTATGCTCATTCTTCAACACATAGAGGGCGGCACGATTGAGGGTGGCCAGGTTGTCACCGCGCGTGAAGAAGATCATCCCCTGGCTGTTGATGCGGTCGATTCCAGCCACAATCCACCGGCTGACCCGACGATTGGCTTCGTGGGCCCGGTCGAGGGCGGCGCGCAAGATGGCCAGCAAGGCCTTGAGAATCTCCACCCGCAAAAACATGATGCCCACGACCGCCAGGGCGATGGTGAAATAGGCCCCGAAGACCCGCACGTATTCGGGGTTGAGCATCAGATTGCCCACCAATCCGATCCAGACCGCGAGGAAGCCGAAGAGGACGGTCGGCCACCCGGCCCTGATCGTCCGCGGCAACCGCGCGCGCTTCACCTTCAGCAACATATTGCCGGCGGCGAAGAGCGCCATGACCCCTAGAAATGAGAGCGTGTAGACTCCGGCCAGGGCTTCGATCTTGCCCGCCGTCATGACCAGCACCGAGCAGGAGAGGAGAAAGAAGAGCCCGATGATCCAATGGTTCGTCCCGCGCCACGTATTCTCGCGCAGCAGAAACTGCGGCATGCAGCGGTCCAGGGTCATGCGCCGCACCAGCCCCGTCACTCCGACGTAGCTCGTCAAGACCGCGCCCGACAGGACCAGCGCCGCATCGATACTCACCACCAACTGCAACCACCAGCCCGCCGAGATCATCCCCATCTCGGCCAGCAAATCTTCCT
>DATEFT010000018.1:0-2962 GCA_035280505.1 Blastocatellia bacterium | reverse complement strand
CCCGGAACCTCACGGTCATTCCCGGCCTCATCGATCCGCATTCACACGCCGACCTGATCCTGCCGCTGCCGCCGGAGAGACGGGCCGAGCTGATGCGCGGCAAACTGGCGCAGGGGATCACGACGACCATCATCGGAAATTGCGGGTTGGGTTGCGCTCCGGTAGCGAATCTCGAAGCGGAGACGATCCTGCGCGCGGTCAATGCCTGGATGACCCCGGAGCCGGTCGAATGGCGCTGGCGGACGGTCGGCGAATATCTGGACCGGTTGGAGAGCGACGGCCTCCCGCTCAACCTCGCGACCCTGGCGCCGCACGGCCCGATTCGCATCTCGGTCATGGGGCTCACCAAAGGCGCGCCCTCCAAATTGCAGCTCCGGAAGATGCGCGGCCTGACCGAACAGGCGATGCGGGACGGAGCGTTGGGCATCTCGACCGGCCTGATCTATCCGCCCGGCATGTATTCGGACCCCGGCGAACTGAAGGAGCTGGCGCGAGTGGTCGCGAGCCATGGCGGCATCTACACCAGCCACATTCGCGGTTCGAGCGAAACCCTGATTCCGGCGGTCAAGGAGTTGCTCGACGTCGGCCGCGAAACCGGCATCCGGGTTCACCACTCGCACAACGAAGCCGTCGGACGCCAGCACTGGGCCAAGATCGATCGCGTGCTGGCCCTGGAAGAAGAGGCCGAGCGCCAGGGCGTGCGGGTGAGCTTCGATATGTTCCCTTACACCGCGGCGGCGACCATGATGATCGCGATCTATCCGCCCTGGGCCCTCGAGGGCGGCGTCGACCGGTTGATCGAGAGACTGCAGACGCCCGCGACTCGACGGCGCATCGAGCGCGATCTGCAGCGCCACCGGCCGTCCTGGCCGCCGTGGCGCGAGGGCGGATGGCCGCACAACCTGGTTCAGGCGACGGGCTGGGACGCCATCCACATCGGCTATGTCGAAAGCCGCCGGCACAAACGCTACGAAAACCGCAGCCTGGCCGAACTCGGCCGCTTGACCGGCCAGAGCCCCTTCGATGCCATCACGGATCTGGTGATCGCCGAACGCGGCCGGGTCTCGATGCTGATCTTCGAGGTGACCGGCGAACGCGAAGAACGCGACCGGCTGGCCCTCTATGCCAGGCACCGATTGAGCGCCTTCTGCACCGATGCCGAAGATTACGGCCGGGGTCGCCCCCACCCGGCAGCCTATGGCGCCTTCGCCCGCATCCTCTCCCGGTTCGCCCGCGAAGACGGAATCCTCACCCTCGACCAGGCCGTTCACAAGATGACCCTCTACCCGGCCCGGATCTTCGGTCTCCAGGATCGCGGCGTGATTCGGCCCGGCGCTTTCGCCGACCTGGTCCTGATCAACCCGGCCACCATCAAAGACCGCGCAAGTTTTCAAGCTCCGCGACGAACGGCCACCGGCGTCAAACTGACGATCATCAATGGGCAGGTCGCCTTCGAGGACGGCAGAGTCAGCGCGACCGGTAACGGATCGGTGATCAGGCATGGAGTCCAGGATAACCGCGAAAGACGCGAACCCAGCTAAATCAAGAAGATCTCGCGTATTTGGGAGGTTTCGCGGCTTAAGTTCGGAGAAACTTGAAAGCTTCATATCCTCTCATCTTTCGAATCCAACCCTCCAGTTCCTCCCGTAGACCCAGACGTAGATAAGATAGAAAGAATTTATTTGTACCTGGCTGTGGTGAGCTGTAACTGGTCAAGACTGATGGGGGGTGAGATGAAAAGAGAGTATTCGCCGTTATTTCTACTTGGTCTGGTCCTGATAACCCTGCAAGGTTGCCGTTCCAGCCTCTCGTCCAAAGCCGCCGAGCTCACCTCACCAGCTCCGTGCGCGATAGCCCTGACGCCGCCGAAACTTGACGGCCGATCCGAGTCCGGACGCCTCGACGCGGAGATCGCGAGCCTGCAACAGACGGCCCGCCGCTCCGCGGATCCCAAGCCTTACCTGGAACGGCTGGGATGGAAGTATATCGAGAAGGCCCGGCTCAGTTACGACCCGGGATATTACAAGATCGCCGAGCAATGCGCGGCCTGCCTGGAGACGCAGCAAGCGTCCAGCCCCGAGGCCTTGCTCCTGCGAGGCCACGTGCTGCACTCCCTGCACCATTTCCGAGAGGCTGAGGAGGTGGCGCGGAGGCTGGTCTCCAAGCGCGGCCTCGCCATGGATCACGGCCTCCTCGGCGACGTCTTGATGGACGCGGGCAAGCTCCCCGAAGCGATCGCCGCCTATCAAAAGATGATGGACCTCAAACCGGGCCCCCAGGCCTACAGCCGCGCCGCGCACGTCCGCTGGTTGAAGGGCGATCTCGACGGCGCCCGGAAGCTGATGTCGATGTCGGCGCAAGCCTCCGGTCAGGGCGACGCCGAAGCCGCCGCCTGGGCCTATGCGAGACTGGCGCTCTATGAACTGCAGGCCGGCGACCGAAAGAGCGCGGCCGCCGCCTGCGATGCTTCGCTTGCATTTCAGACCGATTATGCCCCGGCTTTGCTGGCGTGTGGGCGGGTCATGCTGGCCGAGGGGCGAGACCGGGCTGCCGTTCCGATCCTTCAGCAGGCCGCCCACCTGAATCCCCTGCCCGAATATCAATGGGTGCTTGCCGATGCCCTGCGCGCGACCGGCAACGAGCCGGAGGCGCTCGAGGTCGAGGCTCAACTGCGAGCCCGCCGGGGAGCCGATGATCCGCGCACTTACGCTCTCTATCTGGCCACTCGTGGAGAGGAGATCGCCACCGCGCTCGGCCTGGCCGAGGCCGAGCGGCAAGCTCGCGGCGATCTCATGACGCTGGATGCCCATGCCTGGGCTCTGACTGCCGCCGGCCGGCACGATGAAGCCTACTCCCTGATGCAACGCGCCCTGGCTGAAGGAACGCAAGACGCCCGCCTCTTCTTCCACGCCGCGGTCATCTCCGCTAAATCGAACCATCCCGGCGAGGCCCGCCGGTATGG
>DATEFT010000017.1:0-8935 GCA_035280505.1 Blastocatellia bacterium | reverse complement strand
CACGGTTCGCTGATCGCGGAATTCCCGCTTATTGTACCAATCGCTCCAATGGCCCTCGCTGTAGTCGAGGTTGATTCCGCTGACCCGTTCGACCTGTTCGCAGCCGGCGGGGATCGGGTCTTCGACCATCAGGTACCGGCCGCGGGCGCCCTGCAATCTCAACTTCGCCACGATCAGATCTCCCGAGCGCAATTCGCCCTCGAGCGGTTTGATGGTCCAGGTCGGTTTGCCCTTGACCTCGCTTACGACCAGCCGCAGGTACTCGCGCGTCAGGTTGAGGTTCGGCGTAGACTGTGCCGCCACGTTGTCTTCCTTGGTGAAATAGTCGAGGGTCGCCGAGGCGTAGAGCACGCCCTTTCCACGTTTCACCACCCGCACCTGATTGGTGCCGGGCAACGCCGCTCCGGCCCGTTCGACGGACAGGTTCTGACCGCTGGCGGCCTCCGCGCCGGTCACGCGCTTCGAGAGCACCTGCTCGCCGTTCAGATAGACCTCCACCGTGTAGTCCGCCGGCGCGAGTTCCTTGCTCACCTTGATGTATTCGATCAGACCGAAAATGGCGAAGGCGGTCTGTTTGGTCGCGTCCCAATAGTACCCCCGGCTTCGATTGCCCACCACCCAGCGGGCGGCCTTCGGCAACAATTCGCTCTCCGGCAGGATCTGGGCCAGGGCCTTGATCGAGAGCGCCGTCGCTTCGATATCGTCCTCTTCGTATAAATCGAGCATCGGACGCCGCCGCGACTCCCAGTGCGCGTCGAAATCGTTGACGCGGGCCGAACGCTCGATCTCGCCGGCGACCTCGCGCATGCGCCCCTGATCGTTCCGGAGCTTGAGGGTCAGGGCCAGCAGGGCGCGGCCGTAAGGTTGGAGCTCGTTGCGCTTGGCAAACAGCTCGTTGACGTAGCGGGGATCGACGGGGTCCGCCCCCTCGCCGCTCTCGTAATAGGCATAGACCAGATACGCGTACGATTCGAGATCCACCGGTTTGCCGTCCGACAATTTGCCCGTATCGAGCAACTGCCGGATTCGATCGCGCCCGCGATTGAAACGGTAGTTGTCGATGCCGAACCCGGCGCGCCGAGCCAGCGTCAAACCGTCAACGACGTAGGCCGTCATAAACGGATCGGTCTTGTCGTTCTTCCACCAGCCCCATCCGCCGTCGTCGTGTTGATAATCGTAGAGTTGCTCGAGCCCCCGCTGCACCTTCTTCGGCAGATCGTTGTTGGCGCGGATCGAGGCCGACTTCACCTCTTTGAGGGTCTGGGCGACGATCACGTTCGGCAGAAAACCGGACATGGTCTGCTCCGTGCATCCGTACGGATAGCTCGTCAGATAGTCGAGCGCGCCGAACAGGGCCCCGACCATTGAAGGCGCGGCTTCGATCCGCAGCGTCCGGGTCTGCGCATTGGCATTGGCCGGCGCTTCGAACGAAAAGACCTTCTCCGCCGTTTCGGCGGCCAGCACGGCGGCGCCGCCCTTCGTCTGCTTCAGACCGATCGGCTCGACCGTCAACGGGATCTCGATCCCGTCCGATTCGACCTTCGTCTCCGCGGTCGCGGTCAGCGTGACCTTGCCGACCTGCGAAGCCGAGATCCGCCAGTCGATTCGCTGTTCTCCCTGCCGGGCGACAGTCACCGTCTGCTGGGCCTCGCCGATCAGATTGGCGCCCTCCACCGTCAGCTTGACCCGGCCGACCTGGTCCGCATCGAGATAGTTGTGAACGATGCCCGAGACGACCGCCACATCGCCCTCGGTCATAAACTTCGGCGCCTCCAGACGCAGGATCAGGTCCTTGCGCGAGAGCACGCGATCGACCTTCGAGCCCACTTTCAAATCCTCGCTCACCGCCCGCACCGTCGCGCGCCAGGTCGTCAGATTGTCCGGCAGGTTGAACTTCACGGTCGCCTTGCCGTCCGCTCCGGTCACCACCCCCGGCTGCCAGAAGGCCGTGTCCTTGAACTCCTTGCGGATCGTCGTCTCGGCATACTGGTTCTCGTTCTTGAAATCGGCCAGTTGATAAGACCGCTTATTCCGGGCCAGTTGCATCTCCTTCTTGCCGGAGTAGCCGGTAAAGCTGTAGGAACTGGAGAAGTTGGTCGAGACCTGACTGTAACGCGTGCCGTAGAAGGCGCGGCGAATATCGCCCGAGCCGTCGGGCCGGATGCTGTAGATCGCCTCATCGACCACCCCCAGGCTGACCTCGACGCCGGCCGCCGGAGAGCCGTCGGCGTTCCGGGTGGCGATGGTGTAGGAGGCCGGTTCGCGCGGCTTGTACTGCTTCTTGTCCGGCAGGACCTCGACCTGCAGAAACTTGCCGCGAGCCGGGACCGAGAGGCTCTTGCCATGCTCGTACATCTCTCCGTCTTTGACGTAGGCCACGCTGAGGTAGACGTTCGGCGCATAGTTGTCCTTGATCGGCACGTCGAGCAGGACGGCCCGCCCTTCGGCGTAGACGTGCCGCACCTCCATCACCTTCGACAGCTCGGTCGTCACCAGCAGATGGGCTTTCTCCGTGGGCAGCATGGCCATGACGTGCGCGGTCTCGCCCGGCTGGTAGGATTTCTTGTCGGCGACCAGTTTGATCGAGCCGTAATCACGATAGGACCAATCGCCCCACTGATTGTTGCGATCGACCGAATAGAGGAATCCGCCGTTCGATAAGATCTTCCGGCCGCCCTCGTCGACATACATTTCGATATCGATGAAACCGACGAGCGGCACCTTGTACTCGTAGCTCGTCTCTCCCTGCGCGTTGGTCTGCACCTCGGCCGCCGAGAGGTCTTTCCGGATCGGCTTGTACTCGAAATAGGTATATCCCTGGTTATCCTTCTCGATCTTCTCGTACTTCACCTCGACGAACTTGAGCGTGACTTTGGCCGAGACCGGGCGCCCCTCGTAATCGGAGGTCAGGATTCGGATGCGCGCCGCGTCATGCTGATAATAGACGTAACGATCCGGCCGCGCATAGGCCACGATCTGACCGCGCGTGCCGACGAATCCGGCCTTGCCCTCGATCGTCCGGCGCGCCGCATCGGTGACCTGGGCCTCGAGACGATAGGTGTAGTCCCATGGATCTTTCGCCTCGGTCTTCGGAACTTCGAAAGCGATCTCCAGTCGGCCGTCCGCTCCGAGCCGCCCCTGGCCCTCCTGGACCATGTCGTTGCCGTATCCGTAATGCTCGCCGTCGCCGTCCTCCTCCTCGTCGCTCTCGCCGAGCCCGTCGCCGCTCTCGTCTCTCCACCACGAGTGATAGTAACGCGAGCGGTAGATGTAATATTTGACGTCCGCGTTGCGGACCGGCTCGCCGAAGAAGTACTTCGCTTCGACCGTGAACGTGGTCTTCTCTCCGACGGGGACGAAGGGTTTGGGCGTCGCGACCGTGACCTTGTACTGGGGCTTCTTATACTCGGCCACCTCGAAATAGCCCCGCGCGGCCTCGGCCTCATTGACCTTGACGATCAGGCTGTAGCTCCCGAGCGGCGCCGTGGCCGCGACCGGCAGCTCTCCGTTGAAAGTCCCCCGCGGGGAGAGCGGCAACTCTCGCCTGAAGACCTCCTTGCCGTTCGGATCGTTGATGATCACATTGACGGCGCGGGCGCCGAGCAGCTCATAATCGTTCTCGCCCTGACGACGCAAGATGCCCTTGAAGAAGACCGTCTGATCCGGTCGATAGATCGGGCGATCGGTGTAGATATAGCTGGCCGCGCCGTTCAGCGATGGGCCCCCCTGGTCGCTGCGATTCCAGCCGAAGAAGTAGGAGGAGAGATCGGAGATCGCGAACTGATCGCGGTTGCTGGCCAGAATCAGATAATCATCGCGATTCTCGCCGGCGGCGGCCTCCTCCTCTTCGGGATCCTGATCTTCAACCGGCGGCTTCGGCGTCGGTTTGGGCGACGCATCCGACCGGATGCGCGTCCGCAAAACTCCCTGCTCATCGGTCGAGCCTTCACCCAGCACGCGGCCCTCGCGGACCACCATCACCTTGACCCCGTTTCGCGGCTCGCCCGATTTGCGGTCGACCGCGTAGACCAGCAGGTTCCCGTCTTCAGTGGTCTTGGTGATCATGGTCGTGTCGGTGACCACCGCGATGGTGTAGGCGCGCAGATCGCCATGGGTGGCCTCCACCAGATAGACGCCGGCCCCCAGCTTGTCGAGCGCCACCATCCGCGTATCGTATTCGTTGTCGAGCGGCGTCAGGACCTGGCGAAAAGAACGCAGATGCTGATTGGAGTTGAGCAGCGGCAGCCCGGCGTACTCGGCGACGTTGATCGGAATCTGATCGCCGGAGCGGTAGCGATCGTTGAAGACCGTCCGCGTCTCCCGCCGCAACTGGCTGCGAAAGTAGTTCTTGACGCCGTAGAAGACCGACCGCTTGAACGACCTCAGCCGTTCCAGGACCGAAGGCCGCCGGTCGACGGTGGCCGCCACCTCCGCCACTCCCGCCTGATCGCCCTTCCCCATCTGGTGGGGATTGTTGAGTTGTTTAAAGAATTGAAAAGGGTCTTTGATCTGGTAGATCCGAAAATCGAGCGAGTCGAGGCCTTGATAGTTGATGTAGAGCCGGGCCTTCTCCTGGGTCCCGTAAGTCCGGTTGGTCGAGAGGGAGAAACGCGGTTTGACCGTCGGGCTGGGCTGCGGGGAGCCCGCCGCCGGCTGGGCGCCCGGCTGTTCCCCCTGCACCCGCGTCAGCCGCGTGGAGCAGATGACGGTCGCCAGCACCACGCACAGATAGATAGCGATTGATGTGAGATGATTTCGCAACTTCATAAAATCAAGATCCCCAACTTTTACTCCAGAATTTTGAGGCGATAGATTCCCAGAAAATTGGGATTGTTTTCGACCGGCCGCCAGCGCCGGTCCGGATGATGATTGAGCACCGAGAGTCGCACCTTCTTCACTTCCCCGGCATCCCGCGGCGAGGCGCCGGTGTGATAGACCACCCAATCGGCGGCGCCTGCAGGGGCCTGGCGCGCCTCGCCGAGGAAGATCATGACGTGATAAGGATATTTCTGAACCCAGGGTTGGTGGAAGAAGAGCAGATCGCCGGGCCTCGCCTCTTTCCAACCGCGGCCGACAAAGACGGTGTTGTAGTTCTTGAGCGTGCGGGCATCCGCAAAGTCCGAGAACTTCCGGCCGAGATCTCCCTCCTGGAACGAACCGAAATCCGTGCGAAAGAGCTGTTCACCGAGCGGCCCGCGGTCGAGCGTGTAGGCCCGGACATCCGGCGCGACGGCCTCGTAGCCCGGCCCCCCCTGACTCCCCTGACTGATGGACTGAAACCATTGCCGATCGTGGCGGCGCAACGCTTCGCGCCAGGCGAACCGCACCAATCCGGCGCAGTCCCGCTGCTCGACATTCCAGTTCTCGCTGACGCGGTAGAATTGCATCTCGGCGATGCTGGTAAACCACTGCTGAAAACTGCGGCGGTCATCGAAGGAACGCAGTTCAGCCGCATCCGGAATCCCATCATCATCCGAATCGGTCCAGGTCAACGTCCGGCGAGCGGGTTCGACCGGCTGTGGTCGGTCGGTCCGGGCCTGCATCGAGCTGCTGCACCCGGCCAATAATAAGCTGAGACCACACACCCCGAGCAGGGCTCCCTGCCCCTTCCACCCTCGATCGATGACTGGGCTATTTCGATCGCTAATCACTAGGTTCTCCAATAAATAACCGGGACGATCCACGGGCCCGTACTATACCAGAAGCCGTAAAAGCAAAGAAGTAATCGGCTTCTCTATTAGAGCCCGGGCCGGCTCGGCCTGTTCGGGCCTTTCGACTCGATTTTCGCCCATTCGCGCCGCCGCCCCCAGCCGTCTGCCTGCCCCCGCCCCACCGGCTGACCGCAGCCCGGTACTGTGGGATCCCACGTTGCCCCGTGAACCAACGGGACGGCCTATCTTTCGATAGGCGCGAACCATATTTTTTTACCGGATCCCTAACTTTTGCTAGGCGACGATTCGGCCGATCGAGGGTACTCTCTGGCTATCTTCATTCTGATCTTTCGATCCTTTGGTGAGAAGGATCGAGGCGACTGCGTTTCCTAAGGCACGTCCTTGGAGGGGACTGGGGGCGTGCTTTAAGAAACGCGGTATAGTCGGAGTCGCGAAGGGGTTCAGGCAATGGCCACGGGAACAGCCTCTTTGATGGCGGGTTTCTAGACCATATCTGGTGCAAAGGCGAGGGTGCCCCCTGGCCATTGCTTGAACCCCTTCGCGACATTTTTTTTCAGGACGCGGCCTCATCCGATCCCTCCTCCCCGAATCCGCTCCCTCGCCGAACTGTCGTACCAATCACCTGCCAACTATGAGAAGATCTCACCGGAAAGCGACCGCTGTTGAATCATCCCGGGTTAGCCGAAGAGGACGAGCCGGACTCGAGGTCCGTTTTATGGAGCGAATCATGGAAGACCACCTGATCTACTTGATCGAGCAGGGCCAGGCTTGGATAAGGGCCCAACGAGAGTTGTATCGCCCGCAGGGAACCGAATTGTCTCCGAGAATGAAACGGATCTTCGCGTCCTACTTCTCCGCCGCCCTCCTGGAATCGGTCAAGGTCCTGCAGGTTCCCCAGATCGAGAATCCCGACTTCTATGTGGAGTTGGAACAGCGAGGCCAGACCATTCCCCTCAATTTTACGGAGACCCAGGGGATCACCATCTACGACACGGTCCTGATCACTCAGCCGGAGAGCGAGGCGGGCGTCTTCGATTCCCTCTATTTCCACGAATGCGTGCACGTGGCTCAGTACCGATTGCTCGGCATCGACGCCTTCATCGAACAGTACGTGTACGGATGGGCGAAGAACGGATGCGACTACTTCACGATTCCGCTGGAACGGATGGCCTTCGAGGCCGAAGATCTCTTTCAGAAACCTCCCCGGCAGCCCTTCTCGGTTGAAGCCCTGGTCAAAGCGCAATTGGGGGCGCACCTGGGGCGGAACCGCCCTTGATCCGCAACCTGACTTTAGATAGGCGGCGGCCGCGACTTTTTTCAAACAACCTAACTTTCGCTAGGCGACGATTCGACGGGCCCCTGGTACTCTGTCATCACTCTAGCAGCACTGAGCTGAGAGCGTATTTGAAAGCCGGCTGCGCGGTATCAAGTTCGGCAGGGCTTCAGATGATAGTCCGGGGAACAGCCCTTGGACGGTGGGGTTCTAAGCGGGAACTCGGGGTAATGGCCGGGCTGCCTTCAGACTATCATCTCGAGCCTTGCGGGCTTGGCGGTGGCTTGCAGATGCGCTCTCAGAGATTTCCTTGCCTTCTTTTTTCTCTTCCGCTCATGGTCGTGGAGATCCGACCAATGATGAAGGGGGAACGCGAGATTCGTGGAGACCGCGAAACCGGCGAATTTATTGGCTTGGTTCGGCTGTTTCGCTCAGGTGGAGGGTGGCGTGTTCCCCTTATTTTTTGCCCTCAATCAGGTAGGCGATCAGGCCGTCGAGCCTGCCCCTCTACATAACTCAGGGCAAAGCCAGGCCCGGCTCACCCCCAAACAGTCAGCGGAAAAAGGACGTTGGAAACGATGATCCTCAGGTACGCAATGGGATCATAACCACACTTCGAGTGCCCTCAAACAGTCTTTCAATAACGTCATTATTTCGTCTCGGGACCGCAGCCGGATATCGGTAGCATCATCAACCCGATAGACATCTCTTGTGATAGAGCAGTGGACGCGGTCGCCCTCGCACCAACCGTCACCCTCACAGATTATCAGGTTGATTTTAAGCGGGAATTCTTCAGGTAGCGGCGCCGACTGGTTAAGGTCACCTGTATGCAACTCGATCCGCACATTCTGCATGTTCAGTCTCCGGGGGTTGATACCGCGCCTGACGTCTCGACAAAACGGGATAGTCTATTGGCAAATCTTCAAAGATCAGGGCGCTGAGTGCATTTCTATCCTTCAGACACCTGCGATTTCAGACACCTGCGATTTGAATTCAAGACCCGTAAGTTTTGCGAAAGTGAAGACTACTCAAAAACATACGGCCGCGATCTGATCAAAAAGCCGATCGCGGCGAGGCTGTGCCGAGTAAAGCTCGATTGGACTATTTATGTTATCTCACACCAACCAAATAGTACAACTAAAAGAGGATTGACGGCGTGGCGCGGACAGTTTGAAAGAGAACGCCGACTGCCGGTTCAGAATGTCTGCAATTCAATCGGGTTGACGGATGTATCTCCAGGTGATCAATCAAAAGACCCGGCCATTCTAAAGTTGAGATCGAAGAAGAGTCGGGACGTAATTTGACATGGCATGAAAAGATGGATGACCCGTACTATTACAATTTAAGCATGAATGCTATTATTTTCCGGCCCGATCAGGCTGCCTGATGGATCGGGCCAACGTCGATCACTTTCGTCTCTCGAGATCGGGATGATGCTCAAGCGCCCTCCACAACCAGCCTTGCGCCCTTTCGTCAAGACACTCTGGGTTTCAGATCAGACCGGCCTGCAGCGGTCGCCGCAATTCGATCGAGAACATGTCTTGCCGACGGGTGAAATGCATCTGGTTTTCCGCCTCTCTGATCCGCCGCTCCGTCTGTTTGAAAATGCCGAGGACACCAGAGGGCGGGTTCTCAGACATGCCGTCGTGGGCGGCGTGCGCTCCACATTCTATGTGCGTGAGATCTCCAGCCCGGGTGTGGCTGTAGGGGCTCAACTTCTTCCGGGCGCGGCCGAACTTCTATTCGGCGCACCGGCCGGCGAACTGGCCGAACGCCACACGCTGCTCGACGACCTCTGGAGTCGAGGAGCCGGTTCCGCGCGCGAACAGCTTTTAGAGGCTGGTTCGCCTGAAGTGAGGCTGGAGGTTCTGGAATCGATCCTCGCCGCACGGCTTCCCGCGATGCGCGGTCTTCACCCGGCGGTGGCTCAAGCACTCGAACAATTCTGGACCACCACCGACGTGCGCAGGGTCGTCAGGGCAAGCGGCTA
>DATEFT010000016.1:0-2657 GCA_035280505.1 Blastocatellia bacterium | reverse complement strand
ATAGCGAGTGTATAGCATAGTTTGTTTTTGCCAACCTACAAATTTAATATTATCGAGGTGGCTGATTCTCGATTGTGCGATTTCGAGTCGCGTCTCCGATCCGTTCACCGCGACTCTTCCTGATCGGCGGTCGGGGTCCCGGTCTTTTTACGATTGAGCAAGTTGGCGAAGAACCCCTTGAACTTTGCCAGAAAGGCCAGGGCGGCAAAGATTGCCACCTTCCAGATCTTGGCCAGAAAGATCAGGATCACGGCCAGGAAGCCGGTCTTCTTGGCGACCGCACCCGCGACCAGGGCCGCAATGCCGTAGGTCGCGACGTTGTCTCGCCCCTCGACAAAATCCTCATAACGTTTGCTTGAATCGTAGTGCAGCGATTCGAGCATCTTTTGCGCATGAGCCTGATCATCGGCGATCGACGAATCGGGCGTGACCAGGGTCAGTTTGAAGAACCCATTCCGCCCCAGAGCATAGGTGTTGTAATTTACGACCTGTCCTTCTTCGGGAGTGGCGCCGCGATCTTTCGCCAGCATGGACCAGATCAGCAGATGCCTGTTCGCATCATAGTTGGGGCACTCGATCCAGCCGACCACCTCGACCGCCGGAAAACCCCGGGCCACCCGTTCCTGATTGGCGGCCTCGGTGCCCCGTTTGACATCGATCAGCAGATCCTCCGCGTTCCAGTTCTTCGCCTCATCATCCCTGACGTAACCGGACCGCGTGAAGCTGACTTCGATGAACCAGCGGAGGTCGTCATTCACCGTGAAGATCAGCCCGACGAAGTCCGAGTCGGTCCGATTGCCCATCGCCAGCATCAACGCGGCGGCCTCTTTCTGCGGAGTGAAGAGATAGCCTTCGGGCAGGCTCAGCGAGCCTTCGTCGATGAGCTTGACCGTGGCCGGCCCCCGAGTCGCGGCTTTGACGGCCTCCTCCACGGCCCTGGCCATCTCCGCCTCTTGCGGCGTGGCCCGACTCTGGGCCCGCAGCGTCCCTGAGAGGACGCTCGTCATCAACGTCATCAATAAGAGGGCCAGCATGGCTGCCGGCCGGCATCTGTTTTTCATATTGGCTCCAATTGCTAAGGTGTTGTCGAAGATCTGGAAAGAGAGTGCGATCGAACTCGCATTCTTCATCGCCAGATCACATGAATCTAAGACGTTGACTGAGTGACGATATTACCCTGGCTATACAAAATTTTTGATGGAGCGTTGACTGGCCTGGCTGGCGCTGAGACAAATTAATGGGGGAGCTTTCGCTCCCCCTGATTCCGCAGCGTCCTCAGCCATTAGGGTATTTACCGCTGCGAGTTGATTGGAGTATATCATATATTCGTCGATCCATTCATCAAAAAACTCAAAAATACTGGATCGAATCAAAGACTTCCGAAGGATCTGGCGGAGGTTCGGCGCGCGGATCCGGGCTGCCGTCCGAAGCGCCGTTTTCTCAAGGCTTTAGGGATCAGCCTCAGACCGGCGGCGGCAATTTAGTCGTCGTCGTCATCGCCTCTGACCCGGATCTGGCCGCGAATCTCTCCTCCGGGAGCCAAAGTGCTGTGAACATTTGCGTAGGTCAGGCCCCGGCGGATGGCGCGCACCAACTCATCGAATTCACCGACGGCCACGCCCTGGCCCGCGGGACCGATGACGGTGGCGGCGGTGATCGTTCCGCTGGCGCCGGTGGCGCCGCAGGTCGGCGTCCCCGCCGGGCCGGGAGCGGCCGGAGTGCCGCAGAGCCAGACCGAGATGCCGCCGTTGACACCCTTCTGGGCGATGTGGATGTGACCTTGCGTGACCGCGCCTTCCAGGTTTTGATAGCTCAGTTCATACTCGATCGAGCTGTCATCACTCGAGATGGTCGCCTTAAATTCACCGCGCGCCCCGGTCAGAATCACCGGGTTCTCCTCTACCCCTTTCAGCCTGGCCCGCAGGGATCTGGACTTATCCTTATGTTTGTCCTTGTCCGGATCTCCATTCCGAACTCCGTCCGGTACAGCCAGCGCCAGGGCGGCCAGCATCACCAGCAGAGTCGTCGTCGTCACCAGTGCCACAATTCGCGAGTGCTTCATGTTGAGTCCTCCTCTTGTTTTCCGGTTATTCAATTCGGCTTTGTGCTTAATGAGTTGAGTTCAGCGCCCGATCCCGCACCTCCGGAGACTTGAAGGCCATGAACTGAGATCATGCCCATGTGGAGTTATGAAGAAACGCGACCCCTCGATTGCTGTCGGCGGCAGCAGGATCGTCATGATGTTCTTGATTGATTTCGGATAGACAGCCAGCTAGCCCAACGATTTCCGGCCAGACAGCACCAGAGAATGTTACTTTCGATCTTTGTGAATGCTTAGGACGCCTCAATGTTCCGAGGCCGGTACAAGCTAGCCGAGTGCCTCCCGGGTTGTCAAGCCAACGGCGGTTAGCGGGACTTAACCACGAAAATTTAGGGCGGATTGAAGACCAGTCACCTGACTTTGGAATTTGAGGTTCAAACCGCGAAACACGCGAAAGGTATGAGATTCCGCGTTTTTCGCGGATGAAAGTAAATCTGTCTCAAGTGTCTCACGAACCATGACGCTCTATCAGATCCCACAGGTTGCCATACAGATCTCTAAATACGGCGACCGTGCCGTAAGTCTCCTCCTTCGGCTCTCGCTCGAACTTGATCCC
>DATEFT010000015.1:0-5582 GCA_035280505.1 Blastocatellia bacterium | reverse complement strand
GTTTGGACGCCTGTTCCGCCATTAATCCGACGATCACGTTCGAGTCGATGCCGCCGGAGAGAAAGGCCCCGAGCGGGACATCGCTGAGCCGCTGTTTGGCGACGGCATCCGCCATCAGCGAGCGCAACTCCGCCTGCAGATCGCGCCGGTGCCGTTCTCCTTTAACCGGTCTCCGGCTCCATTCGGCCGCTCCCCAGTATCTTTCGAGTCTGGAGATCCGGCGCGCGCGCAGATCGTATTCCAGCCAGTGGGCGGCTGGGAGCTGAAAGATTCCGCGAAAGATCGTCTGGGGCATGGGCACATACAGGAACGAGAAGAAATCGTGCACCGATTGCCAATCGATCTCCGGCGCGTAGATCTGGGCCGCCAGGATGGCCTTGATCTCCGAGCCGAACAAGAAAGCGCCGTTGGCCTCGGCATAATAGAGCGGCTTGATGCCGAGCTGGTCCCGCGCCAGGATCAGTTTTTCGGCCTCGGAATCGTAGATTGCCAGGGCGAACATCCCGTTCAGCGCTTTGAATCCCTCGACGCCGCGATCTTCGTACAGATGCAGAATCACCTCGGTATCGGTCTCCGAGGCGAATCGATGACGCGAATGGTCCAGCGACGCCTTCAGTTCGCGGTAGTTGAAGATTTCGCCGTTGAAACTGATCCGCAGGCTTCCGTCCTCGTTGCTCATCGGTTGTCGCCCGCGCGACGAGAGATCGATGATGCTCAGACGGCGGTGGCCGAGGGCGAGCCGGTGCCGGGGATAGTATTCGACTCCCTGACCGTCAGGTCCCCGATGGGCCAGTTTGGCCGTCATCCGCTCGATGACGGCCAGGTCATTTAACCCGGCGACGCCGCAGATCCCGCACATAGATTCGATCGGCGTTCCGTAACAACGCCTGTTTGATGGCTCGCAGGTGGAATCTCCGTTTGGTGGTTCGCAACTCTTGTTCATAGAGCTTGGCGGAGATCACCGCTTCGTGCATCGTCAGGAGCAGGCAGAAGATGAATCCCGGCCGGCCATCCAGAAATCCCAGTTTAAGGACGTACATCCAGATGAATCGCAACAACGGCCTCATCGGCAGGCGCGTCCAGAAGCGTTTCATCAACCTTTTTCGCTCGACCGGCGCCCCGAACAACGAGGCCGGCAGGCTCTCCGGTCCCGGCTCGCCGCGCGCCAGGTCGTAGTAGACTTGCGCTTCCCAGTTGGAGTAGCGATTGTGGCGTTCGATGAAGTGATAGAGGCTTTTACAATCCTCGTGCAGCAGGTCGTTTCTGAGATACCCCGCGCGTCCGTGCAAAACGACGTGCTCGTGCGCTTCGACGTCCCCGGCGTCCTCGACCGCCTCGGTCCCCAGTCGTTCATAACGGCCCAGCCGGTGTTTGAACAGCCGCAGATTCCAACTCGGATACCAGCCGCAATGTTTGATCCAGCGGCCGAGAAAGATCAACTGGCGATTGAGATAGTAACCGTCGGGCCCCGGCGCTCGACCGGCCCGGCCGAGGGTTTCGATGATCTCGGCCTTCAGCTCCGGCGTCACTCTTTCATCACAATCGAGGATCAGGACCCATTCGTGGCTGAAGGGCAGATTTTCGAGCGCCCAGTTCTTCTTCTTCGGATGGCCGCCGGCGTAATCGAACTGCACCACCCGGTCCGTATACCGGCTGGCGATCTCGACCGTCCGGTCCGTGCTGTGCGAATCGACGACCCAGATTTCGTCGGCCCACGAGACGCTCTCCAGACAGGCCGCGATGTTGTGCTCTTCGTTCTTGGCCGGGATCAGAACCGAGAGCGGAAACCCGTTTAATGATTGTGTCATTGATCGTAATTTATTGAATCTCAACCGCGGAACACGCGGTTATCCATCGGTTCAATGGGATAGGACCCGCGAGGTCAGCGCCGCCAACTCGCGAGCATGCCGGTCCCAGGAGAAAGACTGGCTCCGTTCCAGCCCGTAAGCTCTTAAAGACTGCCGCAGGTCCGGACCGTTCAGGACGCGCAGGCACTGTTCCGCCAGCGCGCGCTCATCGAGGACCTCGAAATAGACCGCCGCCGTTCGGCACACTTCGCGGTGCACCGGCAGGTCCGCGGCCACCACCGGCAGGCCCATGGCCATGGCTTCAACCAGCGGATGGCCGAAGCTTTCGGCATATGAAGGGCAGATCGAGACCTCGCAGAGCCGGTAGAGGAGATGCAGTTGGTGGTAGGGCACGCCGCCGAGCATGGCGATGTCACGGCGCAATCCCAACTCGTCGATCAATTCGGCCGCCGCGGTTGCATCGTATTCGCCGTGGCGCGCGCCGCGCCTGATCTCGGTCGTCAACACCAACTGGACTTCCTGTCCCGCCTCTTCTCGAATTCGGGCCTTGATGATCGGCAGCGCGCGAATCAAGGTCTCGAAGTTTCGATAGTAGTTGTAGTGGCTGACATAGAGCAGGCGGCGACAGTTCGCGCTCAAATTCAGCCTGGATAACTGTTCGTCCGGCAACTGCCCCTCGCTCGCCGTGAACGATTTCAGGTTGAAACCGAAAGGCAGCACTTCGAACGGACAGTCCTTCAAGTTCGGGCTCGCCAGGATCCGGTCCGCGAAGGCCCGGGTGGGAGTCAGGTTGAGCGTGGCCTGGCGGATCGATCGTCGCGCCAGCCAGCTCTTCAGGTGATGACCGGCGCGCATCGGAAAGAGCCGCCGGGCTTTTAAATCTTTGACGAAGCGATCCGAAAAATAGAGATCGTTGCGATTGAACAAGATTTGCGGAACCGGCGACGCAAACAATGCGAAGTTGCCGAGCGAGATGAGCAGATCGATCCGTTGCGCTTTGAGATAACGACGGAGCCCGGTCTGTTCCCAGAGGAAGCGGCGAGCCGCCGCGCCTCCGGCCCTGACGGTCTCGATTCTCAGGCGTTCGCTGGCAAAGACCGAATAGTCCGCCAAGCGATCCTCCGGGACGAGCGCCAGATAGAGATGGGCGTCCCGACCGGCGCCCAATCGCGGCAAGACGTTTCGCAAATAGGTGGTCCCGCCGCCGGCGGTCGACGCCAGGGCGTTGAGCAGGATTTTGGCCATCAGCGAGCGTCGGGCATCAATGGGACTCTCGATCGTCGGGACGCCAGGCGTAGCGCCCGATGACGCCCGTGACCGTTCCCCAGTACATGAGCGAGGTCAGGTTGCCGACTGAGAACATCCAGCTCTCGAAGAAGGCGTTGGCGGAGCCCGCGATGAAACTGGAGATGAAGACGGCGTTGATATTGCGCTCCAGGGATTCGCCCGGTTGCTGAATCAGATAGACCGCCTTCATTCCCACCCGAAAGAGAATCAGGAGGAGCAGGATCAGCCCCGGCAGCCCGAGATCTCCGAAGATCTCCAGATAACTGTTGTGCAATGAACGGCCGGCCTCCTGGTCCTGGGTGAAGGGAAAGACCAGCAGGTGAGAGGCGGCGAATCCATATCCGGTGAGCCGTTGCTTCCAGAAGAGCGGCCAGACTCCGGTCCACATCTCGTAACGTTTCTCTTCGATCAACTGTGAAGAGAGGTCGGCCACCTGGGTCGTCTTGTCGGTCCCTTTGCGAATGAATCGCGTCAGGTCGTTCTTGAGCGCCGGTAAGATGGCCAGCGCCGTGATCAGACAGATCCCGGCCGCCAGAATCTTGATTCGGCTCTGCAGGTTGATCACGAAGAAATAGACCCCGATCGCGATCAGGCAGGTCCCCATTCCGTTCCGCGAACCGGAGAGCCACAGCCCGATGAAGATCACCGCCAACAACCCCAGGTCCAGCCATTTCTCCCACCTCTGCTGCGCGACCGCCCGCCAATGGAAGAGCACGTAGGGCGTGATCATGGCGGAGAAGATGCCGAACATATTCTGATTGCCGAAGATTCCGGCATATTGCCCCATGATGACCGTGACCCCATACCCGATTCCCGAAAACAGGATCACGATCATCGGAGCCAGCACGATCCAGGCCGTGTAGTATTTGAGCCGGAAGAAGTGCAGGCAGTTGACATTGCCGAAGAGGTGGCAGCTCAGACCTTTCAGGACGGCGAATGAGAGCAGCGCAAAACTCGCCGCGCGCAGAAAGGTGTAATTGAAATCCTCCGCGTAGATCGCGGAGATCAGGAGGTCGCAGAGAAACAGGATGACCATCGCTCCGAGCGCGGTATCGACCCGGAACGACGCCGGCTTTCGCAATCGCCAGGCCCGGCCGACGAAGATCAGCAGGAGCCCCCAGCGGACCACGCTCAACGGGCTGAAGGCTCCCTCGGACATCTCCGCCGTGATCCCGTAATAGTCTTTGTTCGAGGCATAGACCAGCAGAATCAGAAAGAACAGCCCGTAGGCGCGCAGAAAGTTATCTCTGACTCGATAACGAAGCAGCCAGAGCAGCGCGGCCACGATGGCGATCAGAACCGGGGCCGCCGTCATTCGCGTCTACCCGGCACTCCGGCTGAAACCCGGCCCGCGACTCGGCCCGAAACCCGGCCGGAATTTCTACCGGAATCTCGGCCGGAATCTCGAAAGGACGATTCGACCGCGGCGATGATGCCCTGGACCGCGCGGTCGATGGAACAGACGCGGATCTTCTCCCGGGATCGTTCCTGCATGGAGACCCTTAAAAAATCGTTGTGGGTCAGCAGTTTCATGGCCGCGGCCAGCTCCTCGACGGAGAAGGTCTTCAGCGCCACGCCGTTGTCGCTGTCGACCAGGTCGAGGGTCGCGCCGCAGTGGCGATGCGCGATCACGGCCAACCCGCAGGCCATCGCTTCGTTGATCACCAGTCCCCAGGGTTCCTGGGCGGCCGGTAAGACGATCACGTCCGCCATCGCGTAGTAGAGCGGCAGTTCGTCCGGATCGACCGAGCCGGTAAAGACGATTCGGGGATCGCCTCCCGCCAGCGCTTCGAGCCGGGCGCGCTCATCTCCGTCACCCGCAATGACCACGGCCAGCCGGTCGTCGTTCAATTGTTGTTGGGCGCGGATGATCAGGTCGATATTTTTGCGTTCGACCAGGCGGCCGGAGAAGAGAAAGATGACCTTATCGGTCAACCCGAGGCTGGCGCGTAAGGCGGCGGCCCGCGCTTTGTGGGCGGCGGCCGAGTCCGCATAGGTGTCGTTATCGATCGCGAATCGGGCCTCGAAGAGCTGCTCCGGCCTGGCGCCGTAGGTCTCCCAGAAGACCCGGTTGGCGGCGCCGATGGTGATCAGCGCCGCGGCTCGCCGGGTCACCAGGCGCAGCCACCATCGTTTGATGACCCTTTTCAACCCGCCCACCGTATCGCAATAGATGTTGGCATCGCCGATCACCGCAAAGGGCGTGGCCGTGAACAGGGCCCAGAGCAGCGCCGCCGTCTGCGGTTTCAGCGTATAGCCGTAGCAGACCAGATAGTCGGGCCGCTCGCGGGCCAGGATCCACGTCAGCGAGGCCGCCGCGGCCTCCGGGCTGCCCAGTCTTCGCCGGAGCTGAGGGCTTTTCTGATCCAGGATGATCGTCCGCGGCCGCTCGCTGCGATCGAGCGGTTGCATTCTCCATCCCACGTCGCGATTCCAGGCGGACGAGTAGCAGACCGTTAATTGCCAGCCCGGAGCCTGTGCCAATCT
>DATEFT010000014.1:0-9946 GCA_035280505.1 Blastocatellia bacterium | reverse complement strand
CGGATCGTTCTGCGGGCCGAGAATGACTTCGTCTTCGAATCACCCGCCAACGGGCGGTTGAAGCCTTTCCGGCCGGCGGATGAGCGGGAGCCGACGTTCTATCTGGGGGTGACGTTGCCGCCGGGGAGCCGCCCGCCGCGGCGCGCCCTGAGCCTCTATTTCGGCCTGGTCGAACCGCTCTTCGGCAACGCCTCCACCTCGGTCAATGAGCGGCCGGAACTGAAGGCGGAGTATTGGAACGGCCGGGATTGGCAGGTGCTCCTGGTCGATGACGGCACCACCTCGTTGACCCGGCCGGGGATCGTCGAATTCCAGCCGCCCGCCGATTTCGCCGCCCGCGAAGAGTTCGGCCTCGCGCGCCACTGGGTGCGCGTGCGATGGGTGAAGGGGGCCTACCGGTTCAAACCGCGCGCGCGGCGGCTCCTGCTCAACACGACGATGGCGCTGCAGGCGGTGACGCTGAACAACGAGGTTCTGGGTTCGAGCGACGGCAGCAAAGCCCAGAAGTTCCGCGCCACCCAGACGCCGATTCTGCTGGGCCAGCGGCTCGAAGTGCGCGAGCTGGAGATGCCGTCGGCCGCCGAGTTGGAGGTTTTGGCGCGGGAAGAGGACGGAGAGGCGATGACGCTCGTTCTCGATGCCGCCGGTAACCCGACGGAGATCTGGGTCCGTTGGCATGAGACGCCGGATTTTTACGGCTCGGGGCCGCGGAGCCGGCACTACGTGCTCGACCATCTGACCGGCGAAATCAGGTTCGGCGATGGATTGAACGGGCTGATCCCGCCGATCGGGAGCGGCAATCTCCGGCTGGCGCATTATCAAACCGGAGGCGGCAGCGCCGGCAACCGGCCCGCCGGCGCGATCATTCAGATGAAGACCACGGTCCCTTACGTCCATGCCGTCACCAATCCCGAAGCGGCGTTGGGAGGAGCGGAAGCGGAAGGGCTCAAATCGTTGCTGGCGCGAGCGCCGCGCACCCTTCGCCACCACGGACGCGCGGTGACCACGGAAGACTACGAGGATCTGGCGCTGCTGGCCTCGTCCGAGGTGGCCCGCGCCAGGTGCGTGCCGTTGCGCAACCTGATCGATACTCCGTTGATGTCGGAGGCGCTGGAGGCCCATCCCATCAACTCGCCCGGAGAGGTGAGTGTGATCATCGTCCCGCGCTCCACTGCGCCAAAACCGCTCCCGAGTCTGGAACTGATCCGTCGAGTGCAGGAGTACCTCGAGGCTCACTCCGTGCCGACCGCGAATCTACGAGTGACCGGCCCGCTCTACCTGAGGGTCAATGTTGAAGTGGACGTGGTCCCGGTCTCGATCGAAGGCGCGGGCGCGGTCGCCCAGGCCGTCCAGCAGAGCCTGGCCGATTTTCTGCACCCGCTGACCGGCGGATTGGACGAGCAGGGGTGGGAGTTCGGCCGCGAACCGCATCAATCCGATCTCTATGCTTTGATCGAATCGGTGCCCGGCGTCGATCACGTCCATCGGCTCAGGGAGCCGCTGAGAGAGGTGGATGAGCGCGACCGGATCGCGCTGAAGATAGATCCGGGGGGCGCCGGCGCCGCCCAGATCATCAAAGATACCGGCCGCTTTCTGGTCTATTCCGGCACCCATACGGTCAACCTGAGGTTCGAAGAGTAGAAAAAGCCCATGCCATTGCAACTGCCAAATCTGGACGACCGCCGGTACGCGGACCTGATCGAGGAGGCCCGCCACCTGATCCCGAACTTCGAGCCGAGGTGGACCAATCACAACCCGTCGGATCCGGGCATCACCCTGATCGAACTGTTCGCCTATCTGACGGAATTGCTGATCTACCGGCTCGATCGGGTCACTTCCCGCAACGTTCTTTCGTTTCTCAAGCTGTTGAACGGCACCGAATGGGACCCGTTCAGCGAAGAGGATCGTGCGCAGCCGCCGGAGAGCGCCGAGAGGGATCAGATCGCGCAGCGGCTGGAGAGCCTCTCGCCGGAGGAGTTGTTGCAACTGATCACGGTCCAATTGCCGAAGACGGTCTCGAAACTCCGCCGGTTGGAGCGCGCGGTTTCGTCCACCGATTTCGAGGCGCTGGCGTTCGAAGCCGATCCCCGGGTCGTGCGGGCCCGCTGCATCCCGCGCCGTAACCTGGAGCTGGATCTGAAACTCGAACGGCCGGGACACGTCAGCCTGATCGTCGTTGCGGCCTCGGATGGCGGTCAGGTGGTCAAGGCCGTCAAGCAATACCTGGACCCGAAGCCCGGGCTCGGCAAGTCGCGCCTGCTGCTCACCACGCGCCTGCACGTCGTCGAACCGTTCTTTGCCGAGGTCGGGATCGAGGCGAAGGTGATGTCCCTTCCCGATCGGAAAAAGGAGAGTCTGGAGCCGGAGATCGTCCGGGCCGTGACCGATTTTTTGAATCCGCTGCCTGACCGGGCGCGAGGGAGCCAGGGCTGGCCCTTCGGCCGAAACGTTTACGTCTCGGAGCTCTTCGCCATGCTCGACCGGCTGGACGGCGTCGATTACGTCACTTCGATCACGCTCACGCCGCCCGAACGCGCGATCAAGAACGAGGCGGGCGAGGTGATCGCGATCGAGGTCGGCCCTTACGAACTGGTCAGGGCGGAGATCACGGTCGAGGTGACGGTGCCGGCGTCTTAGTATTGTGGAAAGCCAGCTCTTTGGAATTTGAGATTTAAACCGCGAAACACGCGAAATACGCGAAATCATCAGCATGAGCTTCGACCAGCAAACAACCAGCAGTTATCTGCAGCATCTTCCGGCGATCTTCAGCGAGGATCCGTTCGTCGGGCGATTCCTGATGGCTTTCGAGCATGTTCTGACCGGGCCGCCCCAGGGCGGCGGCGGGTCCGATTCGCCGAGGGGGCTGGAGGAGACCATCGCCACGCTCTCGGCGTTGTTCGATCCGAAAGAGACGCGCGACGATTTCATCCCCTGGCTGGCCGGATGGGTCGCGCTGGCTCTGCGCTCGGACTGGACGGGCCCGCAGCAGCGGGATTTTCTGGCCAACATCGTCCCGCTCTATCGCCGCCGGGGGACGAAAGAGAACCTGGCCGAACTGATGAAGATCTATCTGGGTGGGGCGACCCCGGAGATCATCGATGTGGACGAATCCGAGTTCCAGATCGGAGTCCATTCGACGGTCGGGAAGGACACCTCTCTCAGCGGCACGCTGGCCCCGCATTTCTTCAAGGTCAACGTGACCATGCCCAACCCCGATCCGGCGGAGTTGGAACGAAATCAGGAGATTGCCAGGGCGTTGATCGAGCTGCAGAAACCCGCTCACACCGATTTCGAGCTGCACTTTGTGTTCACGACCATGCAGATCGGAAAGACTTCGACCATCGGTAAGAACACGTTGTTGGGGATCGAAGCCACCACCTAATCAAAGGAGAAGACGATGGATGACATCACCAAGCGGATGCACTACTTCGACCAGCAATTTCTAGTCGAGGCCGATTTCACCGATGAACAGAAATATCACCTCGACCGGCGCTACCGTCACAACCGGCTGCTCCATACCCCCGGCGTGGCCGAAGGATTGTCGGTCGTCAAGAGCGGCGATAAACAGGTGACGGTCAAGGTGGGGACAGCCATCGATAAGCTGGGTCGAGAATTGGTGCTGGCCGTGGATGAACCGGTCCTCTTAACCGATGCCGCCAAGTTCAAGGCGAACACGCAGGTCTTCGTGGCGATCGGTTATCGGGAACTGGCGTCGGATTTTCCGCCTTCGGGGCCGCTGCCGCCGGATAATCCGACCAATAACCGGCGTTGGACCGAGAAGCCGCAGCTTGTGGCGGACACCACTCAACCGCCCGCGGAATCGTCCGCGATCCTGCTGGCGAGATTCACGCTCGACGGCTCCGGAAACGTCCCGGCTGCCATCATCAATAACTCCGTCAAAGCCGGGGCCATCGGGGTCGTGGCGGCGAGTCTGAAAGGCATCAGTAATCCGGGCGGCAATATCGACCTGGTTCAATCCAATGCGATCGTGATCGGCGCCGACGATGCGACCAACCAGATTACGATCGGCGAAAACCACTCCTCCGTCACGGGCAATGCGCATAACCTGACGGCGTCCAATCTTCAGACCATCGGCGCTTTGCTGGCCAGCCAGTATGATCTCCGCCAGCGCAAGGAGGCGACCATCAAATTCGTGCTGGATGCGACGACTACTCCGGTGACGACCGTCCAGGATCTGAACTTCGGATTCCTGCCGAAGTTCGCCCTCGGGTACGGAGTCGTCAATGCCACGCTCGGCCCGAATAAATATGGCGGCCTCACCACGGGCTATTTCGACGCGACCGCCGGTCAACATGGCTTCGGCATCGTGATCACCAAACTGCCGGGCACGGGCCCGGAGTGGATCATGGAGAGCCGGGAGTCGGGCGATATCTTCACCTGCCAGGTGTTCGACCGGAGTGGGACTCCGCTCCGGGGCGAGACCCTGACCGTCACGGTCAAGGAGTCGGTCGGCACCAAGCTGACGGTGCAGCTTAATCGGACTACGGTGAGCGGCTTCTCTCCGCTCACCAATTTCAGCATCACCCTGGTTGTGCTGGGGATGGGATCCTGAGCCCAGTTATTCCGAGGAGATTGATATGTGGATCATCTATCGTAAGAAGGATCTGAGCATTGTCGGATTGAGCGCGGATTGTGACCCCGATCTGGAGCGGGAAGTGGCTCTGACCCAGATCGTCAAGGGATCGGCCAAACCGGAGCCGATGAGCCATTACGATGCCGTTCAGGTTACCGATCGCGCACAGGCCCGGGCTTTCATGAACGCCTATCCCACCGAACTGGCGCTGCGCCAGAAGCCGGGAGGCGAGGTGCAGTTGGCGATCGAACCGCGCAAACAGTTCGCGCTTCTGCTGAGCTGTGACGCGACGGACGTGCATCCGGTGGACGGCATTCCGGAGATCGCCGCCGGCGGCGAATCGTTCACGACCATCCAGGTGCAGAAGGTCGATGAACAGGGCAAGCCGCAGACGGGAAAGACCGATAACGATCAGCTCTTTCTCCGCACCGATTATGGGACGCTGTTCAGCGCGGACGGCGAGGAAGAGATCAACTCGCTCAAGTTGAAGAAGGGCGAGGCCGCTTTCCGCCTCGTCTCCGAAGATAAGCGGCGGGTCGCCACCGTGCAGGTCTTCAACGCCGATAACTCGCTGCTCAATACCACGATCAACATCGAGTTCATCTAGTACTTGGAAGAGGGAGTACTTTGGAATTTGAGATTCAGACCGCGAAACACGCGAAAGAGGCGGAATTATCCGGCTTTCGCGGCTTTCGCGTCTTTCGCGGTTTCGAATAACACTTCAAGAATGAGGAGGAACGATGGCCAATTTAACAGTCGATGAGTTGACCTTTCAGGATCCCAACGCTCTGCCGGATGTCGGGCCCAAGCTGTCGTGCAGCGCTCCCGGCCAGCTCTCGTTCAAGGTCGGCAACCTGCGGTTGGATGACGGAAGAGAGATCTTCTTCAATGACAACGGGCAACTCCGGTGCGGAGACAATCATCGCCGCATCTTCTTCAACAATTCGCCGCGCCAGATGGAGGTCTACCAGGAGGGAGACATCATCTTCTACACGGGCAACGCGGACACGGAGCAGATGCGGATTCTGGGGAACGGGGAGAGCAAAGTCGGGATCGGGACCGCCGCCCCGCAGGCGAAGCTGCAGGTCGCGGGCGGGGCGATCATGCCGGCCGTCGGGGACAGCAGCCAGGCGGGCATCCAGTTTCCGGCCGGCGCCACCGGCGATGAGGCTTTCATCCGCTACTTTCCGGTGGTGGGAGAGACGGCGAAGCTGCAGATCGGCATCGGCAACGACCTGGACGATTCGCTGAGCCTGGTGCAGGCGGGGGCCGAGCGGCTGACGATCACCAACGGCCGGGTCGGGATCGGGACGACCACTCCCAGCCGCGCCCTGCATGTGGAACCGAACGAAATCCACAGCGGCGGAATCGGAGGCGGTCTCTCTTTCGGTAATCGGCAGACCACGGGGTTCGTGGAGTCGCCGACGGGCGGAGAGCGATGGATCTGGTACGCATCGGGCGGAGTCGCCCGGCTGTGGTCCGGGTCGGATAAGTTGGCGGTGACCTCGACGGGCAGTGTCGGGATCGGGACCTCCAATCCGCAGGCCCGGCTGCAGATCTTGGGGGGCGCGATCATGCCCGCGGTGGGAAACAGCAATCAAGCCGGCATTCAGTTCCCTCCGGACCCCGGAGGCGGCCTCGGCGATGAGGCCTACATCCGTTATTTCGTGACCGCCGGGGAGACGACCAGGCTGGTGATCGGGGTCGGAAATGATGCCGATGATGCCATCGGCCTCTTTCAAGCCGGAGGCGAGAGATTGACGGTCTTCAACGGCAATGTCGGGATCGGGAACCTGTCGCCCACCGCGAGACTGGATGTGAACGGAAAGATCCACGCCGGGAATTCCGACCTCTATTTCACCAAGGTCGACCACACCCACACCGGATTCGGAAATATCACGGGATTCGCGGCCATCGAGAATGCCTCCGACTACAACGCGCTCATGATTCTGGGCCGATCCGGAACTCCCCAGGGACGGTTGGTCAGGCTCTGGGACTATCTGGATGTCAACGGCTCGCTGAACATCACGGGCAGTGTCGGGATCGGCACCGCTCTTGGTTCCGTCAATCCCTATGGAAACTTTGAGATCAATCGTGGTTGGGGCGATTGGATCAGCCTCCGTGCTTCGCAGGATAACGGCCTCTGGCACCTCCACAATCCCCAGGGAGGGGACCGATTCGAAATCGGCAGAAATGAAACGTGGGGAATGTTCGTCATCAAGAATGCCGGTAATGTCGGCATCGGCACGGTCGAACCCACCGCGAAATTCCATGTGATCGGCAACGCCACCAAGACCGTGGGCGGCACGGGCTGGACCTTCCCCTCGGACCAGCGATTGAAGAGAAACATCGAACCGCTGACCGGAACGCTCGAACGATTGCTGCAACTGCGCGGCGTCTCTTTTGAATGGATCGAACCGGAGAAGATGGGAGACCCCCACGCTTTGCAGAGGGGGCTGGTCGCGCAGGAGGTCGAGACGGTCTTCCCCGAATGGGTCAGCGCCGACGCCCAGGGGTGCAAGCATCTCACGATGACGGGCTTTGAAGCCCTGTTGATCGAAGCGTTGCGAGAGCTGAAGAGCGAAATCGACTTTTTGAAGTGGAAGACCGGTTGAAAATGCCCAGGGTGAGTAATAAGGAGGAAGAACCATGGCCAATTTAACGGTTGATGAGTTGACCTTTCAGGATCCCAACGATCTGCCGGACGTCGGGCCCAGGCTGTCGTGCAGCGCTCCCGGCCAGCTCTCGCTCAAGGTCGGCAACCTGCGGCTGGAGGACGGAAGAGAGGTCTTCTTCAGCGATAACGGGCAACTCCGTTGCGGAGACGATCACCGCCGCATCGTCTTCAACAATTCCCCGCGCCGGATGGAGGTCTACCAGGAGGGAGACATCATCTTCTACACGGGCAACGCGGACGCGGAGCAGATGCGGATTCTGGGGAACGGGACGAGTGGGGTCGGGATCGGGACGGCCACCCCGCAGGCGAAGCTGCAGGTCGCGGGCGGGGCGATCATGCCGGCCATCGGGGACAGCAGCCAGGCGGGCATCCAGTTCCCGGGCGGACCCACCGGCGATGAGGCTTTCATTCGGTACTTTCCGGTGGCGGGAGAGACGGCGAAGCTGCAGATCGGGATCGGCAACGATCCGGACGATTCGTTGAGCCTGGTGCAGGCGGGAGCCGAGCGGCTGACGATCACCAACGGCCGGGTCGGGATCGGGACGGCCGCTCCCAGCCGCGCCCTGCACGTGGAGCCGAACGAGATCCACAGCGGCGGAACGGGAGCCGGTTTTTCATTCAACAATCGGCAGACTACGGGGTTTGTGGAGTCGCCGACGGGCGGGGAACGATGGATCTGGTATTCATCGAGCGGAATCGCCCGTCTGTGGTCCGGGTCGGACAAACTGGCGGTGACCTCGGCCGGCAACGTTGGAATCGGGACCGCGGCGCCCGAGGGAAAGCTGGACGTGAAGGGGGATATCCGCGCGGGAAATTCGGACCTCTACTTCACCAAGACCGACCACAACCACACCGGGATCGGAAACGCGGTGGGATTTGCGGCGATCGAGAATGCGGCCAACTACAACGCGCTCATGATTCTGGGGCGCTCCGGAACCGCCCGGGGCCGGATGGTCCGGCTCTGGGATTACCTGCAGGTCAACGGCTCGATGGACATCATCGGAAGCCTGGGAGTCGGTACCACCACCCCGGCCGTCGCCGTGCACATCGTCGGCAACCGCCTCCGTCTGCAGAGCCCGGACGGTCTCAGGCAGATCGATCTTCGCTGTGACGGTTCGGCCCTCGATCTACAGGCGCTGACGGAAGATCTCTTTCTGCACAGTACCGGCGCTAACGGCCAAAACCGGGTGATCATCAATCCCTCCGCTCAAAGCGGCAATGTCGGCATCGGGACCACGGCGCCCACCGCGAAATTGCATGTGATCGGCAACGCCACCAAGAGCGTGGGCGGCACGGGCTGGACCTTCCCCTCGGACCAGCGATTGAAGAGAAATATCGAACCGCTGACCGGAACGCTCGAACGACTGCTGCAACTGCGCGGCGTCTCTTTTGAGTGGATCGAACCGGAGAAGATGGGAGACCCGCAGGCTGTGCAGAGAGGGCTGGTCGCGCAGGAGGTCGAGACGGTCTTCCCCGAATGGGTCAGCGCCGACCCTCAGGGGTGCAAGCACCTCACGATGTCGGGTTTTGAGGCCCTGCTGATCGAAGCGTTGCGAGAGCTGAAGGGCGAAATCGACAATCTGAAGACCTGCATTCACGACGGCCTCCGGGCAAAGGAGCTTTCGTGATGCGAGGATCGATTCTATTTTTATAAAGGAGCAGACCAGATGAAAGAACAATTGAAAGTTCGCTTGGAAGAGTTGAAGCGAGAGTTCGAGATCGGCCAGACGCGCCTGCAGGAGTTGGATCGGCAGCAGGTGCTGTTGCGCGAGACGCTCTTGCGCATCAGCGGCGCGATCCAGGTTTTGCAGGAGTTGTCGGCCGAGGGCGCGGGCGATCAACAGGATCCGGCCTCGGCGGCGGACCCTCGGGTGGCCGCCGCCGCCACCGATTGAATGGATCGGCGCGCCGCCGCGGCGCTTCGGTCAGGCAGAGAACCATCCGGCCGGATGACCAGGAGGAATGATGGCCAATTTGACAGTCGATGAGCTGACCTTTCAGGATCCCAATGCCCCGCCGGACGCCGGGCCCAAACTGTCGTGTAGCGCCGCCGACCAGCTCTCGCTCAGGGTCGGCAACCTGCGGCTGGAAGACGGGAAAGAAGTCTTCTTCAGCGACAACGGGCAACTGCGGTGCGGCGACAATCACCGCCGCATCGTCTTCAACGGTTCGCCGCGCCAGATGGAGGTCTACCAGGAGGGAGACATCATCTTCTTTACGGGCAACGCGGACGCGGAGCAGATGCGGATTCTGGGGAACGGGGCGAGCGGAGTCGGGATCGGGACGGCGGCTCCGCAGGCGAAGCTGCAGGTCTCGGGCGGGGCGATCATGCCGGCCATCGGAAACAACAGTCAGTCAGGTATCCAGTTTCCGAGCGGCTCCACCGACGATGAGGCCTTTATCCGCTACTTTCCGGTTACGGGAGAGAGGGCGAAGCTGCAGATCGGAATCGGCAACGAGGCGGACGATTCGCTGGGCCTGGTGCAGGCGGGGGCCGAGCGGCTGACGATCACCAACGGCCGGGTCGGGATCGGGACGGCCGCTCCCAATCGAGGGTTGCACGTGGAGCCGAGTGAAATCCACAGCGGCGGAGCGGGAGCCGGCTACTCTTTCGGCAACCGAGAGACCACGGGGTTCGTGGAATCGCCGGCGGCGGGCGAGCGATGGGTCTGGTA
>DATEFT010000013.1:0-14708 GCA_035280505.1 Blastocatellia bacterium | reverse complement strand
CCCAGGGCCAGATTGATGGCCCGGTCCAGCGTCAACAGCTCTCCGTTACCGGGTCCGGCCACCTGAGCCAGAGCTGCGACAGGTGCCGGTTGCTGAGACACCGCGACGACCGGCGCCGCCTGCTGATCCGGAACGGCGACTGGTCCGGTTGTCTGCTGGCCCCGGACGGCAAAAGGACAAAGCAACGCCACGAGGGGCACGGATAATCGTATTTTTTGAATAGACATGATTGTTCTCTCCTCAGAGTACGTTATTCCCTGATTGAAGAACCGGCGCGAGCGATGGGGCAATTCGTCTAACTAACTATCTTTTGGCTAGCGAGATGGGTTGACCTCTTAAGGGTTCGGGAGGCTGGCGCCTCGCTCGACCTGGGGCTAAGTTCTTTTCCACCTGCTGTTAAGGATGATTCTGCAACTACAATCGACAGTTCTTACGTTGAGCCTTGAGATACCATGAAACTTCCGGTCATGATTTTGCTAATCTCACCAAGGTGGCCCGTGCTTCTTCTGGGGTATTTATTGGTAAGTCGAAATCTATTCTCAATTTTCGCCGATCTGCCAACATGTCAAATCCTTCGCTATCGATCCCGATCATTGTTACATCACGCGCCTTTACTCCTTTCAGAGATTCACAATAGTGGAATAACGCTTTCCTGTGATCTTGATTCATATGCTCGAGGATCCTTCTCTCAGTTTCTCGAAAAGGATTCTTAACGAGCATTACGCCTGGTTCGACCCAGTAGATCTGTCCGAAACCTCCAATAAAGCGCACCCGCCGCAATCGGATTCGATAGAACGAAAAATCGTGTGTCTCAAAGTAGGACTCTGCCGAGGGAAAATAGCGTAAATACCGTTCCCGTGTCTCCGAATCGTGCGAATCGATCGATTCGGCATCACCCACCCAGGTCAGCCGACTGCTGGCCTGAGGGTCTTCAGCCCCCTGCTCAAAGACCGTGAGTGAAATTTTAGGGTCGCGTTTGATATTGCGCGTGTGCTGGGCGAGGTCGCTGATGAACAGAATCGGCTCTCCCTCGAAATTGAGGATGTACGGGGCGATGGAGCCGAAGGGGTATCCTTCGAGATCTACGGAATGGGTGGAGAGGACCCCGACGCTCTGCTGGTTCAACAACCTTCTGGCGGTCAGTGCTTGATTGGACATGCCGCCTATTCTACCTCAATACCCTGTGCCCGAAGTTCAATTTTCAATCGCGGAGTTCACGAAATATGCTCGATCGTTCAACGTGCTGCGTGAGCTTCCGCCGGCACGACCTTGACGGTCCAGGCCGCGACTCCCAGCAGGCCCACGATCACGGCCAGCAGGTAGAAGATTGGAGCGTACGAGCCCGTGCGGGATACGCACTGGGCCAGCAGCAGCGGCCCGACCGCGGAGGCGAGCACCGTCAGGGTCTGGGCGGCCCCTTGAATCTTCCCGAGATGCGCGCGGCCGTAAGCGTGGCTCCAAAATGAGAAGAAGATCACCATGACGAAACCTCCGGCCAGACCCATGGTGGCCGCGTAGACCGCGACGTGCCAGGGCGACCGGAGCTGCGGCAGCGCCAGGAGCGACCCGGCCAGCAGGCTCATGGCCAGGGTCAGGAGCCGGCTCAGCGACCATCTGGAGGTCAGCCAACCGCCCAGGAAGTTGCCGATCAGGGCGGTTAAGGCCGTCACCACCAGGCTGCGGTAATAGATGGAGGCATTGAACCCGAGTTCTTTGAGGATCGATTCGTTGAAGAGGGCGATGCCGGAGGCGATCAGGCCGTAGACGGAACTGGCCAGCGCAAAGACCCAGAAGGCCGGGGTCAAGAGGGCCTGCCCGAGAGTCTGTCCGGTGATCGCCGTCTCCGGTTCTTCACCGGACGGCCGCTCTCCGTCGAGCCACAGGCCGCAGGCTTCGGGCGTGCGCCGCACCAGCAGCCAGCCGATGGGCGCCAGGCCGAACAGGATCGCTCCGCCGATCCCGGCCCAGGTCGGTCGCCAGCCGCTGTTCGTCACCGCCGCGCCGACGATCGGAAAGGCCACCATAAATCCGACGCTGAGCACCACGGTATAGATCGCCATGGCCATGTTCAACCGGCGTTTGAACCATTGGCCGACGATGGTGATGCTGACGACGGAGAGCGCGCTCTGTCCGAGGCCGCGGGTCAGGGTGATGAGCAGGGCGAGCCAGAGCGCGCCGCGGACGCCGCTCATCAGCAGGACCACGCCGCCCAGGGCCAGCGAGACCCCGGTCAGCACGATCCGGCTGCCGAGCCGGTCGATCAACCGCCCGATGCCCAGGCAGAGGACCGAACCGATCAGGGTCGCCCAGAGATTGATCTGGGCGAAGAGGACCCGGTCCAGTTCCAGGTCTTTCAGCAACGGTTCCGTGATCAGTCCGAGACCCTGGGTTCGGCCCGGAAGCGTTCCGACCATCGCCAGCGCCGCCACGGTCAGGTTCACCCACCCGTAGTAGAAGGGCAGGCGTGAGATCAAGAGTCCCGGCCGTTCCGATGCGACGCGCAGAGATTCCATCAGTCTGAATCCTTCTTTCCCGCTTTCGCGTATTTCGTGTCTTTCGCGGTTTGTCCGATCGTTACTTGGCGTGGTCCGCGTTCTGCTGATCAGGGACGCACTCCGGGCCCGCCGAGATCAGGACTTTGTCCACGCGGTTGCGGTCCATGTCGACCACCTCGAACCGGTAGGCTCCCCACTCGAAGGTATCGGCCGCCGACGGGATGCGGCCCAGCCGGTACATGACGAATCCTCCGAGGGTCTGAAAATGACCCTCGTCTTCGCCGGGGAACTTCTTCAAGTTGAGGGTCCGCTTCAATTCGCTTACGGGAAGCAGGCCGTCCACCAGGAGCGAGCCGTCCTCGCGGCGCACGACCGGTTGCTCGAACCGCTCGTCCGCCGACGGGATGTCGCCGACCAGCGCGTCCAGGATGTCGTGAGTCGTGACCAAACCCTCGACCCCGCCGAACTCATCGATGATCAGCGCCAGGTGGCTGCGGGCCTCCTTGAGGGTCTCGATGGCTTTGAACGCCGGCATGGAGTCGGGCAGATAGATGGGCGGGCGCAGGGACACGGTGAGATCGAAGGGGTGCCCACCCAGGATGCTGGCCAGCAGGTCTTTGGTCTCGACGATGCCCAGCACGTTGTCGTGCGTCCCCCGGACGACGGGGAATCGGGAGTAGTGATGCTCCTGGATCTGCCCTTTGAGCACCTCGGGCGGGTCGTCGAGGTCCAGCCAGACGATCTCGGTCCGGGGGACCATCAGTTCGCCGATCAACCGATCGCCCAGGTGAAAGGTGCGGTCGATCAGGTCGCGCTCGGCCTCCTCGAAGACCCCGGCCTCGATCCCCTGATCGATCAGGACCTTGATCTCGTCCTCCGTGATCGGCTCCTCTTTCGACTCGTGCAGCCCGAAGAGCCACAAGATCTTCTCGGTCGAACCTTCGAGCAGGCGGACGAAGGGCGCGCAGAGTCGCGACAGCCCTTTCATGAGGGGGGCCGTCAACATGGCCACCCGGTCGGGATTGTGGAGGGCGATCCGCTTGGGAATCAATTCGCCGATCACCAGCGAGAAGTAGGTGATGATCCCCACCACGATCACGAAGCTGAGAGTCTCGGCATACGGCGCGAGCCGCGGAATCCGGCTCATCAACGGGGTCAGCTTCTCGGCGAGAGTGGCCCCGCCGAAAGCTCCGGCCAGAATCCCGACCAGCGTGATGCCGATTTGAACCGTCGAAAGAAAGGAGCCCGGGGAATTGGCCAGTTCCAAGGCCGCCCGGGCTTGCGCATTGCCTTCGTTGGCGCGCTGCTGCAGGCGCGCCTTGCGTGACGAAACGATCGCCATCTCCGACATCGAGAAGAGGCCGTTGGCGATCAGCAGGATCAGAATAAAAATGATCTCAATAATCATAGACGGCGTGATTGAGGCGGCCGTCAATCACTGGTTACCCGGTCGGGGTCGCGGAGGCCGGAGCTTCCCGCGTGGCCCGAGCGGAACAAAGAGGTGCGGTCCAACACCTCCTTCTGAAATCGCTCCAGGTACAGATAGATCGCCGGAGTGATGTAGAGCGTGATGAATTGAGAGACGATCAGGCCGCCGACGATCACCAGCCCCAGCGGGCGGCGGGACGCGCCGTCCGCGCCGTATCCCACGGCGATCGGGATCGCGCCGATGACGGCCGCGAGCGTCGTCATCAGGATCGGCCGGAACCGGTCGATGCTGGCGTCGTGAATCGCCTGGTCGGCCGGCTCTCCCGCATCCACGCGTTGTCGGGCGAAGTCGACGATCATGATTCCGTTCTTCTTGACGATTCCCATCAACATGAACATCCCGACGAAGGCGTAGAGCGAAGCCTCTTCTCCGAACAAGAGCAGGGTCAGCAACCCGCCGACCAGAGCCGTCGGCAAAGTCGACAGGACCGTCAACGGATGCACGTAGCTCTCGTATAGAATAGCTAAAATCACGTACATTACGAAGACCGCCAGGAGCATCAGGATCGTCAAATTTCGGACCGTATCGCTGAAGGTCAGCGCCTCGCCCTGCAACCCGGCCCGAACCGACGGGGGCACGATCTCGGCCGCCGTCTTGTTGATGAAATCGGTGGCATCGCCCAGCGGGACGCCGGGCTTCAGGTTGAAGAAGAGGCTGACGCTGGTGAATTGGTTCAAATGGTTGACCGCCTGCGGGCCCAGCGAGGTCTTCCAGGTCACCAGCTCGCGAAGCGGCACCATGTTCCGGCCGTCGTCGGAGCGGATGTAGAGCAGCGAGATGTTCTCGGGCTGAGACCGGGCGGAGTCCTCGACCTCCAGGATCACCTGGTACTGATCCTCGGGCTTCTTGATCAGGTAGAGATAGTTCTGCGAATAGGCATTGCGCAGCAGATTCAGGATTCGGGCCTCCGAGACGCCGTAGACCTTGGCCTGGGCGCGGCGGAGTTCGATGTCGAGGTTGGGCGTGTTGTTGAAGTAGTCCGAGGAGACGGTCAGGAATCCCGGGAACTCCATGAACTTGGCCTGCAGCTTGGTGGCGACATCGTAGACCTGCTCCGGGTTGACGCCGGAGATGGCGAACGCGTACTGCCCCTGGTTCTGATTGGTCGCCCCGGTGCTGATCTCGAGGACCGGAAACGGCCGGAGAAAGGCCATGACCCCCGGATTGGAGGAGATCTTGCCCATCATCCCCGCCGCCACCTCCTGGATGGGCGGGCGCTCTCCGGGCGGCTTGATGAAGGTGAAGCTCAGGCCCATGTTGGACGGCAGAAAGCCGGTGGCGCCGGTCAGGGTGAAATCGGTCAGGACGTTCGGGTCTTGATGCAGCGTCTCGTCGACCCGATCCTGGATGGCGCGCATCTGTTCGGGCGAGGAGCCCTCCTTGCCCATAAAGACGCCGAAGACGACGCTGCTGTCGCCCGGCGGCAGAAAGGTTTTGGGAATCGTCATCAAGAGCCAGATGGTGCCGCCCAGACAGGCGACCCAGATCAGGGCCGAGACCCAGCGATGCCGCAGGAACCACCAGAGCGAGGAGCCGTAGATTCCGAGCACGCGCCGCTCCACGGCGCCGATCGCCCGTTCCATCCAGGTCTGGCGCGCGCCGGGACCGCGGTCGCCGAGCAGGCGCGCGCACATCAGCGGGGTCAAGGTCAACGAGACCAGGCCCGAGGCGAAGATCGCCACCACGATGGTCACCGCGAACTCGCGGAAGATCCGGCCGACCTGCCCGCCCATGAAGACCAGCGGGATGAAGACCGCCGCCAGCGAGACGGTCATCGAGAGGATGGTGAAGCTGATCTCCTTGGCGCTGTTGAGCGTGGCCTCCAGGGCCCGCTCCCCGTGCTCCATCCGCCGCACCGTGTTCTCCAGAAAGACGATCGCGTCGTCGACCAGGAAGCCGATGGCCAGGGTCAGCGCCATCAGCGAGAGGTTGTCCAGGCTATAGCCCAACCCCCGCATCGCGATGAAGGTCAGGAGCAGCGAGAGCGGCAGGGCGACCGCCGGGATCAGCGTGTCGGTCGCCCGTCCCAGGAAGATGAAGATCACGATCACGACCAGCACGAAGGCGATGGCCAGGGTCACCTGCACGTCGATCACCGAGTGGATGATCGATTGCGAGCGGTCGTAGACCGGGGTGATCCGGACCGACCCCGGAAGCTCGGCGCTGATGAGCGGCACCAGGTTCCGGATATTCTTGGCCACCTCCACGACGTTGGCCCCGGCCTGCCGGTTGACGGCGACGATCACGGTCGAACTCGGCACCGGATAGCCCCGGACCCAGAACCGCATGCTGGTCCGTTCATCCTGGATCGAATTGACGACCTGGGCCACGTCCCGCAGATAGACCGGAGAACCCTCGCGGGTGCTGATGATCAGATCGCGATAGCCCTCGGCGCTGTCGAGCTGTCCCTGGGGGCGCAGCAGCGCCGTGCCCTCGCGGCTGTCGAACTGGCCGGCGCCGGTATAACTGGTCCCGTTTCGGATGGCGGTCGTCAGGTCGTCCACGGAGATGCCGCGAGCCCACATGGCGGCCGGATCGGCTTTGATCCGGATGGCCGACTTGGTGCCGAAGACATCCACCCGGCTGACGCCCGGGACGATGCTGATCCGCTGGCCGACCTGCGTGCTGGCGTAATCGTAGAGTTGCCCCGGAGTGACTGACTCGCTCGTCATGGCGATGTACATGATCGCCTGGTCGTTGGGATTGGTCTTCGAGAAGGTCGGAGGGGAGGGCAGGTCGACCGGCAGACTTCCGGTCGCCTGCGAGATCGCCGTCTGGACGTCGGTCGCGGCGGCGTCGATGTTCTTGTCCAGGTTGAACTGCAAGGTCAGACTGGTGGTGCCCTGCGTGCTCCGCGAGGTGATCATCTCCAGCCCGTTGATCTGCATGAACTGGCGTTCCAGCGGCGTGGCGATGTTGTTGGCCACCGTGTCGGGGCTCGCCCCGGGGTAGCTCGCGTTGACCTGGATCACCGGATAGTCGACGGCCGGCAGGTCGTTGACCGGAAGTTGAAAGTAGCTCAGGGTTCCGAAGAGGATCACCGAGAGGGTCAGGACCGCTGTCATCACCGGGCGGCGGATAAAAGGTTCCGATAGACTCATAATTTCCCTCCCGCCTGGCCGGCCGTTTCGCTGTTCGCGACGTTGGACTGTTCAACGCGAACCTTGCCTCCGGGGGTCACCCCGAGATGGCCGTTGACGACCACTCGCTCGCCGGAGGCCACTCCCTTCTCGATCACTACCAGCTCTCCCTGCCGCTGACCGACCGTCACGGGTCTCAGTTCCGCGGTCGAGTCCTCCTTCACGACATAGACGAACTGGCCCTTCGCCGAGAGTTGCGGGGCCGCCGCCGGGATCAGGACGGCTCCGGCCACCGTGTCCAGAATCAGGCGGACGTTGACGAACCGCCCCGGCCAGAAACGGCGCTCGGCATTGTTGAGGGTCGCCCGCAGGTTGACCGTCCCGGTGGTATCCTGCACGGTGTTGTCCAGAAACGTCAGCTTCCCGATCACCTTCCGGTCGGGCGACTCGGGCAGATGGACCTCGGCCTTGAGCGTCCCGCGGGCCATATTCTGCTGGACCGCCGAGAGGTCGTTCTGGGAGACGGTGAAGTCGGCGTAGATCGGATCCAGCCGCTGGATGACCAGCAGCGGGGTGGTGCTGCCGGGATTGACCACGTTCCCGATGTCGGCCAGCCGCTGGCCCGCGCGGCCGTCGATCGGCGAACGGAGATAGCAGTAGCTGAGCTGCAACCTGGCGCTCTCGATTGCGGCCTCATCGACCTTGATCGCCTCTTCGGCATTGTGCACCGCCGCGCGGTCCGCGTTGACGGTGGCATTCAACGCGTCGGCGTTGGTCTGCATCTGTTCGGTCTGCTCGTTGGAGATGACTCCCTGTTTGTTCAATTGCGCATAGCGCTGCGCCTGGACCTCTCCGTGCTTGGCCTGGGCCAGATCCCGCGCCAGATTGGCCTCGGCCTGCTTCTTGAGGGCCAGGTCTTTGGCCAGGTTGGATTGCGCCTGTTGCAGGCTGACCTGGAAGGGGCGCGGGTCGATCGTGAAGAGCAGGTCGCCCTTCTTGACGTCGGCGCCGTCCGTGAAATGGATCTGCATCAGCCGTCCGGAGACCTGGGGTTGGACCGCCACCACCTCGCGCGCCACACACTTCCCGATCTGGTCCAGATAGACGGGCACGTCCTGCTGGACCGCCGCCGCCACCGTCACCGGGGACGGCGGGCGTTCAAATGACATCTGCTCCTTCTTCGCGCAGCCGGCCAGGATCAGCAGGGCTCCCACGATCACGCCGGGCATGATCGGATTGACGGCCGGTCTCCAATTGAAATTTCGGGGGATAATTATTAATGACCGCCTGGCGGCTCCCATTGAGATGAATGTTCGAGAGATTTGCTGCATCGGCTCCCTTTCCTGTTTGAAAAGCACTCCATGAAATTCAATCTTAATTAGTTGATCATTATAGACTGCCGATTTTGAGTCGGCTCTCGTGGTGTTTAGCACATGGCACGCCGCTCTATAGCTTAAACTGTTTGTGCCGGGGAAGTCACCACAATTTTTCTTTAATATCTTTATCGTCTCCGGGGACACCGGTCTCCAGGCCATCTTCACCGCCGGCGCCCGCCGGTGCCAAAGGTAAATAGCCTTTAACCTATCTTGAAGAGAGAGACGAATATAGCGGAATTCCGCGAAACAAGTGAGAACGTCGAAGAGTTGGGGTTTGTTTCGTGATTTTGTCTCTGCCGGCGGGCCCTCGATCGCCACCGGCGGCGCGGCGTACGGTCCAAAAGAGAGACCACCGGGCCAGGGTTAATGCTCATAAAAGTGTGTCAGAGAGAACCATAGCTTGACAAAACAGCCCTGTTCGGTACAGGATAGGCGAGAACTGAGTTTAGCTTACTCCTTTCATCAGCTCTTCTGGAATAAACCAGACTGTCTGAGATTCACAGCTCATCTTCCAAGCAATAGGTAATGGTTACTCGTCAGGATCCGATCAAGCTCAAAGGCGAAGGCGCCGCTGAGACGGATTGTGTATCGGAGAACGAGCCTACCGGATTGCTACATGGTTTATCAAGGAACGTGCATGAGTTTTTCACAGTTGGGACTGCACCCGGCGCTGGCGCGCAGGTGCGAGTCTCTTGGATATACGGAGCCGACACCGATTCAAAAACAAGCGATCCCGGTGATTTTGGACGGCTCTGATTTGATTGGCTGTGCTGCCACCGGGACCGGCAAAACGGCCGCCTTTCTCCTCCCTCTGGTCCACAACTTAATACTGGCTCCGGGGACCGGCGTTCGGGCCCTGATCCTCGCCCCGACCCGTGAGTTGGCCTCACAGATCGCCATGAACCTGCATGCGCTGGACCCCAAATCGAAGTTTCGTTCGGTGACGGTGGTCGGCGGCGCGAGCATGGAGAAGCAACGGATCGGTCTGCGTCGTGATGCGCCGATCGTGATTGCGACGCCCGGTCGTCTGCTGGATCTGTTGGAACGAGGCATGATCGATCTCTCTTACGTCGAGATGTTGGTCCTGGACGAGGCCGACCGCATGCTGGATCTGGGATTCTATCCGGCGATTCGCCGGGTCCTGGCGGAACTTCCGTCGGACCGGCAGACGCTGCTCTTTTCGGCCACCATGCCGCCTCCGATCGAGGATCTGGCGCGGTCGGCAATGCACCAGCCGAAGCTGGTTGAAGTGAGCCCGCGCGGGCGGGCGGCCGTGACCGTCAAACAGACCGCCTATCCGGTCGCGGCGGAGTCGAAAACCGCTCTCCTTTTGGATCTGCTTGAACGAGAACAGTTTGAGCGTGTGCTGGTCTTCACCCGGACGCGCCGCTGTGCCGAACGTCTCTCGCACATCTTGGCGGCGCGAGAGCATCGGGTCAATCGGATTCATGCCGACCGCACGCAGTCACAGCGGGAGGCGGCTTTGCGCGGTTTTAAGAATGGTCGTCATCGCGTGCTGATTGCCACGGACATTGCCGCGCGCGGCATCGACGTGGATGCGATTTCGCATGTGATTAATTATGACGTGCCCGCCGCCCCGGAGGATTACGTGCATCGGATCGGACGAACCGGCCGGGCCGGAAAGGTCGGCCACGCCATTACGCTGGTGACTCCCGTCGAGGAGTTATCGATGCACACGATTGAACGCTTTGTGAGACAACCCATCGAACGTGTTCTGCTCCCGGCCTTCGGCGGCAGTGAAGCCGCGGGCAAGATGACGGCCCGCGTGCTCGCGACCGTCGGCAGCCGCCAAGCGGCCGGGCACCGTTCGTTCCGATCTCGCCGGGCGAGCCGATAAATATCATAAGCAAATCATCATTTACTTGAGAAAGGCTTTTCAATCTTTATGGAGAAACAACAGTACGCAGTAGGTGATCGAGTCGAGAAGGTGTGCCTGACCTGCGGTGAGGAGCGCGGCCATGTGGTGGCGTCACTCACCAAGCATGGCCGCGTTTCACGAGTGGTCTGTCCGCAGTGCGGCACCCGCAGCCCGTTCAAGAACGGGACCGGCACCAAGTCCGGACGGGCGACGGTGACCGACAGCGCACCTTACGACTGGACCCGCACCTATCGCAAAGGCCAGACCATGATTCATCCGACCTTCGGTCTGGGTGAGGTGACGGCGCTGATCGAACCGCAGAAGATCGATGTTTTATTCTCGGATCGGATCCGCCGCCTGATCCACGCCCGCGCCCGGGTCTAGGTCTCAGGTTATGACAAGGCTGTTCGTCTCTGAGGTCGGAATCTGCCAGGTCCTGTTACTACAGCGGAGTCGAAAGATTTCTCCCCGCCCTGGGCTCGCTCCCTTACCTCTCCGTTCCGACCGACTGCGATCTAGATCACAAAGCCGCCGCGACCGGCGCCTTGCGTCCCGCCGGTCGGAAGCGCGATCCGGCTGAGCGATCAGACCTTGAATCAGTTGAGGGTCCTGGTTGGCGGATAACTCGACCAGGACCTTGAAACTCCCCCCCCCACATCTCGATCGACCCCCCACCCGGCGTGCGCCCAAACCCCCAACCTTTCCCGTCACAGCGAGATGACCCGCCGAATCGGTCGTCGAAGCGCCGAGATAAAGATTGTTGATTATTGCAACTGTCACATAAATAGCGGATAATCTGCCTGGTTAATCCTTCTCTCGCGCATCGACGGTGATGCGCCTCTGGCCTTAAGCATTAGTGGCGTTGATGGATGGTCCGAGAGTAGGTTGATTTCAACTTATAGAAGCCGTTCATTTGAACGTCCAATCATGCGCCTTCGCTGCTGCCGTTCATCGAAGACAATTTGATTTGAAGCTTCTCTTAACTCCCATCAGGGGAAAGGTCTTTTGCTATGTCAATGAAGCTTTACGTTGGCAACCTGGCGTTTCAGACAACCGACCAGGATTTACATGATCTGTTTTCACAAGCCGGAACGGTCGAATCATCTTCGGTGGTCACCGATCGCGAATCCGGCCGCTCGCGCGGTTTTGCTTTTGTGGAAATGTCGTCGAAAGAAGAAGGTCGAGCAGCGATTGCCCAGTTTAACGGCATGGAGATCGATGGCCGCAGCCTGACCGTCAATGAAGCCAAGCCTCGCGAGAATCGCGGCGGCGGCGGCGGCGGTTTCAACGGTGGCGGTCGTGGGAATTCCGGAGGTAGTCGCAGTGGTGGACGGGGTGGTTTCGGCGGCGGTCGTTCGCGTTACTAGCCCGCATCGTCACTGACGATAACTCTTAACTAGCAACGCTCCCGGCTCTCAAGCCATTAGTCGGGAGCGTTTTTATCATGCTTCTCAGGGTCCCCGGTCAGCGCCTTCAGGATCTCGCCGACCACCTTGTCGGGGGTCTTCCCGGTGGTGTCGAGCGCCAGTTGGGCCTCGGCATAGAACGGCGCGCGGCGGGCGAGCAGGGCCTTCATCTCGTCCATCAGGGTCGGCCGCCCCTGGATCGAACGAAGATCGCCTTGCCGCCGGAGGCGTTTCAAGATCTCTTCCGGAGAAGCGCTCAACCAGACCGTGAAACACCGCCGTTTGACCAACTCCCAGCTCTCGGTCTCGGTCACGATCGATCCGCCCGGGGCGAAGACGCAACCCGGCTGGCCGGAGGCGGCCGAGAAGAGCCGGGCCAGTCCCTCGCGCTCCAGCCGGCGATAGTAACTCTCGTCGTGCATGGTGAAGATCTCGCCCAGCGTCAGACCGGCGGCGTCTTCGATCCATCGATCGAGCTCGACGAACTCCTTCTTCAAACGCTCCGCCAGCCGCAACCCGATCGTGGATTTGCCCACCCCGCGCGAACCGATCAGGGCGATGTAGCGCGGCAGGCCCGGATGGCCCCGCCGTTTCTCCAGCCACTGTTCCAGCGCCAGAAAATCGGCCTCGTCGCATTCGCTCAAGAGGCGCCAGACCCGCGCCCGCGCCGAACGCTCGTGCTCGGTCGGCGGCAAGAGCTCCGACAACGAACGGCCCAACGCCTGCCCGACCCGGGCCAACCCGCCCACCGAGATGTTGCCCACGCCCGACTCCAGTTGATTGACGAACCGCGGCGAGAGTTCGGCCCGTTCGGCGAACTCCTTGACCGTCAGGTTCAGTTCCGAACGGAAAGCTCGAACCCGCTCGCCCAGCTCGGCCAGCACCGAGTCCTTCCGCCCGTCATTCTTAGCCACTTTAACCGTCTTAGCCATGTCGCGCATTATAGTGCGCGGGGCGGGCCCGCGCCAATCGGCCGTACTATATTACGCTTGAAATTGCCTAACGTGATTAGTATAGTGCGCCAGACCTCTTTAATTGCTTATGTTCGAGACGAGACTACAAACATACTGGGCCGATGCCGACGCGGCGGGCATCGTCTTCTTCACCAACTTCTTCCGTTTCGTGCAGTGCGCCGAGGAGGATCTCTTTCGCGCAGCCGGGACCGAGATGATGGTGCTTTACGACGAGCATCAATTGTTGATGCCGCGGGTCGAATCGTTCTCCAAATTTATGAAGCCGATCCGGGTGGGCGGGGCGATCTTCATTCAGTTGCGCGCCCGGTTCAAGGGCGAGAAGACCGTCCGCCTGGAGTTCACCATCCTGAATGTCGAGGACCGTTCGTTGCTGGCCGAAGGCTATCTGGTCGTGGTTTGTGTCGATCGCCGGACCGGGCACTCCTGTCCGATGCCGCCGGCCATTCGCGAAGTCTATCTGCGGGCGGCGCCGGCCGATTGAGCTGCGCCCGAAGTGCCCGACATGCCCGAAGTGATGCTACGAAGTGATCGTTATTTTGACGCTGCGGAGCCAATTTCAGCTACGGAGGATCAGTCATGATACGGACACAGGTTGGAATCGTCGGGGCCGGACCGGCAGGGCTCTTGCTCTCCCATCTGCTGCATCTGGAAGGGATCGAATCGATCGTGCTGGAAGCTCGCGACCGGTCCTACGTCGAGAGCCGCGTGCGGGCGGGAGTGTTGGAGCAGGGCACGGTGGACATCCTCAACGAGGCGGGGGTCGGCGGGCGCCTGCAGCGCGAGGGGCTGGTCCATCACGGAATCGAGCTGAGTTTCAGAGGCGAGCGTCATCGCATCGACCTGCACGAACTGACGGGCGGCCGCGCCATCACCGTCTACGGACAGACCGAGGTGGTCAAGGATCTGATCCAGGCCCGATTGGACGCGGGCGGAGAGATCCTGTTCGAGGTCGAGGAGGTCGGCATTCACGACTTCGACACCGAGACCCCGAAGATTCGTTTCAAGCATGACGGTCAGCTCCGCGAGCTCGAGTGCGACTTCATCGCGGGTTGCGACGGGTCCCATGGGATCTGCCGTCCCTCCGTTCCGGAGGGCGTCCTGACCGTCTATGAACGGGTCTATCCCTTCGGCTGGTTTGGAATTCTGGCCCGCTCGCGCCCGCCCTCGGAGGAGCTGATCTACTGCCACCACGAGCGCGGATTCGCTCTCTTCAGCATGCGTTCGCCGCAGCTCACCCGGCTCTACATTCAGTGCGAACTGAACAGCGACCTCGGCAATTGGCCCGACGCGCGGATCTGGGAAGAGCTCGAACTGCGGTTGTCGACGGACCGCGGCCTGACCCTCGAGGAGGGGCCCATCCTTCTGAAGAGCATGACGCCGATGCGCAGCCTGGTGGTCGAACCGATGCAGACGGGCCGCCTCTTTCTGGCCGGCGATGCCGCACACATCGTCCCGCCGACCGGCGCCAAGGGCATGAACCTGGCGGCCGCGGATATTCGCGTCCTGTCGCGGGCGCTCAGCCGGTTCTATCGATCGGGCCGGAGCGAGGGGCTGGAACAGTATACGCAGACCTGCCTCCGCCGCGTCTGGCGGGCCGAGCATTTCTCCTGGTGGATGACCTCCATGCTGCACCGCTTTCCCGAGGCCACTCCCTTTCAGCAACATCTGCAACTGGCCGAGTTGGAATACCTGACCCGGTCGCGCGCGGCCGCGACTGCGCTGGCGGAAAATTATGTAGGTTTGCCCTTTGACTGAGGGCGGGGCCGTCCGGTCATCTCTGCATCAACCGCGAAACTCGCGAAACCGCGGAAAAAACGCTCAATTTTTCTTCGCGGGTCTCGCGGTTGAAAGCGGATGCCAACCCAACCCCAATCTTCTACTTGATCGGTTGTGCGGCCGGTTGTGCGACCGGCTGCGGTTCCTGATGATTCTCCAGGCTGGTGGCTGTCACGTTATGGAGAAAATCGGAGACGGCCTGCGCCGGAACCAGTAGCGTGAGATTTGAAGGA
>DATEFT010000012.1:0-12500 GCA_035280505.1 Blastocatellia bacterium | reverse complement strand
TATCAACCTCAAATCGGCCAAGCGGATGCCGATTGCCTTCTCGACCCTGGGGTGTCCCAACTGGGAATGGAAGAAGATTCTGGATCAGGCTTCACAGCTCGGATATGCCGCGATCGAGTTACGAGGTCTGATGAACGATGTGGACCTGACCAAATCGCCGCAGTTCACCGGCGACCGGATTCGAGAGAGCCTGCGGGATCTGGACGCTCTGGGTCTCAAAATCTCGGACCTCGGCGCCTCGGCGCGGCTGGGCGAGCCGGATCCGGCCACGCGGGCGGCTCAGATCGACGAGGCCAAGCGATTCATAGATCTGGCGCACAAACTGAAATCACCATACGTGCGGATCTTTGGCGGGAAGCTCGCGAAGGGCCAGAGCATCGAGGCGGCCACGGAGTTGATCATCGCCGGTTTCAAGGAGCTGCATGAACATGCCCGGGGCGGTAAGGTGACGCTGTTGATCGAATCGCACGATGAATTCACCAGTTCCGGGTCGTTGCTGAGCATTCTGAAGGGGACGAATCTCTCGACGGCGGCGCTGCTCTGGGATGCCCATCATACGTTCGTGGCCGCGAAGGAGGAACCGGGCGAGACCTTCAAACAACTCCGCGAATACGTTCGTCATACCCATTTGAAAGATTCGCGCCCGCCGGAGCCGGGTGAGAAGGATCGGCGGTATGTCCTGACCGGCACCGGGCAGGTCCCGGTCAAGGAGACGGTCAAGGTCCTCGCCGCCGGCGGTTATCACGGACTCTACTGTTTCGAGTGGGAGAAGAGGTGGCATCCTGAGATCGAAGAGCCGGAAGTCGCGTTCACCCATTATGCCAAGGTCATGCGCGAATATCTGGTGGCGGCGGGCGTCAAAGAATGACCAATGATCGGCATCAACAGGCTGAGGCGGGTGCGGCGGAGATCGAGTTCGTCGATGTTTCGTACCGTCATCCGAACGGACCGCTGGTCCTCGACTCGTTTTCGCTGGCGATCGCGCAGGGCGAGATGCTCGTGCTCGTCGGCCGCAGCGGAATGGGCAAGACGACGATCCTCAAACTGATCAATCGTCTCCTGCTGCCGGATGCCGGGGTCGTGCGGATCGAGGGGCGGAGCACCTCCGAATGGGACGCGATCCGATTGCGCCGGCATATCGGCTACGTTCTGCAGGAGATCGGGCTCTTTCCCCACATGACCATTGCGCGCAACGTGGCGGTTGTTCCGCGATTGGAAGGCTGGGCCGAAGATCGAATCCGGCAGCGGGTGGATGAGTTGCTCAATCTGGTCGGATTGGATCCGGCGACCTTCCGCGACCGCTTTCCACGTGAACTCTCCGGCGGTCAGCGGCAACGGGTGGGGGTCGCGCGGGCCTTGGCGGCCGACCCGCCGATTCTGCTGATGGACGAACCGTTCGGCGCGCTCGATCCGTTGACCCGGGCCGAGATGCATCGCGAATTCCACCGCATTCAATCTCAGGTTCGCAAAACCATCGTTTGCGTGACTCACGATATGGGAGAAGCCTTTGCCCTCGGCACCAGGCTGGCTGTGCTGTCCAAGGGCCGGCTGGCCGCGCTCGCCGCTCCCGCCGAGATTCTTCATTCGACCGATCCCGAAGTGGCCATCTTTCTCGAGGCCCTGCCGAAGCTGGAGCGATCATGAACTGGCGCCTGTTCGAATTCTGGCTCAACCACCGCGGCGAATTTCTCGGCGCCACCTGGCGCCATCTGGTGCTGGTCCTGGCCTCGGTCGGAATCGCCGTCTTGATCGGCGTGCCGCTCGGGGTCGTGGCCTTTCGCCGTCCGAGACTGGGCGGACCTCTGATCGGGCTGGCCAATGTGGTCCAGACCATCCCCAGTCTGGCGATGTTCGGCTTTCTGATCCCGATTCCCGTGATCGGCGGCATCGGCGCCCAGGCGGCACTATTCGTGTTGATTCTCTATGCCTTGCTGCCGGTGATGCGCACGACCGTCAGCGGCCTGACAGGGCTCGACCCATCGCTCAGAGAGGCGGGGCTGGCGATGGGGATGACCGACTGGCAGTTGTTGACTCAGGTCGAACTGCCCCTGGCGCGGCCGGCCATTCTGGCCGGCGTGCGCGTGGCCACCGTGGTCGGGGTCGGAACGGCCACGATCGCGGCGGCGATCGGCGCCGGCGGTCTCGGCGAATACATCTTTCGAGGCGTGGCGAGTGTCGACAGCACGGTGATTCTGGCCGGAGCGGTGCCGGCGGCGGCGCTGGCGCTGTTGGCGGATCTGGCTCTGGGGTGGGTCGAGAGATGGTCTGCTCCCGGACGCTCCAGGCGCGGCGGAGTGCCGGCTGTCGCCATCGTGCTGGTCGGGGTCGGAACGCTGGTCTTGCTGGTTGGCGGACTGCTCCTCTCCGAACGGTCGCAGGATCGAATCGTGGTCGGCTCAAAGAGTTTTACGGAGCAGGTCATTCTGGGCGAGATGATGGCCCAGGTCATCGAACGCAACACCTCGCTCCAGGTTCGGCGCAAGCTCAATCTGGGGGACACGCTGGTCTGTGAGACCGCCATGCTCGCCGGCGATCTCGACCTCTACGTCGAATACACCGGGACGGCGTTGACCGCCATCTTCAAACAGCCGGTGCTGCAGGACAGCCAGGAGGTTAACGCCAGAGTCGCGGCCAAATATGCAGCCACCGGCCGCACCATGCTTCCGCCACTGGGATTCAATAACACCTACGTCATTCTGATTCGCGGCGAGGACGCGCGGCGGTTGGGAGTGCGCTCGATCTCCGATGCGAAGCAATATGCCTCTCAATGGCGAGCCGGATTCGGCTCTGCTTTTCTGGATCGTGAAGATGGGTACCGCGGTCTGATCGGCGCCTACAATTTGAAGTTCTCCGAGCCCCCGCTGGCGATGGATCTGTCGTTGACCTATCGCGCGCTGGCCGACCGGCAGGTCGATCTGATCTCGGGCGACGCCACCAACGGACTGATCGCCAAACTGGATCTCCTGGCCCTGGTGGACGATCGAAACTACTTCCCGCCCTATTTTGCGGTTCCCGTGATCCGAACCGAGACCCTGAATCGGCATCCGGAACTGACCCCGGTCTTTAATCGCCTGGCCGGCGTCATCTCCGACCAGGAGATGCGCCAGATGAACTACGAGGCCGATGTTGAGCGCCGGGACGTCAAAGTGGTGGTCGACGGGTTCTTCGCGCGCCATCCGGAAATCTCCGGGAAGAGATAATCGACCGATAAAAATCCTAAAAATCCGCACTATCTATGGTTGTGGGAATTCTTTATTAGATTCTCGGCGGAACTCGGCATCCGCAACCATCGTAAGGTTTTCAGGTCTGTAAATCAGCATCTCTCACAGCATTTAAATGAGCACCGACTAAGCGATTGCCCTGGCTCATGTACGGTCGACCAACATTCATTTGACCTAACCCGAAATCAGAGAAAGGAGCACGATATGTCTAGCCGATCACTCTCCTGCCAGCCCGCCCGGCGGGCGGTAACCATCGGATTGCTATTCTCTTTGGTTCTGATCAACCCGAACCTGACCTGGGCCCATTCGCAGGACCCGGGCCGTTCGGCGGGCACCATTGCCGTGGACGAGATTCAGGGACAGCAACCCACGGCACCGGCTGTGCCCGGACAGGCCCAGCCCGGGCAGCCCATTCCCACGCCGCCGCCGGAGAAGCCCTTCGACGAGATCGTCAAGGACGCCGAAGTCATCAAGGGGCTCTTCACGCTCTATCGCAAGGATGAGAAGGTCTATCTCGAACTCACGCCCGACCAGTTCGATAAAATCTACCTGTGCTCTCCGACCATGGAGTCCGCATTGGGAGAGCGAGGTTTCTTCGCCTCGATGATGTTGGGTGAGTTCGTCTTCACTTTTCACAAGCTGGGCAAGAACGTCCAGTTCATTCAAAAGAACGTCAACTATCGCGCCGAGGACCGGACGCCGATCCAGCGGGCCGTGGCGCGTTCTTTTGCCGATTCGGTTCTGAACTCGACGCCGATCGCCAGTCTGCCGCATCCTGAACGGAAGAGCGTCTTGATCGAACTCAACGGGATCTTCCTCTCGGACATTGCGCTGATCGGATATGCCCTGGAGGCGACCTACCGCTGGCCGTACCGTCTCGACGCCAGGAACAGCGCGCTGGAGATGATCAAGGCGTTTCCGCAGAACGTCGAGATCGGGTCTCTGCTCAATTTTGCCATCGACCGTCCGCCGGTGCCGCCGATCATGCCGTCCCCGATGCCGAATGTGATGCCGCCGCCGCCGTTGACGCCGCCGGACGCCCGAAGCCTGCAGTTCCGGGTGCGCTACAGCGTCTCGACCCTGCCGGAGACCGGCTATCAGCCGCGATTGGCGGACGATCGAGTCGGACACTTCCTGTCCATGTATCAGGATTTCACGAGCGACAATACCGACACGCCCTACGTTCGCTATGTCACGCGCTGGCGTCTGGAGAAGTCGGATCCGAACGCCCAGCTCTCGCCGCCCAAGGAGCCGATCGTCTTCTGGCTCGAGAACACAATCCCGCAGAAATATCGCAAGGCCCTGGCCGACGGCGTGCTGATGTGGAACAAGGCCTTCGAGCGGGTCGGTTTCAAGGACGCAATCGTCGTCAAGCAGCAACCGGACGATGCGACCTGGGATCCGGCGGACGTCCGCTATAACACCATCCGCTGGTTCATCGCCACCGACGCCGCGTTCGCCATCGGACCGTCGAGAGTCAATCCGTTCACCGGGCAGATCTACGATGCCGATATCGGTTTCGCCGAAAGTATGACGCGCTTCACTCGCGAAGATTACGAGGATATCATTCAACCGCTGGCCGAGCCGCAACCGAACGGGCTCTCCGAACTGCTGCGATGGCGGCCGGATCCTCGCCATCTCTGCGATTATTCGCGGGGCGCGATTCAGCAGTCGTCGTTCGGTCACAACCTGTTGCTGGCGCGCGGGACGCTCGCCAACGGCGTCGACATCGAGAAGTACGTCAATGATTTCCTGACGAATATCGCCGCGCATGAGGTCGGCCATACCCTCGGGTTACGCCACAATTTCCGCGCCTCGACGCTCAACTCCTTCGACAATCTGCAGAACACGGCCACCACGCTGGAGCAGGGCCTGACGGGTTCGGTGATGGACTACATGCCCGTCAACATCGCGCCGCAGGGCACCACACAGGGCCAATACTGGCAGACCACGCTCGGAACCTACGATTACTGGGCGATCGAGTACGCCTACAAACCGCTGGCCGCGGGCAAACCGGCGGATGAGCTGACGGAACTGCGCAAGATCGCCTCGCGCGTGGCCGATCCGAAGCTGGCCTACGGCACGGACGAAGATTCGTTCGGAATGTCCCCGATCGGACTCGATCCGCGGACCAACCAGTGGGACAACAGCGACGACCCGCTGCGGTACTACACCGAGCGGATCAAGCTCGTCCAGGAGCTCTGGAACGGACTGGAGACCAAGGCGGCGAAAGAGGGCGAAGGTTATCAACGGTTGCGCCGCGCTTTCAACAATGCCTTCACTGAGATGGCGATCGCGATGCTCAACTCCAACAAGTACATCGGCGGCGTCTATCACCACCGCGATCACGTCGGCGATCCGAACGGCCGCCTGCCTTACGAGCCGGTGCCGGCCGCCAAACAGCGGCAGGCCATGGAGCTGTTGAAGAGTTACGCTTTCGGACCCAAGGCTTTCAATCTGCCGCCGAATCTGCTCAATAAGCTGGCCATGGATCGATTCTGGGATTTCCAGGGAAACATCTTCCGGGCGCAGCGGCTCGACTATCCGATCCATCAGCAGGTCGTCGCGCTGCAGCGCGCGCTGCTCGACCGGCTCTACAATCCGATCGTGCTCGCGCGGTTGCAGGATGCCGAGATCAAATACGCGAATCCCCGCGACGCCTTCACGATGTCCGATATGTTCGAGGGCGTGCAGGACGCGATCTGGTCGGAACTGAAATCTGGAACTCCCGGCCAGATCAGCAGCTTCCGCCGGGCGGCCCAGCGCGAGCATCTCAAACGGCTCTCGCGGCTGGTTCTGCGAGTGGATGGGAGCACTCCGGAGGACGCCTCGACCCTCGCGCGATACGGACTCACTCAGTTGCGCGGACGGATCCAGCAGGCGATCACCAACGGCGCCTCCCTCAACACGATCACGCGCGCGCACTTGCAGGAATCGGCGGCGCGGATCGACGAAACGCTCAAAGCGCAACAACAAAGGACTATTAACTGACAGTCTAGAGAAGTCTGGAAAAGTCGAAGAAGAAGAAGCGCCCACGAAGTGGGCGGCAGATCGATACCCTTTCTGTTGCCTATTCCGTGGGCTTTTCTTCGACTTCCCTAGACTTTCCTAGACTTCTCTAGATGTCCCTGGACTTCTCCAGTTCGTCGGTGAGGAGCGTCGCTCCGATCACCCCGACCGGTAATGAGAAGAGGTTGATGACCGGGATCAACAGCGAGAGGTAGGCGGCCAGGCCGAACCCGACGGCCAGCCATTTATTCCGCCAGATGACCATCAGCTTTTCACGAAACGGCAGTCCCCGGGCCGAGAGCGGCACATCGAAGAAATCGAGGCCGCAGGAGAAGATCGCGATCGCGATTCCGACCGGCGCGCCGATCGGCGGGAACGCGAGGCTCAGGGCGAACGCGAAGAGGACCAGCGCCATCTGGAACGACACCAGTTTCAGTCCTTCCCACATCGCCCGGCCCCAGCCCTGTGACGATTGATACCTGAGGCCGCCCATGTTGATCGTATGGGTTTGGCGGCTGAGCGCCTCGCTGAACGGCGCCAACAGCACGCGCGCGACGGGCATATAGAGAAAGTACCCGAGCAGCAGCGTGAAGATGAAGATGAAGACCTCGGCCAGCACGCGCGCCTCCCGGCCGAAGGTCTCGGCGATCAGTTGACCGACCAGCCACGCGCTCCCCGCCGCGAGCAGGACGAGCAGGACGACCGTGATCAGGATCGGCGTTAATGACAGGCCGAGCAGCGAGGTATGTTTCATCAACATGCGCAGTCCGGAGAGGAAGAACTTGAGTCCCCAGACGACGTGATAACCCGGATTGATGGCCTGCCGGTCGTATGCTTCTGCATGAGAGTTTGACGTGAATTCCAAAGCGAAAATCCTATGTGCCTATGTGCCTAGATGAAGGTTGTTACTGCCCCGATTTGATGGCGGCGATGATCCGTTTGAAAAATTCATTCCCGGTGCCGTCATGCCAGCGCCAGACGACCACCAGATCATGCTCGGGATCGATCCAGATGGTGTTCGAACCGAAACCGCGCGCGGCAAAGCTGGACGCGGGCGCGTCGGGCCAGGCCTGACGCTTCGTGTTGAGCCACCACAGGTATCCATAGTCCGGACCATGCGGTCCGGGGGTCGTCGCCATCCGGATCCAGGGCTCCGAAATGATCGTCCGGCCGCGCCACTGGCCTTTTCGTAAGATCAGATACCCGAATCGAGCCTCGTCGATGGTGTCGATCCAGAGGCCGCCGCCCCAGCGCGTGCCGCCGCTGACCGACTTCATCTTTCGTCCCTCGATCTCGACCTCGGACTTGTCGTAGGGCAGATATTGCCAGGTGTTCGAGGCGCCGATCGGATCCAGAATCTCTTCTTTCAGCACCTGCGGCAGCGGCCGCTTCCAGACCTCCAGGAGCGAGAGCGAGAAGCGATTGATGCGGACATCGTTGTATTCATAGTAGGTCCCCGGTTCCTTCAGGTCGCGCGCTTCCCGTCTGCCGTTCCCGAACTCGACCTGGCCCAGAAAGGTGTGCGATTTGCCCCACATCTCGCCCTCCCATTCGCTGGTCTGTTGGGCGTGATGGCGCCAGGTGATCTTCGAGTTGTGCGGAGAATCGTAGCCGCCGTCATTCACATAGCGGCGAACCGGGTCGTCGATGCTCTTGATCAGCGCCCGATCGATCGCCAGGCCGAGCAGCGTCGAGAGCACGCTCTTCGCCACGCTGTACGTAGGTTCGGCCCGGTGGGTGTCTCCGAATTCGCCCACCAGGTAACCGGATCGAATGATCACGCCATTGGTTCCGCCGCGTTCTTTGGGAATCGGGCCCAGTAATTTGCCGAAGATCGTCTCCTGGTCGGAGTAGTCGCGCGGCCGGCGCGTCTCCTGAGATTTGGCGAACTCGATCGCCTGATTGAGCAGCGCGGAGTCCAGGCCGACCTCTTCCGGCCGTTTGCGTTGCCAGCTCTCGCCGGGCCCCGGATAGTAGAACGACTGTTTCTGGGCCTCCGCGCGCTTCTGAAACTCCGCCGTCCCGGCCGATAAGAGGAGCAGGAACAGCGGAAGAGAGAGAACCAAGATCCGTTTCATATGTTTTTCCTGGATGAGGTACTACTCGGTTTAGTGCATGTTCAACTCCAGAGTCATGGGCATCGCGGCGCCCTTGACCGACAAACTCAGGCCCTTGAGGTTCGACGACCGGCTGGGGTTCTCGAAGAAGAGAAACCCCCGGCGCTCTTCCCGAGCTGCCAGACGGTCGGCGATGTTCAACCCGATCGCCTCGTAACTCTCGCGAGTCCGCCGGCGAGCTTCAAGGGTATAGAATCGATCGCCATTCCACTTCATCACTTTGCTCAGCGCCTTTTTGGGCGGGATGGCTTTGAACCGGATGCCATGCCCGTCGCTGAGCTCGAATTGAAGACCGCTCGCATCGATCGCCGCGGTCGAGCGATTCGAGAGCTGAATGTCGATCGCCAAAACGCCGGCCATCGGCAGATTGGCTTCGAACTGTTCCAGCGATCGGTCCCCGCCGAAGATCGTCGCTCCGATGTTCAAGCCATTGGGATTATCGGTCGAGATCTCAGGCGGCGTGCTGATCGGCTTCGGCGCCACTTTGTAGAGCTGCCCCCCGCAGGCGGCGAGGCAGGAGCACCATAAAAAAATTGCGACCGGAAGAGTCTTGCTAGCGTTCATAACTGAGAGATCCAGTCTGTCGAGCCGGGACCGAACCTTTCGCTCCCTTTAGACGACTGATAGTTTGAGGGGTAATTCAATTTTTCTGCAAGCCCTTTCGGGGGCAATCGTTCTAAAGACCACGGGAGACCCCCTCTCGTCCGACTGGTGACAGATGATTGAAGGAGATCGAATTAGATGAGAGTGGAGCTTACCGGGTTGAGACGGACTGGACGGGCCTTCATGACCCACATCCTGCTATCGGCGATGCTCGCCGGAACTAATCCGACGGCGGCGGCGTCTGATGAATCGTCGCTCAATAAAACAACGATGACCGAGAACTCACAGACCACAACACAGAGCCCAGTAGGGACCAGCACCATCGAGGATCAGAAGAGCGTGGCCATCACGGTCTACAACTCCAACCTCGGTCTGGTGAAAGATACTCGCACCTTGCGGTTGCCCAAAGGGGTCTCGCAACTGCGCTTTATGGACGTGGCGCAACAGATCAATGCGGCGACGGTCCATATCAAGTCGATCACCGCGCCTAATGCGCTGGAGGTCGTGGAGCAGGGCTATGAGTACGACCTGCTCAATCCGCAGAAGCTGCTCGACAAATATGTGGGGCGGGAATTGACCCTCGTGCTGCGCAAGTTCGAGAACAATACCGAGCGGCTCGAACCGGCGCGGGCCACGTTGCTCTCCAACAACAGCGGGCAGGTCTGGCAGATCGAGGGCCGGATCGTGATCAACCCGACCAACATCGCCGAGATCCGTTTCGAGAGCTTGCCGCCGGATCTGATCGCCAAACCGACGCTCCTCTGGGAACTCAATAACAGCGGGCCCGAGACCCATACCGTCGAATCTTCCTATCTGACCCAGGGGATGAACTGGCGCGCCGATTACGTGGTCGTCGTCAATCAGAACGACACCAAAGCCGACCTCAATGGTTGGGTCACGATCGACAATCACAGCGGGACGGCCTATCGCGAGGCCGAACTGAAGCTGGTGGCCGGCGATGTCAATCGCGTTCAGGAGGTGATGTCCCGGGCCAAGAACGGACGGGATCTCGAAATGGCCGCCGCGGCGGCCCCGCCGCAGTTCCAGGAGCAGGCCTTCTTCGAGTACCATCTCTACACGCTGCAGCGCAAGACGACCCTCAAGAACAACGAGACCAAGCAGATCAGCCTGCTCTCCGCGTCGAACCTGAACGTCAAGAAGGAACTGGTCCTCAACGGGCAGCCCTACTATTTTCAGGGCTACAACAACCCGTCGGAGCCGATCAAAGAGAAGGTCGGAGTCTTCGTCCAGTTCAAGAATTCGAAGGAGAACAGCCTGGGCCAGCCGCTGCCCGCGGGCATCGTCCGGGTCTACAAAGCCGATCAGGCGGGAGCCCAGCAGTTCATCGGCGAGAACCGCATCGACCATACTCCCAAGGATGAAACCGTCCAGATGAAACTGGGCGATGCCTTCGACGTGGTCGCCGAGCGCAAACAGACCGACTACAAGACTATTGCGAGACGCATCTCGGAATATGCCTACGAGATCCGCATCCGCAACCACAAAGACGAAGCCGTCAACGTGATCGTCAACGAACCGATCGGAGGTGATTGGGAAATTATTAACTCCAGCTTTCCGGCCGAGAAGACTGCGGCCTTTGCTGCACGATTCAACGTGCCGGTGGCCAAAGATGGTGAAGCAATTCTCACCTATCGAGTCAGAGTTAAGTACTGAATGCCGGTCTCGAATGGAGGATTGAATGGCCAGTTGCTGGAGAACTAATCTGAAAATGTATTCATAAATTAAGTGGGGGGCCCTTTCGGTCCCCCCGATTCAGCAGCGTCCTCAGCCATTAGGGTATTTACCGCTGCTAATTGCTCTGAATTATGAGTCAACGTTGCTTGATTGTCAACGGTTGAAACGGCGGGAGCACATTTTATACAGCATAATTTAATGAGTTCAGCGGATAAGAAGAACTACAAGAAATATTTACTGTTCTCCAAGAGCTAAGAGTCCAGCTTCATCGATAATCGAAATACCGAGTTCCTGGGCCTTCGTCAGCTTCGAGCCGGCCTCTTCACCTGCCACTACATAATCGGTCTTCTTGCTCACCGATCCGCTGACTCGGCCTCCGCGCGCCTCGATATATGTTTTGGCATCGTCACGTTTCAGAGTGGGCATGGTTCCGGTCAGGACGAAGGTGCGGCCCTCGAAGACGCGCGCGACCGCCGGTTGGCCCGACGTGATCGATTCCATCTTGACTCCGGCCGCGGCCAGTCTTTTGAGCAGACGCTGATGGCGCGCCTGCTGGAACCACTCGTGGATCGAGGCGGCCACGACCTCGCCGATCTCGAAGATCTGGGCCAGCTCTTCGCGGCCGGCCGCCGCCAGCCGCTCCATCTGCCCATAATGATTGGCCAGAATCTGCGCGGTGCGTTCGCCGACGTGCCGAATGCCCAATCCATAGACCAGTCGCGCCAGTCCGGCCTCTTTGCTCGTCTCGATCTGCGCGAGCAGGTTATCCGCGGACTTGGTCCCCATGCGTTCGAGCGAGAGCAGCTCGTCGCGCCGCTCGGCCAGCGTGTAGAGATCGTCGAGGCTGCGCACCAGCGGCGGCAGCATGACCGGCTCTCCATGCTCGTCGTTCACGATCCGTCCCTTCTGGTCGCGCTGCGGATAGGGTGAGGTCAACTGGTCCACCAGGGCCTCGCCCAGGCCGTCGATCCGCATCGCGCGCCGCGCCGCGAAATGGAGCAGCCCCTCACGCAGCTTGGCCGGGCACTCCGGGTTCGGACAGCGGGTCACAGCTTCGCCGGCCGGTTTGAGGAGTGCGGTCTCGCAGACCGGGCATCGGGAAGGAAATTCGAATTCGGTCTCTTCGCCGGTGCGGCGTTCCGTGATCACTTTGATGACCTGCGGAATGATCTCGCCGCTCTTTTCGATGAAGACCCAATCGCCGCGCATGACGCCGAGGCGTTTCATCTCGTCGGCATTGTGCATGCTGGCCCGCGAGACGGTGGTCCCGGCCAGCAGCACGGGTTCGAGCACGGCCACGGGAGTCACCGCGCCCGTGCGGCCGACCTGATAGAGCACGTCGAGCAGCCGCGTCGAGGCCTGGCGCGCGGGGAATTTGTACGCGATCGCCCAGCGCGGCGACTTGGAGGTCGAGCCGAGCTCTTCCTGGATCGCCACTTGATTGACCTTGATCACCACGCCGTCAATCTCGTAGTTGAGCTCCTCCCGCTTCTGCTCCCACTCGTTGCAGTAGGCGACGACCTCCTCGATCGTCCGGCAGTGGCAATGATTGGGATTGGTCCGGAAACCATGTTGAGCCAGCCAATGGAGCGATTGATCATGACTGGCGAAGGCCGGGGCGCCGTCGAAGAGCAATTGATAGCAGAAGACCTCCAGTTTCCGTTCCGCCACGATCTTCGGGTCGAGCTGGCGCATGGTGCCCGACGCGGCGTTGCGCGGATTGGCGAACAGCGGCAGCTCCTGTTCCGCGCGGTCCCGATTGATTCGCTCGAAGACCTCGTTCGGTAGATAGACCTCGCCGCGCACTTCCAGCTCCGGCGCGGGCTGTTTCTCGTCCGGCTTCGCATGAATACGG
>DATEFT010000011.1:0-13640 GCA_035280505.1 Blastocatellia bacterium | reverse complement strand
AGTATGCGACGGATCTGTTCGACCGGGCCACCATCGAACGCTTCGCGGGAAACTTCAAGACGTTGCTGGAAGCCGTGGTGGTCGAGGCGGACCGTCCGATCTCGGAGTTGCCGCTGCTGCGCGAATCCGAGCGGCGGCTGTTGCTCCGAGAGTGGAACGAGACGGCGATGGATTATCCGAAGGAGCAGCCCGCTCATCGTCTGTTTGAGGAGCAGGCGGAGAGGGCGCCGGAAGCGGTGGCGGTGGTCTCCGAGGATCGACAACTGACTTACGCCGAGCTGAACAGACGGGCGAACCGGCTGGCTCAATACCTGCGGACGCTGGGAGTCGGGCCGGAGGTGCGAGTCGGGATCTGCCTGGAGCGCAGCCTGGAGATGATCGTCGGGCTGCTGGGCATCTTGAAGGCGGGCGGAGCATACGTGCCGTTGGATCCGGCCTATCCGGCCGAGAGATTGACCTATCTGCTGGAAGACAGCGCGCCGTCGGTGCTGCTCACCAGTGGAGCGTTGAGAGAGAATCTGACCGGGCGCGCTTTGGGGCTGCGGGTCGTCGATCTCGAGGCCGATGCCGCGAGATGGGCCGGTTATTCCGGGCAGAACTCGGAGGGCGGCGGCCTGGAGGCGCGGAGCCTGGCCTATCTCATCTATACCTCCGGGTCCACCGGCTCGCCCAAGGGCGTGATGGTCGAGCACGGAGGGATGCTCAACCTGGCGATGGCCCTGAGGCGAGACTTCGATGTGAGGCATGAGAGCCGTGTGCTGCAATTCTCGTCGTTCAGCTTCGACGCGTACGCATTTGAATGGCTGATGTCGCTCTGTCGAGGCGCCGCGTTAGTGATTCCGGCCGCGGGGACGATGTTGGCCGGTGAAACGCTGAGAGAGACGCTGAATCGGGAAGGAGTCAGTCACGTGACGCTTCCACCGGCGGTGCTGGCGACGCTGCCGGAGCCGGGAGAAATGGCCTCAATCCGAGTGCTGGTGGCGGCGGGTGAGGCGGTGACGCGGGAACTGGCTGAAAAGTGGTCGAGCGGGCGGCGGATGATCAATGCCTACGGACCGACGGAGGCGACGGTCTGTGCGACCCACGGAGATTGTTACCGAGATGAGGCGGGAGCGCCGTCGATCGGGCGCCCGCTTGCCAACGCGCGGATTTACTTGCTGGAGGCGAAAGGTGAGCCGGCGCCGATCGGGGTGGCCGGAGAGCTGTACATCGGAGGCGCCGGAGTGGCGCGAGGATATCTGAACCGTCCCGAACTGACGGCGGAGAGATTCCTGCCGGATCCATTCGGCGGGGAGCCCGGGGCACGGATCTACCGGACGGGCGATCTGGGCCGCTGGTTGCCTGACGGGAGGATCGCGTTCGTCGGACGCAACGATCATCAGGTCAAGATCCGCGGCTTTCGCATCGAACTCGGAGAGATCGAAACCAAACTGGTCGGCCATCCCAGGGTGCGGGAAGCGGTGGTCGTCGCCCGCGACGAGAATGAAGGAGGTAAGCGGCTGGTGGCCTACTACACGGGCGAGGAGGCCGGCGTCGAGTCACTGCGCGCTCATCTCTTATCCATCTTGCCCGAGTACATGGTGCCGGCGGCTTTCGTGTTTCTGCCCGAGTTGCCGCTCAACCCAAATGGGAAGCTGGATCGCAAAGCGCTGCCGGCGCCGGACCCGGGCCAGCAGCTCGAACGGCAGTATGAAGGGCCGCGCACGCCGGTGGAAAGGACTTTGTGCGCAATCTGGGAGCAGGTCCTGGGAGTGGAACGAGTGGGAATCCAGCATAGCTTCTTTGAATTGGGAGGACACTCTCTCTCGATGATGCGCGTCCATCATCAGGTTCAGATGGAACTGGCCAAGAAGTTCTCGTTAATGGCGATGTTCGAGCATTCCACCATTGCCTCGCTCGCTAAATATCTGATCAGCAATGATCCCGAATTGCATTCCTCTGAGGAGGCCAATCTCCGAGCCACGGAGCAGCGGGAACGTCGGCGGCGTCAAAGGGAACAACGGAAACATCGATTGAACACCCCGGAGCGGCTATAGGCGCCGGGGACTTTAGTCTGAAATCTTATTCTTGAAGTTTTGATTCGGAACCGCGAAAGACGCGAAAGCGGGAAAGACGGATGATTCGGCGTGTTTCGCGCCTTTGGCGCTCCAATGGCGTGCCCGCAAAATCCGCCGCGGTCAGAAGAACCTGGTTTACAACGTGCTTACCATGAGCGAAGTTGTCGAGCTCACTGCTACCGCCGAGTCCGAATCCGGGCGTCCACCGGGATGGCGCCAACTGCGGGAGCTGGTCCCATACCTCCGGCGATACCGAAGCCTGCTGGCCCTGGGATTACTGATGCTCCTGGCGGCGGGAATCGTCGGCGCGCTGCCGCAACTGCTGATCGGCGTGATCACCGATTGTCTGAAAGGATCGCCCCGGCCACTCTCCACTCTCACCGGAACGCCTCGGGATCTTCTGCAGCCGATCTTTTCGGTTTACGCCCCGTCCAGCCGCGAGGCCCTGAGCCTCTACTGCCTGACGTTGATCGGAGTGATGGTGGTCAAAGAGTTCTTCACTTTCTGGATGAGGCGAATTCTGATCGGAGTGTCACACCGGATCGCGCACGATCTCCGAAACGATCTCTGCGCGCAATTGATGAAACTCGAGCCGGAATTTTATGCCCGTAACCAAACCGGCGACTTGATGTCGCGCGCCACGAACGACCTGAACGCGGTCCGAACGTTGCTCGGACAGGGAATCATGATCAGCGCGACGACGATCGTGACGACGGTGGTCACTATCTATTTCATGTTCGAGCTCTCGCCGGTGCTTACTCTCTGGGTGCTGCTGGCGATGCCGTTGATTGCAATTGCGTATTGGTATTTCGGCCGGATCATCGATCGCCTCTCCACCCAGGTTCAGGAGTCTCTCGGGGCGCTCTCCGCGCGGGTACAGGAACACCTCAGCGGAATCCGCGTGGTGCGGGCGTACGTGCAGGAGCGGCATGAAATTGCACAATTCGACCGCGCGAACCGCGGATACGCCGCCAAAAATGTTCAATTGATCGGCACTTTGAGCATCTTTCTCCCGGTGCTGACGGTGATCGTTAACGCGACGTTCATGATCTTGCTTTGGGTCGGCGGACGCCAGGCGATGAATCATGAGATCTCCGTGGGCACGCTCTGGGCGTTCTACGCCTTTCTCGCGCGGCTCGTCATGCCCATGATGGCGTTCGGTTATCTCGCAAATATCGTCCAGCGCGGCGTGGTGTCGGTGGGCCGGTTGAATTACATCCTGACGGCAAAACCGGGCGTCGGCGGCCCGGGAATGATCGGCACGGGCGCCTCGATTCTCGGCGAAATCGAGTTTCGCCATCTGACGTTCTCCTATCCCACGGCGAGTTCAAACGGCTCCCCGGCTCAGGCGGTCCTGCACAACATCGACCTGCACATTCCCGCCGGATCTACCCTGGCCATGGTGGGGCCGACCGGGAGCGGGAAGTCCACGCTGGCGGCGTTGATCGCGCGACTGTGGGAGTCGCCTCCCGGAACGCTGCTGCTCGATGGCCGCCCGATCCCGGACTATCCCCTCGATGAGCTTCGGCGGGCCATGGGCTATGTTCCGCAGGAAACGATTCTCTTCAGTGACACGATCCACGAGAACATCGCGTTCGGCGTGAATAATCCTCCGGAAGCGGAGGTCTGCAAAACCGCGGAGCTTGCGGGCATCCTGGAAGAGATCCAAGGCTTTCCCGAGCGCTTCGAAACGATGGTGGGCGAACGGGGGCTCACTCTTTCGGGCGGGCAGAAGCAACGGATCGCCCTCGCGCGGGCGATCCTTCGCCAGCCGAAAATTCTGATTCTGGATGACGCGCTGTCCAGTGTCGATACGGATACCGAGGCGCGGATTCTGCTGCATCTGCGAGAGGTGAGGCGGGAGCGGACCACGATTCTGATTTCACATCGAATCTCGGCCCTGAAAAACGCGGATCGGATCATCGTCTTGCGCGAAGGGCGGGTCGTCGAACGTGGAACGCACGAGGAGCTTCTCACGCGGGACGGCTATTATGCCGATCTTCACCAAAAGCAACTGCTTGAGCAAGAGCTGAAATTCAACTGATTCGGATGCGAGAAGAGGAGAAACTCGGGCAGCCTGACGGCGCCAACTTCACGTGGCGGTTGCTCCGCTACCTGCGCCCATACCGCTGGCAGGTGATCCTGGCCTTGATCCTGACGCTCGCCATGACCCCGCTCGAACTCGCCGGACCCTTTCTTTTTCACATCGGGATCGACTGGTACCTCGTCCCGTACTCGGCGGGACAACTTTCCGCAAGGGCCGCCACCTGGGGCCTCGCCATCGCCGTCCTCATGTTCCTAGGGTTTAGTCTCGGCTGCTTTCTTCTACAGTATGTGCAGGTCCGTGTCATGCAACGGATCGGGCAGCAGGTGACCTATGATCTGCGCCGGGAGATTTTCGAGCACTTGCAGCGCCTGCCCCTGCGTTTCCTTGATCGCACTCCAGTCGGGCAGCTCGTGACGCGGGCGACAACCGATGTGGATGCGCTGAATGAGTTGTTCGCCACGGGGGTCGTCACGATCCTGAATAGTTTGGTGCTGATGCTGGGCATGGGGCTGATGCTTTTCATCTGGCATCCCTTTCTCGCTCTCGCCAGTCTCTGGCCGCTCCCGTTCATCATGATCATGACGCCTGTTTTTCAGCGGATCGCGGGGAAGGCCAACTGGCAAGCCCGGACGAAGATTGCCCAGATCAACACGTTCCTGAATGAACACCTCGGCGGGATGGCCGTGGTGCAGCTCTTCAACCGTCAAGAGAAGGCCGGCCGGCAATTTGCGGGGCTGAACCAGGCGCTGCTGAAAGCGAGCTGTGACGGCCTCACGGCCTTCTCCTTTTACTTCTCTGTCGTGGAGCTGGCCTGTCTGGGAGGCCTGGCGCTGCTCTCCTGGGTGGGCGGGCTCCGCGTCATCGAGGGCAGCTTGCCAATCGGGGTCCTGATTGCCTTCATGATGTATGCGCAGCGGTTCTTCCAACCGATCCTTGAGCTCGGCGAAAAACTGGAGGTCGTGGCCGCGGCGTTGCCCGCCGCGCAACGAATCTTCCAACTACTCGACGAACCGGTAACCAGCGCCCTCCCCGCCGAGCCCCGCCCGAAAGCCGCGACGCCGGGTGAGATCGAATTTCGCAATGTCTGGTTTGCGTATGAGGGCGGCGCCAATCCGGAAGACGAGCACTGGGTTCTGCGCGATGTCTCTTTCCGCGCCAAAGCCGGCCAGACGATCGCCATTGTCGGTCAGACGGGCTCCGGCAAAACCACGTTGATCCAACTGCTTCTGCGTTTTTATGACATCCAGCGGGGCCAGATTCTGCTCGATGGGATGGATCTCCGCGAGCTGGATTTGCCGGAATTGAGAAGCCTGTTTGGGATTGTGCCGCAAGACTCATTTCTATTTGCAGGGACGCTCGAGTCGAACGTCAAGCTCGGGACCGAAGGCCTCGACCGCGCATCGGCCGAACAGGCCCTGCGCCAGGTGGGGCTCGGGCCGTTTCTCGAGTCGCAGGCGCAGGGAATCGAAACACCCGTGACCGAACGCGGCTCCACGCTTTCCATGGGCCAGCGGCAACTGATCAGTTTTGCCCGCGCGCTGGCGCACAATCCGCGCTTCCTGATTCTCGATGAAGCGACCGCCAGCGTGGACACGAAAACAGAGCACCTGATCCAATCCGCGCTCGACCGTCTACTCAAAGGCCGCACGGCCGTGGTGATCGCACACCGGTTGAGCACGATCAAACACGCAGACCGCATTCTCGTCATGCATAAAGGCCGTCTGAGCGAGCAGGGCTCACATCAGGAACTACTTCTCCAGCGCGGAATCTATTATCGTCTATACCAACTCCAGGATCAGGAACAAGCATCACCCGACGCGGACGCGCCCGAATCTCTTCAGCCAATGCCGGCGCTCAATTGATCTTTAGCGTGTTGCGGCAAGAAGCCGTTCCGCGTGTTTCGCGGTCTAAACCTGAAATCTCGAAAAATACTAAATTCCAAAGGCCAGCATTCATAAGGAGGAATCCAAGTGCAGCTCCGTCAGATTTGCAAGTCCAAAATTCATCGAGCGACCGTGACGTTCACCGACGTCAATTACATCGGTAGTATCGGAATCGACAGCACCTTGATGGAACGCGCCAACCTGGTGCCGGGTGAGAGAGTGTGCGTCTGGAACGTGAACAACGGTGAGCGGATCGAGACCTATGCGATCCCGGCGCCTCCCGGTTCCGGTGAAATTACGATCAACGGCGCGGCCGCTCGTAAGTTCCAAAGACTGGACGTCGTCATCATTGTGGCGTTTGTTTTGACCGACGAAGTCGTGGAACCAAGAATGATCCTGGTCGATGAGAAGAATGTTTTTGTCAAAGACCTGGTTGACAATCGGCCCGGGGCATAACGCCGGCCCGGCTGTCGCGACTGAGGTAAAAAGATGATGATCATGACGCCTGAAATCGATGACTCGGCGATCGCCATTGTCGGCATGGCCGGAAGATTTCCCGGAGCGAACTGCATCGATGAACTCTGGGATCTGCTCAAGAACGGCAGAGAAGCCTTATCGCCCATTTCAATCGAAGATCTGGTTACCGCGGGTATTGATCGGGCGCGCCTTGAAGACCCGGCGTGGGTGAAGTACGGCATGAGGTTCGAGAAGGCCGACTACTTCGACGCCGAATTTTTCGGATACAACCCACGGCAGGCGGTAAACATCGACCCACAGCAACGCGTGTTCCTGGAATGCGCCTGGGAGGCTCTTGAAAACGCCGGCTACCGGCCCGGCTCGAGCGAAGAATCGGTCGGGGTCTTTGCGGGGTCGGGTTTCAGCAGCCATCTCCTGGAAAGTCTCGCTCGTAATTCGGAAAAGGGGTCTTCCACCTCATTCCTGGAGCACGTGCTCGATAATGACAAGGATTTCCTAACTACTCGCGTCGCCTACAAGCTCGGTCTGACAGGCCCTTGTATCAGCGTGCAGACGGCTTGTTCGACCTCGCTGGTCGCGGTCCACACGGCGTGTCAAAGCTTGCTCACGGGCGAATGCGACCTGGCGCTGGCGGGAGGCGTCAGCCTCTCGATGCGGAACACAGGTTATCGATACGAAGAGCATAGCATCCTTTCACCCGATGCTCATTGCCGGGCCTTCGATGCCGAAGCCAACGGCACCGTTCCGGGAGCCGGGGCGGCGGTGGTTGTTCTGTGCCGGCTGACGGAGGCGCTGGAGAAGGGCTATCAGGTTCATGCGATCATCAAAGCCAGCGTCGTCAACAACGATGGTTCTCAAAAAGTCAGCTTTACCGCGCCAGGACTGAGTTCCCAGAGGGAGTTATTAGCCAGAGGGCTGGCCCTGGCCGCACTTCATCCGAGCGAGATCGGGTACATCGAGGCCCACGGCACGGGAACCGTGCTGGGCGATTCGATCGAACTCACCGCCTTGAAAGATGTTTATGGCAGCTCTTCCAGACCGTGCGCGTTGGGTTCAATCAAGCCGAATATCGGGCACCTGGACGCGGCGGCCGGAGTGGCCGGATTGATCAAAGCGGTTCTGTGTCTAAAGAAGAGGGCTCTGGTTCCGAGCCTGGGTTGTGTCAAGCCGAATCCGATTCTGCGGGAGCCCGGTTGCCCGCTCTACGTCAACACCACCTTCCAGCCGTGGGAATCCGATGACGATCGGCCACGTCGCGCGGCCGTCAGTTCATTCGGAATGGGGGGGACCAATGCCCACGTGATCTTAGAAGAAGCGCCGGAAGGAAGAACGAATCCTAACGGGGAAAGAGTGCAGATCCTCCCGCTTTCAGCGCGCACACCGACGGCGCTCGGTCAGGCCGCCGACAACCTCGCTCAGTTCATCGAACAGAATCCGGGCGCCAATCTCGCCGACATGGCCTACACCCTGCAGATCGGCCGGACGAGCTTCGCCCACCGCCGCTTTGTGGTGGGCGGCAGCTCATCCGAGCTGGCCGCCAGGTTGCGAAATCAGAAGGCGGACGGGTCGAAAGCGCTGGACGGCCGCCCGGTGATCTTCCTGTTTCCGAGTGAAGGTTTACCAGAGCCGGGAATGGCAAGGCATCTCTATCGCACTGAAAACTATTTTAGAGAGCAACTTGATCAGTGCTCGGACCGGATCGATTCGGACCTGGGCTTCGAGATCCGTCGTTTCTTGTGCGATGGGGAAGTTGCCGGCGATAGCCAAGCCTCTCCGGCGGTCTATACTCAAGCCGCCCTGTTTGCGTTGGAGTATTGCCTGGCGCGCCTGTGGCTGAGCTGGGGCCTGACCCCGAGCGCGATGTTCGGCCACGGTCCGGGAGAATATGTCGCCGCCGCCGTGGCGGAAGCGATCTCAATCGAAGATGCCGTCAAACTGGTCGTCGAGCGCGCAAAACTGATCGGCCGCTTGCCGGAAGGAGCACCGCTCGGAACCGATCTCTCGGAAGAACATTTAGCCGCCTTCAGGAAATCCCTCTCCTTGATCAAAACCGCGGAGCCGAAGCTCAGCTATCTTTCCGGTCTGACGGGCACCTATCTCTCCGGCCAGCAGGTCAAAGAGCCGGCTTATTGGGAAAACCAGATGCTGAACCCGGATCGCTTCACTCAAGTGTGGGCCACTTTGCGGGACTGGCCCGGCGCCGTTTTTCTTGAAGTCGGCCCGGGGCCCGTTTTGTCGAACCTCGCGCGGCAGCATTTGGGAACCGCTGAAGGTTACGTGTTCTTGCCGGGGATGCCGGATGCCGTCGATCGCGAAGACCTGCTTGGGATTTTGGGGAGATTGTGGAGCGAAGGCGCGACAGTCGATTGGAACCGCTCCTATCAGAACCAGGCGCGTCGCAGAGTCGAGTTGCCGACTTATCCGTTCGAGCGCCGGCGCTATGCTCACGACACGGCGACGGAGACTCGCTCCGTCGCGCCGAACGGCGCCGCCGCCGGTCCTGCTCTCCCGCCCGATCTCTCGCCGAATCTTCTGAACGAAAACAGTTTTTACATGCCGTCATGGAAGGGATCGGCGCCGTTGGTCGATTGGAAGATGAGCGATTCGGCTCTGGACGGTCTCTGGGTGGTATTTGAAGACGAGGCCGGATTGGGCCCGCACCTCACCGAAGAATTGCGAAACGCCGGAGGCGAGGTGATTTCGGTGGTCGCGGCCAGTCGCTACCGAAAGGTGAGGCCGGATAAATTTCAGATCAATCCGGACGATCGGGCCGACTATAGCCGGTTGATCTCGGGACTGAAGCAACGAGAGCCGAACACGTTGCGGTTGGCTCATTGCTGGGGTCCGACGACAAAGAAAGAGATCGATGATAGTCGTGAGGCCGAAGCGAGCGGATACCGCAGTCTGCTCTTCCTCGCTCAGGCTCTCTCCGAAATGGACGCCCGGGCCAAAAGCACTCTTCTGGCTGTCACCACGCAACTGTTCGATGTGGCGGGTGAGGGCGCGACGAATTCCGCCGAGGGGGCGATCCCCGCGATCTGCATGGTGGCATCGCAGGAGATGACCAACCTGAGATGCGGAGTGGTGGATCTCCCGATCGGCCGCGAGCACTGGAAACAAGCGGCCGGCGCCGTTCTCGCTGAATTATCGATGTCGCTTCCCGAGCCGGTCGTGGCCTATCGAGGCCGCCATCGATTCGTGCGGGCATATGAGCCGGTGCGTTTAAGCTGGGAGATGCCCCAAATCCGAAAGCTCAGAGAAAAAGGGGTCTACCTGATTACCGGGGGGCTCGGCAAAATTGGTCTCAGCCTGGGACAGGAACTCGCTCGCCAATATCAGGCGCGCCTGGTCTTGATGACGCGTTCGTCATTTGCGGAAAGAAGCGAATGGGACGGCCTGTTGACTCAGTCGTCGCGCGATGAATCGATGATCGGCCGCATTGAAGCCATTCGGAAGATGGAAGACGCGGGCGCGGAAGTGATCGTCGCCGGAGCCGACGTCAGTAACCCCGAAGATGTTCGGCGCATCCTCTCCGAGGCGCAGCACCGATTTGGGCCGTTGAACGGAGTCTTCCACCTGGCAGCCGACCTCCGGCATCAATCGGTGTCTAGACCGATCGCGGAACTGACCCCCACCGACATCGCCACGCAAGCGCGACCGAAGATCGATGGATTCAAGGTCCTGAATCGCGAGCTGAGGGATCAAGAGCTGGATTTCGGCGTGATCTTCTCCTCCAACGCGTCGATTCTGGGAGGCGTGGGATTTGGCGCATACGCCTCCGCCAATGCGCTGGTCGATCGAGTTTTGCCGGCTGACAACGGAACCGCCCGATTTCAATGGCTGGTGATGAATTGGGATGGATGGCTCACGGCAACCGGTCCCGGCGATTGGGAGGGAAAGAGAACCGGCGAGACGAACCCTTTCGTGTTGAGTGAAGAAGAAGGACTGGAGGCGCTGTGGCGGATTATTGGTTTATCAACGGTCTCTCAAGTGGTGATCTCGAAAGGAAACCTGGGCGAGCGCCTGGAGAGGTGGGTGCGACGACCGCCTCAGGTTATCCGGAAACGCTCGGCCGAATCCCAGGAGCAGGCCGGAGAGGGCGGGTTCGGAGTGAGAGTCGGAGGCGGCGCCCGCACTGACCTGGAAAAAAATATCATTGAGATCTGGGAAGAATTGCTGGGGGTGGAAGGGATTGGAGTGGAAGACAACTTCCTGGATCTGGGTGGGGACTCTCTCACCGCCGTCCGAATTATTGGCCGAGTGCGAGAGCTGATCGGCATCAGTGTGGCCTCCAACTTTTTTCTCGATCTTGATTGCACCGTCGAGGAATTGGCCAAGGAGATCGTCACGACTTTGACGGCGTCACATGATCCGAAGGTGCTGCAGCGATATTTGGAGCAGGTTTCACTCGAATGAACGGTTCTTCGACGAGGCCGGAACCAACCATCCCTAAAACCGGAGGTGAACATGAAAACAGATGTCTTGATTGTCGGTGGTGGGCCGAGTGGATCGGCCAGCGCGATGTTCCTGATCCGTGAGGGCATCAAACCAGTCATCGTTGAGGCCGAGACCTTTCCGCGCTATCACATCGGCGAGTCCATGACCGGTGCGTGCGGCAAAGTGGTCCGTGATCTGGGGCTCGAGGCGGAGATGTACCGGCGTAAGTATCCGACCAAGCAAGGAGTCAAGGTTCTCGGACAGAGCGAAAAGGGCCGGTGGTTCGTTCCGGTTACCGGGCGGAATGAGAACTGGGAACTCTTTGAGTGGGACACCTGGCAAGTGCGGCGGAGTGATTTCGACCAGCTTCTGCTCAAAGAGGCGGAGGCTCGCGGCGCGATCATCCTGCGGGGGAAGGCCATCAAGCCGCTGGTCGATAACGGCTCGGTGCGAGGAGCCCAGGTCCGCATGGCGGACGGCAGCATTCAGAATATCGAGTCCGAGGTTCTACTCGACTGCTCCGGCCAGGCGACCTGGCTGGCCAATCAAGGCGGGGTGACCGGCCCCAAATATCTGGGAGCTTATGACAAGCAGATTGCTTTCTTCTCGCAGGTTACCGGCGCGGTTCGCGATGACGGTCCGACGCGCGACATGCACCGAGACAACACCCTGATTTACTACCAGAAGAAGTTTCACTGGAGCTGGTTTATCCCGCTTGATGATGATGTGGTCAGTATCGGGGTCGTGGTTCCGGCGGCCTACTTCCTGGAAAAGCGTGAGAGCAAGCAGGATTTCTACCTCCGCGAATTGCAAGAACTCCATCCGGATCTCAAGCGGCGCGTGGCCGAAGCCAGGCTGGTCGAAGACATCCACATTATCCCGAACTATTCCTATCAGGTGAAATCATTCTGTGGAAAAGGCTTCATGTGCATTGGAGATTCGCATCGCTTTATCGATCCGATCTTCTCTTTCGGACTGACAGTCGCCATGCGGGAAGCCCAGTTTGCGGCGCCGGTCGTCCGGTCTTACCTGGAGGGGGCTCATCGCGATCTGCACAATCCGTTTGCCGAGCACCAGCTCTTCTGCGAGAAGGGAATCGACGTTTTGGAAGACGTTCTCGACACCTTCTGGGAACATCCGTTAGCGTTTGCCTTGCTCGTACATTTCCGCTACACCGAGCAGATGACCGATATGTTCGCCGGGCGGATCTATGGGCATGAGCGGCAGCCTTCGCCGGCCTTATCCGAGTTTCGTCAGATGCTCAAGCGTGAAGGGGAGCGGGAACGATCTTATGAATCTGAAGATCTGTACTCGATTCCCATCGGATCCCGTTACCACCCCGAACGGGCCCCGCTCTGGGATGTCAGTTCGCCGGTCGCGACCACGGAAGAATGGCTGGGGCCGCGTTAAGGGGCGAGACCGTAAGTTTTGATGCTTAACCGCGAAACACGCGAAAGACTGGTGATTTCGCGTCTTTCGTGTGTGAAGATCGACCTTCATGTTATGAGTGACGACTTATTGTATCTTCGCCCGAATATCCAGATTGAGCCGCTGTTCGATTACTGGTATGCCTGGTCGCACCTGATTCCCCCGGCAACGGCAGCCAGGAACTTGACGGATCGGCACCTGAAAATAATGGACTCCTATCTCAATGCGCCGCAGATGCATGCCAACGCCGTCAAGAATCCGAAGTTGCTCGGCGGCCCCTTCGTCGATTATGGCGGGAAGCGGGTTGATGAAATCAGGAATCTCCGAGACCAGACCCGGCGGACGCGCCCTCATTTAATCGAGCTCTCCGAAGCCATCGCTTCGCTCGACGAAACTCTGCGGACGCACGCGAAGGGGTTTTCGCTGCAACCACTCTACAGTATGGTTCCGGACGTCCTGAAGGGTTACGTCGAGCTGGTCTACGATCTCAATCATCATCCAAGTTTTCGAATCATTGAGCCGTTACTTTATCGAAGCCACTATTACGACCGCTCCGCCCAGAGTTTTATGCTCTCGGTGCTGGCCGGAGACGATCGCCCATTCATGCTGAGCACTCCGCGGCTGGAGTCCGATTCGCTTTTTCACCTGCGCATCCCTTTCGATGATGAGGCGGTCGACGAACTGTTCCGCTTGAAGTCGCATCCGCGATCCTGGGGGGAGATCAAAGAGATACTGAAAGTGCCGGAAGCTTCGGAGCGGTTCGTCTACTCGTTCATGACTCCCACTCCGCCTCCGCCCGCTTCCCGTTATCGGGGGCGAGGGATTAGATGGCGCTACTTTGGCCACGCCTGCATGCTCGTGGAATCGTCGGAGATCAGCCTGCTGTTTGATCCGGTCTTGAGTTATACCTACGAATCCGCTGTTTCTCGATATACCTATCAAGACTTACCTGAGTCGATCGATTATGTGGTGATTACTCATAACCATCAGGATCACGTTCTGTTTGAATCCTTATTGCAGATCAGACATAAGGTGAAGAACATTCTCGTGCCCTCCAGCGCCGGAGGGTTTCTCCAAGACCCTTCACTGAAACTGATTTTGCAGAAGATCGGGTTTAGAAACGTGATCGAACTGGATGAGATGGAATCCGTGGAATGGGAAAACGGCTCGATCACCGCTCTCCCATTCTTTGGTGAGCATGCGGACCTGAATATTCGTTGCAAAGCCGCACATCTGGTTCGATTCGGCAAATCCGCGCTGCTATTTGCCACCGACTCATGCAATGTCGAGCCGCGTTTGTATGAACATATC
>DATEFT010000010.1:0-2122 GCA_035280505.1 Blastocatellia bacterium | reverse complement strand
AGGAACTGGCCCACGACCAGATCACCCGCCTGGCCTATGCGATCGATCGTGAGCGTCGACATCACCGGTCGCGGGTCTTCCTCTTCACCTCGGCGGAAGCGGGTGGCGGCACGACCTCTCTCGTCCTCGAACTGGCGCAGGCGCTCTCCCGGCTGGAGATTCGCGCGATCGCGCTCGAGGCCGGGGCCCTCAAACCGGATTCGGGTTACGTGGTGCCCGAGAACGAACTGGGCCTGATCGACGTCCTGACCGCCCGCTGCCGGGTCAGCGAGGCGATCAATCCGGAGACCGAATCGTTGCCCACGCGGATGCCGGTCGGCAAACTCGGCAACCAGCAGCAGCTTCCCGACATTCAATATCTCCCGGGGACTCTGCGGCTGCTCTCCGAACGATACGACGTGATCCTGCTCGACGCGGCCCCGTTGCTGGCCTCTTCGGACACCGAACTGCTCGTCGGGTTCTCGGACTCCACGGTGTTGGTGATGGAGGCCGCGAGCCTGCATCGTAAAAAAGCGCTCCAGGCCGTGCGCCTGTTGGAACAACTCTCCGCGCCGGCCGTCAAGGTCGTCTTCAATCGCGTCGCGCCGGACCGGATCGCCCCCGCCATCCCCGGCGATCAAACGCGCACCGAAATTTAGAGCAGTTTGGGAGTGAGCCCGCGGAACCAGCCACCGGCCGCGCGCCGGTGGCGATTCTCCCCCCTCTCCCCAGAGATTCCGCGACGACTCCGCTGATTTACTGCTCTAAAGAGAGAAGATGGAGTGAATGAAAATTACGGGACCGCTGGAACGACTTCCGTGATTTTCCTTCGTTCCATCTTCTGCTCTAAATCATTCTGCCGCCTGCCGTATAAATCTCGCTGACAACTCTCCGATTTTGCATTATGATTGGGTCTGACCCGGGATCACCGCCAACGTCTTCCATCAGTTTCCCCAAGATCGTGAAGTCATCTACCTGATCATCCTCCGGTCGATTGCGGAATAAGTGTTGCGATATCGCGAGGCCCGGCCGCCTCGTCTAAAGGCAGCGGCATTTTATGGAGGCAGATCCGATTTGTCCGATACTGATCACTTACCGGCAGACGAGTCGGCTCTCTTGATCGAGCTGACTGAACTGTTTCTTGAAGATGCGGTCCGGCAACTGACCGCCATCAAGGCCGCGGTCTCGAACGGGAACTCCGACGAGCTGCGGTTCTTCGCGCATCGATTCAAAGGGAGCGCCTACACTTTCGGGGCTCGACGCCTGGCCCAGCTTTGTGATGCCCTGGAGACGATCGGACGAAGCGGGTCGGTCGAAGGGGCCGATCAGATCCTGGCTTCGCTGGAGAGGGCTTTCGAAGAGGTCCGACTCGCCGTCCAAACCCGACCTACAAATCAACTCGCTTCGGCAGACTGGAGTAATCAATAACCGATATGAGCACGGAAGTTAATTCGATTCGAATTGTATTGGTGGATGACCATGAGGTCGTACGTACCGGAATGAATCTGATCATTCAGAAACAACCCGAGATGACAGTCGTGGCGGAGGCCTCGAATTCGAGAGACGCCCTGGAGGTCCTCCGGCAGGTGCGCGCCGACATCGTCCTGCTGGATCTGGATCTGGGCTCGGAGAATGGTCTTGATTGCATCAGTAAAATCCTCGAGGTCTCCCCGGAGAGCCGGATCATCGTTCTGACCGGCCTCCGCGACGAAGAGACCCACCGGCGCGCGGTCGGTCTCGGCGCCATGGGGATTCTCGGCAAAGAGTCGGCCACCCAACTGATCGTCAAGGCGATCAGCCGGGTCTACGAGGGCGAAGCCTGGATCGATCCCAAGCTGACCGCCAGCCTGCTGGCCGAATTTGCCGGCTCCCGCAAGGCCAAGAAGGAAGATCCGGAATCGAACAAGATCGCCTCCCTCAGCAAACGCGAGACGGAGGTCGCCAAACTCGTCGGCGAGGGATTGAAGAGCAAGGAGATCGCCGAACGGCTCTTCATCAGCGAGATCACCGTTCGCCACCATCTGACCTCGATCTTCGCCAAACTCGAAGTCACTAATCGAGTCGAATTGATGCTCTACGCCTATCGCCACGGCCTGGCCAAGGCCCCAGCCTAGTCCTTATATATCTCCATCTTTCTAAACCG
>DATEFT010000009.1:0-3195 GCA_035280505.1 Blastocatellia bacterium | reverse complement strand
ACTTGATTTCCAAAGTACTAATTCTTATCCGATTTGATGAACTGCTCCGGAGCGCGTTCAAAATCACGCTGACACTCCTGTCTGCAGAAGTAATAAGTTTTCCCCTGATAGTGTGCCTTGAACGTGGTGCTCTTGCTGACCTGCATATTGCAAACCAGATCTTCGACCTCTTCGTCGGGAGGAGTCGTCACCTTCGGCGCGGTTGCCCCCGATTGGTCGCCCGCTGACGAATGAGCCTCCCCCGCTTCGCGGCCCTCCTGCGCCTTGAGGTATCCCGGGTTTAGCGTGCCTTTTTCCTTCGCGACGGCGAAGGCAGTCGGGTAAAACTGCGCAAAGGAGTTTTCGACGGCCGCATTCGCGCTATGGCAGGTGAAGCACGATTCGGTCTTTGGAAACGCCTTGGCGGACTCGGCGTTTCTTCCGAGCCCGAAATAGGCCCATTTTTCGGGGAACCGGCTTTCGTCTTTGACCGCCGCCTCCATCGTCACCAGCTCACCCTGGTAGCGTCCTCCCCGGGCGAAAGTCCCCTTATCCATCGAACGGCGGATCTCGAGAACGAAGATGGTTTTGTCAGGCCACTTTCCGGTTTTCAGGAATTCGCTGTACGCCGATGGATTGACATAAACGTTCTCAAACGCCGGGTCGGCCGGGTTGGCATCCGGCCCGTATTGGAGCCCGAGACTGCTGCTCAGATAGATCCAATTACGATAGTTGACCGGGCGCACCAGCCGGTTGTCGGTCGTATACTGTGGTCCGTCGTTCGGTTCCGGTTTTGCGTTCTGCGAAGCGCCGCCCAGGTTCAGGATCAACATCAAGGCAGCCACCGCGGTAGACACGATCAGCTTAGTTTTCATTGCCACCTCCTTTGATTGAAAGACATATGTGTTGCGTTCGAAGTCGCAGGCTCCAGGCTTGTATATCGTCAAATCTCCCTGGAACCCCAATTTCCGATGAGCCTTTCGCGTCATGTTCATTCGGACTTCAAGACAAGCTGCGGCTCGATTCGCACAGCCCTGGCCGCCGGGATATAGCAGGCCACCAACCCGGCCAGCGCCAATAACGATGAGACCACCCAAAAGGTCAACGAATCGGTGGGGGTGACCTCATAGAGAAACTCATGCAAAGCGCTGGTCAGCAGCGCGGCCCCGCCCCAACCCAGGACGATACCGACTAGAACCTGAATCATCCCCTGGCCAATAATCATCCCGAACACATCGGCCGCGCTCGCCCCTAACGCTCTGCGGATCGCGATCTCGCGCACACGGTGGGTCACAAAGAGCGACAGCATGCCGCTGATTCCGGAGACGGCGATCACGAACGCCAGGATCGCAAAGAGCGAGAGGAGGCGGGTGGTCATCCGGTTGAGAGCGAGAGAGTCGCTGCTCATTTGGTGTAATGTTTCGACCCGGGTAACCGCGATTCCCGGATCGACCTCGCGAATCACCTCCCGGACGGCTTTGATCATCGCGGCAGGATCCCCGGCGGATCGAACCAGCACGGCTCCGACATGTTTGGGATGCTGTGCCACGGGGATGTAGATCTCCTCCGGCGTATCGCGGTTAAGGCCGAACTCCTTGACGTCGCCGGCCACACCGATGATCGTCAGGCTCTCTTTTTGGCCGCGACAAGAGAGGGTTTTGCCAATCGCATTCTCCTCTCCCCAATGCCGCCGCGCGAATGACAGGCTCACGACCGCCACGAACGGTCCGTCTCCATGGTCGGAGTCCTCAAAGCCTCGTCCCCTCAGAATTGGGATGCCCAGGGTCTCGAAATAGTCCGGCGTGGCGGCCCGCAGCGCAGCAGCCGCGCCCGGGGACTCTCCGTCGATATCGAAATCCTGGATCCAGGGTCTCGAAGCGAGAGTATCCGGATCCAGAGGGAAACTCGACGACACGGCGACGCTCAGGTGTTCGGGCTGTGAACCCAGCTTTTCAAGCAGGCGCGCGCCTACATTTCGCCAATCCTCCTCCGTAACGTAACGGGTCCAGTTAAAATCCACATTCGCGGCTACGACGTTCTGGCGGACAAAGCCGGGATCGACCATCCAGAGGTTGATCAGGCTTCGGGTCAGCAGACCCGCTCCACTCAAGAGCGTGAACGAGAACGCAACCTGGCAAATCACCAGGACCGGTTGCAGAGAGAGACGTCTTGATCGCCAGGCGCGAGACAGACCACCATCCTTGAGGCCCTGGCTGAGATCCCTTCGCGCAGACAGGGTTGCGAGCGATCCGAAAATTATGCTGATCAAGGCGGCGCCCGCGAACGCAAACAGGAACGCGGACCGGTCGAGGCGGATCTCACTCGCACGCGGCGTCATCCGCGCGGCGAGTTCCTGCAGGAGCCCCATGCCGCCGGAAGCAAATAACAAGCCGATTCCCGCCGCCAGCCCCGTCACCATCAAGTTTTCGATGACCAACTGGCGGAACAGACGACTGCTTGAGGCACCGAGCGCCGAACGCAAGAGCAGTTCCCGTTCGCGCCGGGCCAGACGGTAAAGCGTCAGGTTCGCGACATTCGCGCAAGCGATCAGGAAAACGAACGTCGCGGCGCCCATCAGGAGCCATAACATCGGGCGCGCCTTGCGAGTGACCTCGTCCTTTAATAAGGAGGAGCGGACTTCATAGCCTCGCTCGGCCGGGTACGCCTCGGGATGCTCTCGCGCCAGTTGTCGGGCGATTTCGGCCAGATCCGCCTGCGCCCGGTCAGGCGCGACGCCGGGTTTTAGCCGCCCGAAAAGTTTCATCATTCGGCCTTCCCGGTTACCGACGAATTTCGGCGCCGACCGAAAGGGACACGCGGCGGTGGTCATAAACACATCGTTCTCGTCCGGATATTGCGGCATCGGCGGCAGCACTCCGATCACCGTATGTTCGCGGTCGTTCATCCGAAAGACCTTGCCGACGATGTCGGGATCGCTCCCCTTGCGCTGCCAGTACTCATAACTCAGCAGCAGCGCCGCCGGCGCGTTAAATTTCTCGTCCGCGGCTCGGAAATCCCGGCCGAGCGCAGGCGCCACGCCGAACATTCGGAAGAAACCGGCAGAGACCACACCCGTCCGTACACGCTCGGTATCGCCCTGGCCGAGGAGCGTAAAGACCATGTGGTGGTACTCGGCGAATTCCTCAAAGGTACGGTTCCGCCGACGATAGTCGTCGATCTCCTGAACTGAAAACTGCATCTCGGAGATCGTCGCCT
>DATEFT010000008.1:0-24233 GCA_035280505.1 Blastocatellia bacterium | reverse complement strand
ACGGTTCCTCAACGAACCGGGCGACGGCCCCATCAAGACCTTCACCCTGCGGGGCATCAAAGACAGCCCGCCGTACATGCACGACGGCCGCTGCCTGACCCTCGAGGATACCGTCGAATTCTTCAACCTGGCGCTCGAATTAAAATTGACGAAACAGGAGAAGGCGGATCTGGTCGCCTTCATGCGACAACTATAGAGGAAGTCCGGAGAAGTCTAGACTTTTCTAGACTTCTCCGAACTGTCTTTAACCCGCAGGTGAAAGACGTCGACGATTCTGGGCTTGAGGTCCCGGCCTCGTTGTTGCGGGTCATCGATTCCGATCACGTAACCGGTCAAGCCGTCTTCGGTGAGTCGAAAGCGGATGAACTGTTTGAACCGCTCGATTCTGGCGGCGCCGCCGACTTCGTTGTTATGGCCGTTGAAAACGAAACAGACGGCCAGGTACCAGCCGAGCCAGACGCACGCGATCAGCGCGCCCACCACGGCCGCCATCATGACCGGCACCAGTTCCAGCGGCAGCGGCCCCCACCAGCCGGTCCAGCCCTCGGCCAGGATGGGTCCGTCCAAACCCAGCCCCTCGGCGATGAGATAGGGAGAGGCCAGCATCAGGCCTCCGAATCCCACCCACGCCCAGACCAGCCACCGGCGGTGATTACGTTTCAGCAGCCAGGCCCCGATCCAACTGAAGGCCATGATCAGAGCCGCCGCCACCGCCAGGATCAGCGGAGTCCCCTTCTTGACGAGAATGAGCGGGACGCCGATCTGCAACACGGCGTGCCAGAGGCCGATCAGAAACTTAGAGCCCCCGATCGCCGCCCGGCTTCGCCTGACGGCGCGGCTCCGCGGTTGCAACAGATCGGCGCCGACCTTGAAAGGCAGGGCGAAGAGCGCGATCAGGGCCCCCCCCAGCACCAGCATGAAGACCATGTCGGAGACCAGCCAGACCGGCAGATTGTTTCCGCCGAACAACCAGAGCCCCAGGAAGAGACCGACGATGCTCAAGACCGACAGGACCCAGGTCAGCGCCCAGTCGTATTTGTGGATGTAGGCGTAGTGCGACTTCTTGAAGAGGAATTCGCTGTAGCGTGAGCTCAAGACCCAGGCGGTCGCGGCCCAGATGATCGAGAAGAGGATGATGATGCTGTTGCCGAAGGGCGTGATGTGGGTGCGATAGGGCCTGATCGTCAGCAGCCCCAGGAGATAGGCGAGCGCCGAGATCACGACCGACAGCCAGAGCCATTTGTCCGGATTGGCGTAGATCTCGGGATCGATGTAGAGCTGCGAGGCCGGCGTCCCCTCGGCGGCCGCCTCCTCCAGGTCTCCCACCGGTTTCTTGACGTCGGTGCCCAGCGAACCGGCCTCCTCTTTTCTGAAGAGCCGGCGGCTGGTCACGGCCGCCAAGAGCGGAACGATCGAGAACAGCAGCACCAGCGCGCCGATCCGCAATTCCCACGGCCAACTGATGGCGCACGGTCCGTAGAAGTAGAGATAGGGATTTTCGAGATGCGAAGCGCCGCCGCAACTGGCCAGCGTCAACTTGACGACCGGCGTGGGCGCCGCCGGATCCATGCTGAACGTCGCCCGGACCTGCCCCCAGAAGGTCGCGATCGGAGTCTGCGGAAAGTCTTCCGGACGCGTCGGCCAGGGGATGGCGGTCGGGCTGATCGGCTCCGGTTGCGCCGGGGCCAGGCGGAGCCATTTGATCAGCGGAAAATTGTTGATGACCTGCCGGCTGCTCGGCGGAATCGTCGCGGCGAAATAGATGGTGAACGCCACGACCAGCCCGGCCAGCCAGACATAGCCGCCCGTGACGATGTTCCAGGGTTTGAAGATTCTTCGCGCCACCTCCGCGGTCGACTCGGCCTCGGAGGGATAGAGCGTCTGCTCCTGCACCTCGTCGAGGTAGGTCGCGGAAGGATGGTGGAACGCGCCGCCGATCCCCGACACGACCGAGGCGTAGCTCTGAGCGGACGGCGGCCGCGTCTCCGCGCCCTCGCGCGGCGTCCGGCCGTCCGTTCGAGTCGGCGGCGGCCCCCAATACCTCGCGTAATGATGGATATCACCGGCGAGATCGAGCCGGCACTCCCCGGCCTTCATCTGCACGTCCCCGGTGGTCTGCAGATCCGGCCCTCCGATCGCGGCCCCGGCCGACTCGGTGGGCAGGAAGGGCGACGAAAGCCCGAGCTGTCTGTAAGCATCGACGGCCTTCCCGTCGTTCGGGGTCGCCAATTTGCCGAAGACCGTGGACGGCACGCAGGTCGCGACGATCAGTTTCGGGGGCGGGACGATCTGGCCGGGGCTCGCGGGATCGTCCTCGCACAGATCGCGAAAGAACTTCCGTTGCCGCTCGTCGATCTGCCCGACCTCCGTATCGAGCCCCCAGAACTGCCAACCGAACGGCAGTTGGAGCGCGAGATAGCTCGCCTGCTGGTAACGATTGAACCCCGGAAGGAAGAGTTGCGCCTGCCGGACCAGATCTTCCGGAGACGGATTCGAGCTCTCGGGCGCCGCGCCGCGCGACGGCTCATCTCTCACCGAGTGGCGAAATTGGCGCCGGAATCCGTTGAGCTGATCGTAGTAGTCGTGATTCCCGGGGATCCCCAGCAACGGGCGATTGGGCGTCTGCGGGTCCAGCCCTCCGTCCGCCACCAGGTCCTGATAGGCCCATCGATACGGGCGTTGGATGCGATTCGCCAGCGTCATGTAATCAGAGACGTGATAGGCGGTATCGCCGCCGACGAAGAGAAACTCTCCGCGCGGCAGTTCCGCGACGGTCGAGGCCTCTTTATTGGCCTGCACTCGCACCTGATCGCCGGCCGCGAGCCGGGACGGGTCGAGAGTCTTGACGTAGAGATTGCTCAGGCACAGATAGGCGAGGCTGTAGGTGGCGGTCATTCCGTCTCCGGTGTCGGAGAGGTAGTCGAACCAGAACTCGCCGCGCTCCCGCCAGAGCCCGCGCTCCTGATCGAGGAGTTTCGGGAGAAGATCGGGATGGACGGCGGCGGACGGCGGCGCCGTTCGCGGATCCCGTTCGAAGCGCCGCTCCCGCCAGGCCGCCAACGACGTGGCCTCGGTGCGCGACGGGAAGACGTTGGCCCGCATCCAATCGCGCGGGTCGAGCCTCTTCCCATAGGCAGTATATAGAAGAATTCCTTTGATGCTTCCCAACAACTGCCGCCCGAGCAACCAGGCTACGGGCCGTTCGAATTTTCGTTCGCCTTCTTTAGTGTGAGTGGACATTTTCGCTGGTTTTGTACTCGACTCGATTGTTGATAGAACCGGAGGCAGAGGCCGGTGGCAAACCTCGCAGATGCACGGCGATCCCGTAAGCCAGCAGGAGGCCGAACCCGAGGTAGATCGTCGAGGTCGCGCTGATGCAGGCGCTCATGCCGTATTGCGCGCTGGCCGCGGCAATCGCGACGGTCGCGATCCCGCCGCCGCTCCACCCGATCGCATTCATAAAACCGACGGCCGAGGCCCGCCGCTCGGGCGGCACCACGTCGTAGAGCGAGGCCCAGATGTTGGCGTCATAAATCCCCTTGAAAAAACCGAAGCCCGCCAGGGAGACGATCAGAACCGGCACCGAGAACGTCCAGCCCGTCAGGAAGATGAACGGCACGCCCAACAAGAGTCCGACGGTCTGCGCCATCATCCGGCCGCCGCGATAACGGCGGGCCAGCCGATCGGCCAGGATGCCGCCGATGATCACGCCCAGCACCGAAGCGATCTGCAGATACGCCGTTCCGCTCAATCCCGCCATGGCCAGGCTCATCTTGAACTTGCGAAAGAGGAACGACGGCATCCAGGTCAAAAAGATCATGGCCACGAAGTTGGCGCCCACGAAGACCGCCATCAGAATCCGGACCATCGGATTGGAGAAGAGCACCTTGACGGTTTGAAAGATCTCGCCCGGCGCGAGCCCGGCCGCCGAGTGGGTGCCGCCGTCCGTCTCCGCCGCGCCGCGCTCCGGCTCGCGGAGCAGCCCCCACAACACCAACCCGAGCAGGGCGCCTAACGAACCGAAGAGATAGAAACTCGATCGCCAACCATACTGTTGCCCCAGGAGCCCGGCCACCGCGCCGCCCGCGATGGTCCCGGCATAGACGCTCGATTGGTGGATCGACATGGCTCGCGACCGCGTCTCGCGCCCATGGTAATCGCTGAGCAGCGACATCGAGGCCGGGAAATAGAAGGCCTCCCCGAAGCCCTCGAGGGCGCGAAAGAGAACCAGATGCCAGTACTTCGTCGAGAGCGCCGTGGCAATCGTGATCAGCGACCAGAAGACCAGCCCCCCGATGATCAGGGTCTTGCGGCGGAACCGGTCGCCGATCAATCCGGCAAACGGTGCGAATCCGGCATAGACCCACATGAAAGCGGCGCCGACCACTCCCAGCTCGACATCGCTCAGATTCATCTCCGACTTGAGCAACTGAAAGACCGAGAAGATCGCCTGCCGATCGGCATAATTGAAGAAACAGACCAGCCAGAGGAGGCCAACTACAAACCATTTATAGTTGTGGCTTTTCATAACCTCTTTCCATGAAGTGAACAGCCCAAGGGACACCAGGAAGCGGTCAGGGCACACCCTATAATAGTCAACTATTAATCGCGAAATACGCAATAGACGCGAAATTTTGTGCGGGCGGAATTTAGATTTGAAAAACCGTCCGTTTTGGCGGGATAATTGCAAGTCGGCATAGTGCCCATCGTTCCTATTCAATATCGAACTTCAATCTCGCTCCATCTCGTTCTGCCTCGATGATGGTTGAACGCGAGTCCGTATCAGAAATCTCGGTAAAGGAGACAGTGATTTCCATGAAGAAATGGACTTTAACCTTGATGGTTTGTGCGTTGGCGGTCGGGGCCGTCTGCTATTGGGCCCCGGACCGGTTCGCACAGGAGCCAGAGAAGAAGATTGAGAGCCAGAACCGGCTCCTGGTGGCCGATACCACGTTCGGCCCCAGATCGAATATCAACACGATGATGACGATTGCCCGTTACGAATCGTACTTTAACAACCGGCTCGTCAAAGACGCCCCCTTCTCCGCCCAGGCAGTCACGGAGTCGGTCCAGACGCTGGTCGACGGCAACCGGATTGTGAGCAAGAGCACCACCGGCCTGTATCGAGACGCCGAAGGGCGAACTCGCCAGGAACGGTCGAATCAGCTCTGGGCCGCGCCGGCCGATGGTCAGGAGCAGATCCAGCAGATCACGATCGTGGATCATGTCGCCGCCGAGAGCATCTCGCTGCACCCGGCTTCCCGCACCGCCACCAAGAGCGCCACTCACAGGACGTCGGTCCAGGGGATCAGCAATTCCTTCTTTGGAGTAGCCACGCCCGGGACTCCCACGCTCACCCGGGTGGCCCCGGCGCGACCGACCGCCAACAACGGAGCCTCGACCCCGGTCGGCGGCCCGACGATCATCCCGCCCGCCGGCCCGGTGGTGGGATCGATCTCCACCATCCAGGCGGATCCGACGACCGTCAGGCGGGTCATGCCGGGCGGCCCCGCCGGTTCGAGGGTCGAGGTCCAAACGATCTCGCTGGGCACTCAAATGATCGACGGGGTGGAAGCCGAGGGCCAGCGGACCATCCAGACCATTCCGGCCGGAGTCGTCGGCAACGAACGCCCGCTGGAGATCGTCTCCGAGACCTGGTACTCGCCCGAACTGCAGGTGGTCGTCCTGGGCAAGACCAGCGATCCTCGCACCGGCGAGGTCACTTACAAATTGACCAACATCAATCGCAACGAACCCGAGCCCTCGCTCTTCCAGATCCCCTCGGACTACAAGCTCCAGGATCTGCCGTTCCCGCAACCCCTCTTACAACCCCTACGCAAGCCCGCTCCGGCCGAGCAGAAGGAGCAATAGATCTGGATTCAAACCGTGAGACACGCGAAAGATTGAGGCTTTCGCGTGTTTCGCGACTTTCGCGGTTTTAATCTTCAAAGTACTGAGCCCCTGAAAACAGAACACGCGAATCAGGTAAAACCCACGACAGAGTCGTCCATCGTGGGTTCCGCCTGACTCGCGTGTTGCGCTCTGCGGCTTCGTTCTCCCCTAAAACTCAAGGCGCAGTGCGAATTGCATCTCCCGCGGCGTGCTCGCCGAGGTCGTGATCTGTCCGAACTCCGGCGCGGCAAGGTTGCCCTCCGGCAGGCCGAAGGTATGGTGATTGAACAGGTTGTAGGACTCCCAGCGGAATTGCAGCCGGGTCGACTCCGACCCCGGCAACTTGAAGTTCTTCAAGACGGCGGTATCGACATTCCAGAACCCCGGACCGCGCAGCACGTTCCGGTTGCCGATCTCTCCGTGCCGCGGATTGCGCACGGCCGCCCGGGCTGCCGCTGAATCCCCGAAGAACTGGACGTTCGAGCCGCTGTCGTGAATCCGCTGCCGCAGCGCGCCGGTGTTGCTGCTGTTGAGCACCGCCGGGCTTTCGAAGAAGAAGCCCACCGGATACGAACCGGTGGTCGTGTTGAAAGGCAGCCCGCTGCGATAGGTGAAGATGCCGGTCAATTCCCAGCCGCCGATCAGGGCGTTCGCCCAGCCGGGAGCCGAACCGCCGAACCGCCGGCCGCGGCCGAGCGGCAGCTCATAGATTCCGTTCACATTGATCAGGTGCCGGAGGTCGAAGTCCGAGTTCCCGCGACAGATCCGAAGATTACGCAGATCGCAGACCAGCCCGCCGGTGAGGGTGTTGCTCACGCTCGACAGGTTGTCGATCGAATGGGAAGCGGTATAGTTGAAGTCGAACTCGAGCCCCTGCGAGAGACGTTTCCGCAGACTGAGCAGGAGGCCGTGGTAGCTCGACGATCCGAGGTTGGAGACGAAGGCGTTGCCCGCGAACTGCCCGCTCAGGCCGACGTTCGGACGAAGCAGGCCGTTGGCATAGAGCACCTGAACGGTGCTGGAGGTGTCGCCGATCCGGACCAGGTCCGCCAGATTCGTGGCGATCAGGTCCGTGCCGCCCGCCCCGATCTGATTCTCGAACCAGGGTTGGGCAGTGACGGCGCCTCCGGCTTGCAATTGACGCTGCAGCCCCCCGAGCGCATCCAGCATGAACTGGCCCGAAACCGGATCTCTGAAGTTCAGGACCTGCGCGGCGTCGGCCTGGGCGAAGAGCTTGCGGGCCTGCCGTCCCACCATCGACACTTCCAGCAGGAAGTTGCTGGGCAGCTCGCGCTGGAACCCGAAACTATATTGAATCGAGTACGGAGTCTTGAACCTCTGATCGATGGCGTAGTTGAGCTGACTGGTCGCAGTCCCGATCGGAACGCCGTTGGCATCCACGAACGGAGTGAACGGGCGCGTGATGGCGGGGGCCGTATTCTGAACCGGCAGCGAGTTGATCCCGGTAAACCGCGGATCGTTGAGCAGTGAAGTGGCGGGAGTCGTCACTCCGAAAACGGTCGTCCGGCGGTTGTCGAACAGGTACGAAGCCTGATCTTGAATGAAGCTCAGCGCGCCGCTGACCCGGTCATAGGTCACGGAGCCTCCGCCGCGAATCACCGTCTTCCGGTCGCCCAGGAAGCGGCTCAGCGGCCCGCTGCGCGCCGCCGGGTTCCAGGCGAAGCTCACCCGCGGAGCGAAGTTGTTCCGATCCGGCTCATAGTAGGGCCGGCGGTTATTCTCGTGGCCGATCAGGTCATAGCGGAGCAGAGGTTCGGCCGTGGGACCGGCGACGCCGTTCCGCGCATTCCGAACCCGGGCGTCGAACAGGGTGCCGAGATCGACATCATTGCCCGCCTGGAAGCCGTTGGCCTCGTACGGAGCCGGGTAGTAGTGGTAACGGACGCCGTAGGTCAGCGTCAGGTCGCTTCGGACCTTCCAGCTATCCTGCGCGTAGAATTCGTATTCGTTGTAGCGAAAATCGCGCTTCTTGCCCGTGCCCGGCGCGAAGGGCCGGCCGGCCGTGTCGTAGTTGAAGTTGGTGGTGATCTCGGCGTATCGCCCCAGCAGAAAGGCGAAGGCCGCGTCGTAATTGATCGTGGAGGTCGTGGCGCCGCTGATGTTGCCGGGCCGCAACTCGCTGCTGAGGGTGGGGGTGTTGCCGCCCAGACCCAGCGAGACGAAATTGAAGTCGTTGATCAGCCCCGATTCCGAGCGGATCGGTTTGATGGATCCGCCGAACGAGAGGTGATGCGATCGAACCGTCCAACTGAAATCGTCGCGGATCGTGGGCACCGGCCCCTCACGACGCTGAGAAGCGATGTTGGCGAAGGGCGCCGCGAGCCCCAGGTCTCCGCCGAAATTGCCGCCCAACTCGTCGGGGCTGCCGAAGACATTGGGAAAAGCGGGGGCGAACTTCGTGGGAAAGTCGGTATCGTCGCGCGTCACTCCGACCGTCGCCTGGTTCACCATCGAGGAACTGATACTCCAGGTATGGCCGACCACCACGGCATGGTCCCGAATCTTGATCTGCCCGGTCTCCGGGTCCCCGGGAAATTGCTGGGCGACCGTGTTGATGACATCGGTATTCAACCGGCGGCCGAAGTTGAACCGGCCGAAGACCTGCTGCCGGGAGGTCGCATTCCAGTCGATGCGCGTCGTGTAGGTATTGTCGCCGCGATGCCCGGGCGCATTGAACCGGTAGCCGCCGGTGTTGATCCCGTTGCCGGCCGACAGGTCGTTGGCTTGCGGATAGCGGCTGTTGAGCAGGCTCAAGAGCGGCTGATTGGCCCCGACGCTTCTCGGATCGAGAGTCGCGACCTGGGCCGCCGTCAGCACCGTCACGCAATCGGGCCGCGTGTTGAGGCGCGCGGCCCCCGGGCAGCCCGGATTATTGTTGAGATAGGCCAGGCCGCCGTTCCGGAAATGGTTGAGCGGCACGACCCGCAGATAGTCGACGCCATAGGCATCGCGCCGGCCTTCATAATCGAAGAAGAAGAAGAGCCGGTCCTTGCCGCTCAGGTAGGCGGGCCCGCCCTCGCCGAAGCGCGGCAGGTAGACGGGGCCGCCGATGTTGCCGCCGAATTGATTGCGCGTCAATTGGGGCCGTTCGATCCCCGATCGATTGTTGAAGAAGGTGTTGGCCGCGGTCAACGCGGTCCGGTTGTACTCGCGCAACGACCCGTGAAACTCATTGGTCCCGCCCTTGGTCACCAGCAGGATCTGACCGCCGCTGCTGCGGCCTTCGGACGCGCCGGGATTGGTCGTGACGGTTCGGAACTCCTCGATCGCGTCGATCGGGGCGTTGCCGATCGTGACGAAGGCTTCCCCGTTCAACTGGTCGTTGGCATCGACCCCGTCGACGGTGATGTTGCCCTGATCCGCGCGCGCGCCGGTCACGGAGCCGACCCGGTTGATGTTGATGGTCCCCACGTTATCCCCGATCACCCCCGCCTGGAGTCCCAGTAGGGCGGCCGGCGTTTCGCGGGTCTGAATCGGCAGCCCGCGCAGCCGCCGTGTCCCCAGCACGTTACCGATACTGGCGTCGGACGTATTGAGCGTGCCCTCGCCGCTCGTGTTGACATTCGCCGTGTTGCTCATGTGTCCGACCGAGAGCTGGGCGTTATAAGTCTCCGTCACGCCCACCCCGAGCGAGACCGGGTTCAGAACCAGAGTCTCGAAACCGGAAGCCGAAAAGGCGAGCTGATAGCCCGCTCCCGGCGCCACTTTGACAAAGAGGTAGACCCCCTGTCCATTAGTCTTTGTTGACTGTTCGGTCGCCTTTCGGGCGCCGATCAATTTAACTTCCACCCCCGAGATTACTGCTCCCGTGGTGTCCGTCACCACTCCCGTCACCGAAGACGTATGCTGACCGAATACGACTGCGGGTAACAACGCGAGGAGCAAGGCTCGCGTGAAGTTTCTCACGATATTCATCAATCATCTCTCCTTAATATTGACGCTGGCGACGCCCTTGAGATGTCGAGCCGAAGGCGCACCAAGGATAGGGATTTTTAGGTTAGCGGCTCAGGGCGGACTGCGGGATCTGTTCTCGCCCCATCTTTTTTTAAAACATCACAAAGAACTTGAAAAAGAGCATGGCTTCGCCGTGTAAAAGAGTGCCCGCGAAGCATATGAGAAGATATTGAGAAATACTTGAGTAACAGCCGGGGCCGGTATTTTTCTCAATCCAAAATAATTCATGGGATCGTAGGACAAAGGTTGGGTCTGAATTGAATCTATACTAAGATCGATTGGACAAGACGGTTCTTAGACAGCATCAGAAGAGATACAAGACACCGCATCTCAATACATAAAGACACTCCATACACGATGGCTCTAAGCAGAAACTAAGGTAGCCGCAACTACCTGGACGGTCCGTAATGCATTCTTTGAATAGGAATTGAAACGATCTCGTTGTGCGTCCGGCGGTCGAACTGGCCTCAGCGATGAACCATTTCAAATCTATCCCCAAAGGAGGCGTCAGTCTTCTTTAACAACCAAGGAGCGTACAATGAAGAGACTACTTCTGATAGTCAGTTGTTTGGTGTTATTAGCCGGCCTGGTCTCCGGTCTCTGGGCGACCCGGGCTATTAACCAACAACCACCCAGCCAGGTCATGGAAGTAGCAGGTGCGGGTGTAACCTCCGGACTCATGATGGAAAAGTTGGCGCAACAATCGGATCTGATTATCACGGGCCAGTGCCTCCAGACCAGCAGCGCCTGGGTGGATCGGCGGCTGGTCACGGTGGCGACGGTCTCGGTCAACGAATCGATCAAGGGAGCGCCCGCCCAGACGGTGGCGGTGGTGATGCCCGGAGGGATCGACGCCAATCGCCGGATTCCCATTGCGATGACCTATCCCGGAGCGCCGACCATCAAAACCAAAGAAGAGGTCTTTCTCTTTCTCAAGACCTCCGGCGAAATGAGCAACAGCTATGAAGTGACGGGATTCGCGCAGGGCAAACTCTCGATTATGACGGACGATCAGGGCCAGAAGATGGTCGCGCGCGATCAGGTCCAGATTCAATCGAAGAGCGGCGCCGGCACGGTGCGCGGCACCCTGCGGATGACTCCGCTGTCCGATTTCAAACAGCGGGTCCGGGAATACGTCAAATAACAGCCATCTTCATTTCCTATCGGTCATTTGTCCTGGAAGGAGAAAGTTATGAAACGAACCATCACCTACACTTTGCTGAGCTGCTGCCTGGTCCTCTCCAGCGCGATCAACGGGCTGGCGGGAGGCCCCCTGCAGACTGTCGACATCAGCCGCCTCGAGCCGTCGCCGATCCCGGGATTCCTGACGGCGCCGGTGGTCGGGATCAAATGGGATGCCCGCAGCATTCCCGTCGCCTACAGTCTGAACAGCACCCTGGATCCGATTCCGAATCCGTTCGGGGCCCCGGTCCTCTCGTTGAACGCCGCGTTGGTGGCCTTTCAGAACGCGTTCAATTCCTGGAATAACATCACGACTTCGTATATCGGGATGGAGATCACCGGATTCACGGACAGCCCGGTCGTCGCCGGGTTCGATTTCGTCAACGAAGTGAGCTTCATCACGCCGCCCGGCTTCGGGGCGATCGCCGTCTCGCCGTCCACCAGCCTGATCTCCGATACGACGCTGGTCGAGGGCGATGATCTGGATCTCGATGGCGACTCCGACGTCTCGGCGGCCATCACGACCGCGACCGATGTCGATGGAGACGGGGACATCGAATTTCCGGCGGGCTTCTACAAGGCCGGCACGATCCTGGACAACGACGTCCTGTTCAACGTCGATGCGAACCTCGGGTACAGGTTCACGGCCACCGAAGCGGAGGTCGATGCGGATCCGTTCGCCGTCGATCTGGAGGCCGTCGCCGTCCACGAATTCGGCCACTCGCAGGGCCTCTCGCACACCGCCGACAACCAGATCAGCAACGTCGACGGTAACGGATCGACCATGTATCCGTTCATCGATACGGGCGATCCCCGGACCGAGCGCGCCCAGCGGACGCTCGCGGCCGACGACATCGCCTGGAGCTCGTTCTTCTATCCCGAAGGCAGCGCCACGACCGGCCCGGCAGCCATTCAACAGAACGATCTGCCGTTCAATCTCAAATACGGCCTGATCCGGGGGAGCGTCCGGCACGGCGTCCTGAATCAACCGGTCCTCGGGGCCAACGTCTTCGCGATCAACGAACTGACGCAGCAACGAGTCGTCAGCACCTTCAGCGGCCAGGCCCGGATCCTCTACGATCCGTTCACCGGCGGCCTCTTCCTGACCGGCGATCCGGCCACCGACCTGGTCGACGGAAACTACGTGCTGCCGGTGCCCCTGGGCAACTACTCGGTCGGCGTCGAGGCCACCGACGGCTCGCCGGTTCCGGCCGGAACGATCTCCCTGACGGCGCAGATCGGCGCGTTCTACGGCCAGCAGAACTTCAACGAGGAGTTCTACAACGGGCGCAACGAAGCCGCGCGCGAGCTGGACCTCGGCGAGCGCACCAGGTTCATGATCCTGCCGGGGCAGACCGTCTCGAACATCAATTTCGTCACCTCCGATTCGATGAACCTCAACAACTTCGGAGTGCTCAACTTCGTCGGCTTCACGAACCCGGTGACTCCCGGCATGCTCTACGCCATGCAGGTTCCGGCCTCCCAACTGACGGCGCTCGGCGCGGGCGGCGGCCTCCTGATTCAGGGCGTGGCCTTCGACACCTATGCCGCGCAGGGCTCGGTCGTTCCGACCTTTGCCAAGGCCGTCCTGACGACCGGCGTGGTCAATCCGGACAACACGGCGACGGTCAACCTGGCCCAGCCTCTGGAACAGCAACTGCTGTTCTCCGGGCAGGACGGCGATCTCTCGCCCTTCTACTTCAAGGATTCCCAGCAGCTCGGACAGCGGGTCATGCGAGGGATCGCGGACGGCAGCATCCAGAATCTCTTCATCGTGCTGCAGCTTCCGACCACCACGCCGTTCCCCGGCCTGAGCGGGCAGCCCCCGCTGATCGGACTCAGCCAGGGAGGACCCAATCCGCGAATGGCCTTCACTTCGGTCAACGGCGGAGCCACCTGGACCCGGCAGACCGCGGTCAACTTCAGGTTCTCGCTGATCCTGTCGCAACCGATTGCGATGCCTTAGTTTGGCCCACTGGGACCTGATCACCGCGGAACCCGCGCGTGGCCGAAGTTGTGGCCCTCGCGCGGGTTTCGTCTATTTCGCGGGTGCGGAGACCAGTAGTTTCTGCTAAACTGATCGCATTAGGGCGGAGGATCTATAAATTTGCATCGGCGATTATGATGTCTGATCACTTCATCTTTCTGATGGGGACATTTGAGGCCCGCATTCCAAACGACCGTCTCTATGTGCGAAACCATATGTGGTTTCAGGCCCAATCCATGGGCTATCGGGTCGGTTTCACCGCGTTCGCGGTCCGGTTGCTGCAGGACATCTACTTTCTGGACTGGAACATCGAGCCGGAGACCGCGGTCGAGGCCAACCAGGAGATCGGGGAGATCGAGAGTTCAAAGGCCGTCTCCAGCCTCTATGCGCCGGCCACGGGTCGGCTGTGCCGATTCAATCCCGCCCTGATGAAGGACCCGACCCCGATCAACACCGACAATTACGGCCACGGCTGGCTCTTCGATTTTGAGCCGCAAGCGGCCGACCTCTTGAGCGCGGCTGACTATCTGAAGTATCTCGATCGGGCCTGGGAAGAGTCCCAGCGGCAGATCAAGGGACAGATGCACGATTAATACCTGGGAAAGTAAATTTCTTGAAGTTTTGATTCGGAACCGCGAAAGACGCGAAAGCGGGAAAGACCGATGATTTAGCGTGTTTAGCGGTTTGCATCTCGAATTCCAAGCACTAAAACTATGATGGAGCACAATCGCATTACCGTCGTCCTCTCGCAGACGCGAAGCAAGAACCCGGTCAAGCGGCATCTCGAGGAAGAGATTGCGACGGCGCTGTTGCTGGAGCCGGGAGTCGATTTCGCGGTGACGCCTCACGTCTACGATCTCGCTCGCGGCGACACCGGCCTGCTCTACCTCGAGTCCGTCAAGGGCCCGTTGGTGCTGCTCTCCTGGCTCTATCCGAGAGCGGCGCATTGGATTCTCGACCGCAACGGAATTCAGGGGCGGCTGGGGGCGACGCTGCTCAAGAGCGTCGGCGAAGAGGAGGACGAAGATACGATCGGCGAGGAGCCGGAGGCGGACCGGGGAATCGGCCCCTCGCTCCTGCCGGACCGTTCGATCTTCTGTCTCGATCTGCGGACCTCTGAAGACCCGCAAGTCTATCTCGACGAGATCCGGCGGTTGGCGAAAGAGGCCTCGGTCAAGCTCGTGCCGCTGACGCTGACGGCGGAACCTCAAGTCCACGGCCGGACCGTTCTGGGCCCGCCCAAAGATCATCGCTGGTATCCGGTCATCGACTACAACCGGTGCACCAACTGCCTGGAGTGCATCGATTTCTGCCTCTTCGGCGTCTACGGGATCGATCACCAGGAACGAATCCTGGTCGAAAACCAGGACAACTGTAAACGCGGCTGCCCGGCTTGCAGCCGGGTCTGTCCGCAGAATGCGATCATCTTTCCGGAACATAAGACCCCGGCGATCGCGGGGGCGCCCGGTGAGGGGCCGGCGGCGTTGAAGATCGACCTCTCACGCCTGTTCGGCCTGCCCGGCCTGCCCGGCCTGGGCAACGCGCTGGATCTGGCCGCCCAGGAACGTGACGCCGAACTGGTCAAAGACGGACGGGCGCCCGTGGGCCTCTCCGTCGGAATTCCCAAACGACAATCAGGCAAGGTCTCGTCGGAGAAGGACGAGCTCGACAAACTCATGGACGAGTTGGACGATCTCGGAATTTGAGATTGAAATTTGAAATCGCAATCTCAAACCTCAAATCTCAAATCTCGAATTTTTAGCTGCTATGTCCGGTTACCCAATAGTTTTAACTGCAGATCGAACTTTGATGGCCGATTATCCGGTCCTCTTCGACGGGATGATGGGAACGATCCAGACGACGAGCGTGCCCGAATCGATCATGCGGAACGTGATCGCTCCGCGCATGCCGACCGACGGCCTGGCCGCCCGCAAGGCCCCCCTGGGATTGCGCCGGATCGAGGCGGCGCTGCGCAACCACGACTTCAATCACGATGAGATCATTCTCTGCGCGCCGGAGGAGCTGGAGGCCTGCGTCGGGTCCAGGACCAAGATCGTCGCCATCTCTTCTTCCGACCCGCTCGGCCGCGGGATGTCCAACAGCACCATGTCCGACCTGGCCGGAGGAGCCCTCTACACCCACACCTGGTACCGGCAACTCCTGCTGCAACTCAAAGAGAAGCGGGAGTCGCACGGGTTCAAAGTGGTGGCCGGCGGCGCCGGCGCCTGGCAGTTGGCCCAGAACGAGGCGGCGCGGCGGAATCTGGGGATCGATACGGTGGTCGAAGGATATGCCGAGACCGAGGTGGCGGGCTGGTTCCACGATCTGATCGACGGCCGCGAGCTGCCGCCGATCCTCTCCGCCCGCGGGGCGCGCGAAGACGAGGTTCCGGCGATCTGCGGGCCGACCTCGATGGGGGTGGTCGAGATCAGCCGCGGCTGCGGCAAGGGCTGCCAGTTCTGCACCATCGCCACCGAGCGCATGATGCATATTCCGCTGGAGACCGTCGCCTCCGACGTCGAGAGGAATGTCGAGCGCGGAGTGAATTCGATCTGCGTCCTGAGCGAAGACTTCTTTCGCTACGGCAGCACCAGCCGGATGCCGGTCAATCCGCCGGTGTTGAAGTCCCTGATCCGCCGGCTCCGCGAGATCCGGCCGCTGAAGCTGATTCAGCTCGACCACACCAACATCATCTCGGTCGCCCATTACAACGACGACGACCTGCGCGAGGTCCACGACCTGCTCGTGGCCGGTCAGCGCCACGACTATCTCTGGGTCAACCTGGGCGTCGAGACGGCCAGCGGCGAGCTGCTCGACCAGAACCAGAAGGGCGGTAAGATTCGCCCCTTCCAGCCGGAGGAATGGGGCGAGCTCTGCGACCAGCAGGTCCGTCGCCTGATCAAGACCGGATACTTCCCGCTGGTCAGCCTGATTATGGGGCTGCCGGGCGAAACGCCGGAGCATGTGGAGAAGACCGTGCGCTGGATCGAGAATCTCTATCACGAGCGGCTGGTGATCTTTCCGATCTTCTATTCTCCGGTGATTCCCGGCCTCGGGCGCCATTTCACGATCAAGGATATGACGCCGATGCACTGGCGGCTCTTCCGGCTCGCCTACAATCTCAATTTCAAATGGATTCCCAAGATGTATTGGGACAATCAGACCGGGGCCGGCGCCAGTCTCTGGCGGCGGCTCTTCATTCAATTCACCGGCCAATTCCAGATCCTCCAGTGGAAGGCACAGTTCATTAGGAAATCGGGGAGGCTCTTCGCTTAATGAATTCGCCCGGGACCAAACCATCGCCCACCCATTACGCGCCGATCCCGACGGCGCGGTTGACCGAAGCCTATGCCAAGGCCCGCGCCCGGCTGCTGGCGCGGCAGCATCCGGATGGCTACTGGACCGGAGAGTTGTCGAGTTCCTCGCTCTCCACGGCGACGGCCGTCTGCGCCCTGTCGCTGGTCGATCGGGAGCGGTTCGCCTCGCTGATCGCCGGCGGTCTCCGCTGGCTCCGCGATCAGCAGAACAGCGACGGCGGATGGGGCGACACCGTCAAAAGCTTTTCGAACATCTCGACCACCATGCTCTGCCGCGCCGCCCTCACGATCGGCCACGGAGACGTGCCCGGCGAGCACGATCAGAACTGGCGGCGGGCCGAGAGTTACGTGGAACGCACCTGCGGCGGGCTGGATCCGCGGACCCTGGCGCGCGCCATCCGCGCGCGGTACGGCCAGGATCGGACCTTCTCGGTCCCGATCCTCTCCTGCTGCGCCCTGGCCGGACTGAACGAATGGACCGAGGCGCCGGCCCTGCCCTTCGAGCTGGCCTGCCTCCCCTCGAACGCCTACAAATGGATCAACCTGCCGGTGGTCAGCTACGCGCTGCCCGCGCTGATCGCGCTGGGGATCGTGCGACATACCCGGCACCGGTCGCGCAATCCGTTCGTCCGGCAGCTCCGCGAACTCGCCAAGCCGCGCGCGCTCCGCAAGCTGGAGGCCATTCAACCGGTCAACGGCGGTTTTCTGGAGGCCACGCCGCTGGTCAGCTTCGTCACCATGAGCCTGGCCGGAGCCGGTCTGACCGCTCATCCCGTAGCCCGGAAGGGCGTCGATTTTCTGCTCGCCTCGGTGCGGCCCGACGGCAGTTGGCCCATCGACACCAACCTCTCCACCTGGGTCACGACGCTCTCGATCAATGCGCTGGCCGAGGCCGGCGAACATTTCGGCGAGACCGGCGAGCGATTGCGGCAATGGCTGGTCGAGCAGCAGTACCGAACGGAGCATCCGTTCACCGCCGCCGCTCCGGGAGGCTGGGGATGGACTCCGCTGCCGGGCGCGGTGCCCGACGCGGACGATACGGCCGGGGCCCTGGTCGCGCTGCGGAATCTCGGCTTGACGGCGGAATCGGGCGTCGCCGGGCAGGCCGGCGCGAAATGGCTGTTGGACCTGCAGAACAGCGACGGCGGGTGGCCCACCTTTTGCCGGGGCTGGGGGTATCTGCCTTTCGATCGCAGCAGCGCCGATATCACCGCCCACGCGTTGCGGGCGCTTCAGAGCCTGCCCGTCGGAACGTACTCCGACCGGATCGAGCGCGCGATTCAATCCGGGATGCAGTTCCTCGATCGGAGTCAGCGCCCCGACGGATCCTGGGTGCCGCTCTGGTTCGGAAACCAGTCGGCGCCGGACGACGAGAACCCGACCTACGGCACGGCGCGGGTCCTGGCCGCCTATCACGATCTGAACCGTCAGGAGACGGTCATCGCCCGGCGAGGTTATCAGTGGCTGATCACCTCGCAGAACGCGGACGGCGGATGGGGCGGCGCTCCGGGCCTGCCTTCGAGCGTGGAAGAGACGGCGCTCGCCGTCGAGGCGTTGCTCGGATGCCCGCAGACCGCCGGCAGCGTCCGCCTGCCCGAGTCACTGGCCCTCGGTCTGCGGTGGTTGGTCGAGCGCGTCGAGGACGACAGCTTCACCTCTCCATCCCCGATCGGATTCTACTTCGCCAAATTGTGGTATTTCGAACAACTCTATCCGGTCGTCTTCACGGTCGGCGCCCTGGGGCGTGCCCTGCGCCTGTCAACCGAACAGGTGGATCACGGATCAACATCCTTTTCGATCTGATTGAACTTCGTGGGAGAACACTATGTCGAATCTGGTTCCGGAAATCTTGGACGATCTGGCCGCGGCCGAACCGGCCGCCAGACCCAAGCTCGGCAGCAAGCTCTTCAAGTTGAACCCCGACACGCCTGAACTCAGGCAAAGCATCAGGGCCGCGGCCTTCAACCGCGTCCACAACCTCGATCGCAGTCGCCCGCTCAGCAAAAAAGAGCTGGAAGCTCACGGCCGCGCGCTGCTCGAAGACCTCGGGCTGCCCGAGGGCTATCTCGGTTTCGCCATGGTCATGCTCGGCAACGGTTTCTGGAAAGAACAGTTCATCTCCATCCCCTTCGAGAAGCGGATCTTTCTGCTGCCGCACTGCCTCAAACATGTGGATGCCTGCGCCGCCCACTACGACGAACTGGGCCTCCATTGCGAAGATTGCGGCGCGTGCGCCATCGGCGATTTCAAAGTCAAAGCCGAGCAGCTCGGGTACAAGATCATGGTCGCCGAAGGCACGCCGATCGTGCTCAAGATCATCGTCAGCGGGTACGTCGACGGCATTCTGGGAGTCGCGTGCCTCAACGTTCTGGAGAAGTCCTTCGAGAAGGTCGTCCAGAGCGGAGTGCCGGCCTATGCGATCCCGCTCCACTCCAGCAACTGCAAGAGCACGACGGTCGACAACGATTGGGTCCTGGAGGTCCTGGAGACCTACCAGGAGCGGCCGGCGGTCCGGACTCGAACCTACGTCCCGCTGATGCGGGCCGCCAACGACATGTTCGGCGGTGACTTTGCGACCCTCCTGCCGAGGCTGCGCAGCCAACACGTCACCCCGGCTTCGAATCTGGCCGCCGACCCGGTCGCCGGAACCGAGGCCATCGCCTACGACTGGCTGGCCAAAGGCGGGAAACGATTTCGACCATTCATCACCCTGGCCGCTTACGACGCCCTGCAGGGGGCGCCGTCGACTCAAGGCGAGGGGTCCGAGCCGCCGGCGATTCCCGACTCCGCGCGTCGAGTCGCCATGGCCATGGAGGCCTTTCACAAAGCCTCGCTCGCGCATGACGATATCGAAGACGACGATCAGTATCGCTACGGCGCCCAGACGCTGCACCGGCGCTATGGGGTCTCCACCGCCATCAACGTCGGCGACTACCTGGTGGGTTTGGGCTACCGCCTGGTGGCCACGGCCGGAAGCGAGCTGCCGCCCGACGCGGTGGCGGAGATCCTGAAGCAGCTCTCTGAGGCGCACGTTAAACTCGCCGAAGGACAAGGCGCCGAATTGCTCTGGCGAGACCGAAAAGAGGAAGAGCTCATGCTTCAACCGATCGATGCACTGAAGATCTACGCCCTCAAAACGGCTCCGGCCTTCGAAGCCGCGCTCTATGCCGGTCTACGCCTGGCCGGTTCGGCCGAACGGTATGAAGAGATGGTCACCAACTTCTCCCGCAACCTGGGAGTCGCGTTCCAGATCATCAACGATCTCAAAGACTGGTCGACCGATCTCCAGAACAAGCGCGTGGCCGGGCAGGATGTCATGGCCGTCCGGCCGACCCTGCTGCTGGCGCTGGCCCTGGAGTCCGCTTCGCCATCCCAACGGGCGGAGCTGCAGAGCCTGCTCTCGAACGGCGCCCAGGATGAACGCGCCTTTCGCCAGGTGGCGCGAATCTATCAATCCTGCCAGGTCTTCGAGAAGGCCCACAAGCTGGTCGAGAAGTATCGCCAGCGAGCCGAAGCCATCGCCGACGAGGTCGAACCGGAGGAGTTGCGCGAATTGCTCTACTTCCTCGTCGATACGGTGCTGGCGGAAGAATCGACGGAGACCGAAGAGACGGCCACGGCCCCAAAACTGGTAGTACTTGGTTAAGTCTAGGGAAATCTGGGGAAGTCTAGAAAAGTCGGAAGAATAGTTCCGCCCGACTTCTCTGGACTTTTCTGGACTTTTCTGGACTTTTCTGGACTTTTCCAGACTTCTTCAATAATGGATAGTTTTCTGCTTCGTTTAACGCAGCGGCTGACGGTCGTGGGGCGAGAGTTGGAGCCGGAGCGGGCGGCTCGCCATCGCGATTCGATCCTGAGCTTCCAGCGGGCCGATGGCGGCTTCGCCGGTCGCGAGGGCGGGTCGGACCTCTATTACACCAGCTTTGCGGTGCGCGGGCTGGCGCTCCTCGAGGCGCTGGATGGCTCGCGGTCACGGCTCCTGGCCGGTTACCTGAAGAGCGCGGCGGTCAAGGGGCGATACAGCCTGATCGATCTCGTGAGCTGGTTCTATTCGGTCATCACCGTCCAACTGGCCGGAGGCCCGGCGGCCTTCGAGGGTGAGACCGAGACGCTGTTTGATGAAATCGCCTCGGCCCTGGAATCCTTTCGCCGGCCCGATGGCGGCTATGCCAAGACTCATGAAGGCGGAGTCGGAAGCACCTATCACACTTTTCTGGCCGTGATCTGTTACGAGATGCTGGGCCGGACGCCGCCCGAGACGGCCGCGATCACGCAGTTCCTGCGATCCCGCCGGCGGGATGACGGAGGGTTCGTCGAGATCGGCCCCATGAAACGCAGCGGCACCAACCCGACGGCCGCCGCCGCGGTGCTGCTCAAACGGTTTGAGGCTCTGGATCAGGATCTGCGAACCGGAATCGACGAATATCTGGGGAAGGTGCGGGGTCTCGAAGGCGGATTCCAGGCCAATACCCAGATCCCCTTCTGCGATCTGCTCTCGACCTTCACCGGCCTGCTGACGGCCTCCGAACTGGGGTTGGACCACCGGATCGAGGCCGCCGCCTGCCGGGCCTATCTCGATCAGCTCGAACTGACCGGGGGTGGGTTTAGGGGGGCAACCTGGGATCAGGAGACTGATCCGGAATATACGTTCTATGGCCTGGGCTCGCTGGCGCTCCTGAGGGTCTCGCCTGAGCCACCCGATTAAGGCGCGATCAACAACGGCACGTTCAACGCCAACGGCGCGCCCGGTTTCACCTTGATATGATAGATGGTCTGCGGCAGCGGGTCGTTCTGTCGGAGGCGGCGCTGATCGTCAACGCCCCGCGTCTCGGCGGTCATCAGCTTGCCGGCGCCGTTCCGCTCTTCCCGCTTCTCGACGCGCCCGCCGTACTGCTTCTCCCACTGCGCCACCTGCGAAGCCTTGAGCCGGGGATTGGCCGGAGCCCCGGGCGGCAACGTGAGCTGAAAGGGAGTGATGATAATGGTCAGGGCCTCTTTCACATGATCCTTCCGGGTGCGATCCAGCGTGAAGTACGAGATCGGATCGCCCTGTGCCGGAACATAGATCATCTTGCCGGCCGCCACCACATTGCCGCCGGGAGGCGTGGTCTGTGAAGGAAAGATCAGATAGGGGTCGCCCATGCTGCCATCCGCATAGACCTCCCGGTCGATCACATAGAGGTAACTGTCGTTGTCCCGCGGCGCTTCGATGCTGAGCCGGACCCGCTCTCCGGCGCTGAAGGCCGTATCGGCCTGGGCTCGCTCGAAGACCTCTTTGCCCTGATCGTCGTTCCCCGCACCCTCTTTCAAACGCCAGATCGTAACTCCGACCAGCTCGCCCTCCGTGGAAGTCAGCTTGACCGATGGCGCCGCGGCCGGTCGTTTCTTGGGCCTGGTCTTGGCGCCGCCCTGCTCGCGGGACTCCAAAAACTTGCGGTCCCAGATCCGCCGCTGAGTGTCCTCTTCCCCATCCGGAGCGGCCGCCGCGTCACTCTCTTCGGATTGGACCGGAGCTCCTTTTTCCACCGGCGGCTGGGCCCGCTCTCGTTTCCGAGGCCCCTGAGACTTCCGATTCCGAACCGTCTGCCCGGCCTCTCCCCCTCCGTCCTGCAGCCCTGGGCTAGCCGTGCCCCATGAACCACAGAGAACCACCACGAAGGCGATCGCCAGCAGCCGCCAGTCTCTTGATCCGATCGTCCGATAAGTCATAGCTAAGATCTCCTCGCGCAATTCCAGCGGTGTTTGCGTATCCCAGACCTGTTGCATCCACCACTGGAATTGCGGCCCTCAACTGTGTAAGGCCGAAACCATGGTCCAAACGGCTAACCACGATTCAACTATTTTTTCGATATTTTTTCTGAAGATCTATTGTAATACCTGAAGCCGTTTTAATCATCCGGCCGGCCGATAAAGTGGCCGGATGGACCTGGGGGGCGGGTCTGACGGACAGCCGGGATCGAACTATTTTTCGATGGACAAAGAGCCCACCAGCGCGGCGGCGGGGAGATCGCGCAGTTGTGGGCAGATCTTTCGACGCATGGCTTCGTCCCATTCCGGAAGGTTGTCGATAACCACCAACAGCCGCCGCTTCCGCAGCAACTGCAGCAAAAACTCTTCCGCGACCTGTTCCTCGATCAGTTCCCGCAGTCGCCTCCGAACCGTCTCGAGCAGGGCGTTCTGGCCGTCGGCCACCTGATCGAACTCGCCTTCGATCAGCACCGGCAGTACCCGGTGGGTCCGGCCGAGCCGTTGCTCCTCCTGATCGGCCATGGCCCAGGCGGTCGCCCGGTGCGGTTCGTCGAATGACCGCGCCCGGGCCCCGGCCAGGTGGCGCGAGACCCACGCATCGAGAACGCGCGGGTGGTACTGGAAGAGGCTGATCAACAAGAGATGGCGCGTCGGGAACCTGATTACCGCGACTCGAAGCCGGGCTCCTGGTTCGCAGCGGCCGAGCGCCTCGCTGATCCGGAGTAACCCGAGCGGAGTCCAGATCAGCATCGACCACCAGATCGCGGGTAACGACAGATAAGCGGCCAGCAGTAGACACATCAACCGATGATCGAGCACCCAGAGCCAGGCGGAGCCCAGAATCGAAGGCCGGATCAGTTCCATGGCGTCGAGCACCTGTTTGACCCGGGCCGCCTGCTCCTTCACGACCTCATCGGGATGGTTCCTCATGGCTTCATAAGCCAACTTCAGCGGCGTCAGACTGGCCGTGCTCTTCAGCTCCAGCGACTTGACCGCAATCGAGCTCAATCCGCCGGCGGCGGCCATCCGGACGAAACTATCCGGATCCTGGAGCAGGCCCACCAGCTCCGGGATCGCCTTCCTGGCCTCCGGCCCGATCCCTCCCAGGGCCGTCGCGGCGGTGCCGCGAATCATCGCCGCCGGGTCCTTGAGCGCGGCCATCAACTCGGGGATTGCCGCCTTCGCCTCCGGCCCGATCCCGGCCAGGGCCAGGGCCACGGAGCAGCGGACCGACGACTCCCGATCCTGGAGCGCCACGAGCAACGCCGGCACCGCCGCTCGCGCCTCCGGCCCGATGCCCCACAGGGCAGAGGCCGCGGACCCGCGAACCGAGGCATCCGGATCCCTGAGCGCGGCCACCAGCGCCGGCACCGCCTCCCGCGCCTCCGGCTTGATCAGGGTCAGGGCCGTGGCCGCCGAACTGCGAACCGTGGCGACCGGATCTGTGAGCGCCGTCAACAGGGCCGGCACCGCCTCTTTCGCCTCCGGCCCGATTCCGCCCAGGGTGAACGCCGCGGAGTTGCGAATCTCGGAGTCCGGATCCGCGAGCTGCGCCTGCAAGGCCGGAAGGGCCGCCTTCGCTCCCAGTTTAATGCCGTCCAGGGCCTGCATCACCGAACGGCGGACCGATTCATCCGCATCCTTGAGCGCCTCCATCAGGGCCGGCGCCGCCGGCCGGGCCTCCGGCCCGATCCCGCCCAGAACCCGGGCCGCCGAACTGCGGACCGACGACTCCGGATCTTTGAGCGCGGCGATCAACGCCGGCACCGCCGCTCGCGCCTCCGGCTTGATCTTATTCATGGCATTGATGGCCGAGAGACGAACCGGCGTCTCCGGATCTTTGAGCGCGACGATCAACGCCGGCACCGCCGCTCGCGCCTCCGGTTGCAGCTTCTCCAACGAATAGATGGCGGACCTGCGGACCGTGGCCGCCTGATCTTTGAGCGCGGCGATCAACGCCGGCACCACTCTTCGCGCCGGCCCGCCGATGCCGCCCAGCGCGCCGGCCGCCGTGCTTCGAACCAGCGCCTCCCGATCTTTGAGCGCGACCAGCAAGATCGGAACGGCCGCCTTCGCCTCCGGTCCGATCGCGCCCAGCGCGCTGGCGGCGCTGCTGCGCACCGAAGCCTCCG
>DATEFT010000007.1:0-3030 GCA_035280505.1 Blastocatellia bacterium | reverse complement strand
CCCCCAGGGGAATTCGCGCACGACCTCCCGGCCCGTCGCCGCCATGTCGGTCACCGAGGCCCGGCCCGGCAACGCCGAGACGGCCTCCATCGCCGCCGCGCAAACCGACCAGCGCAGCAGCTCGCGACGCGACCAACCGCTCTTGGAATCTGGGATCCGGCCTTTCATCTTGAATAACCTCAGCGTCTATTCGTTGCCGTTATCTGCCTTACCGATCCAGCTTGATGACTCGGGATCTTTCGTGTCTTTCGTGTCTTTCGCGGTCTGTTCCGTCAGGTCGTCCGAAACAGATACCAGTTATCGACGACCTTCTCCACCCAGAAATACTCGCCGTCGTCCATCTGCGGCGGGTTGTCGGAGGGAGCATAGATGTAGCCGACCGTGTTATCGGTCACCCCTCCGATAATAATCTTGATGGTTTTGGATCCGTCGAGTTCGACTCCACCCAGGTGCAGTTCCTTGAGCAGAGCGGCGATGGTGAGATGGTCCTGGTCATGCGCCGTAATGAATTGGGGCATGGAGATCTTGGCCGAGGCCGCCAGCTCGCGCAATCGATCGAACTGAGTCTTGTGTTCGGTCAGCCACTTGATCAATTCCTGGTCCGTGGCCAGCGTCAGATTGATGTTGGCGAGCGTGTCGCGTTCCACATCCGTCAAGCTCGTTTGAGCCTTGAGACCCGATTGCACTACTTCCAGCAGGCCGGTCAGCGCCAGCCGGCGGACCGATTTGACCTTCCATTTCTCTTCCTTGATCAAGTAGACATAGACGTCGGCGGTCGAGCCGCTGTCGGCGGTCACCTGATAGCGCGCGATCGCAGATCGATCGGTCAAGACGATCTTATCGGGCGCCGCGGTGAGGTTGCCGAAGGTGGGAAAGCTCCATTTCAGAGCCTCGCCGGTATAGAGAGTTTTGGCGTCCGGTGAAGCCAGAGCCTCACGCTTACTGAAGCCCATCAACTGATCCAGAACCGCTTTGACCTCCCGTAAAGAGTCCGAGGGCTTGAGCTGTGAACCCGCCGGCGACGGGCCCGCCGTCAGGCAGCAGATAAGAAGCAGGTAGATCATCCTTGTCATTCAAGTCTCCTCCGGGTTTCAGATCTTCATTCCGGCTGATTCCCTTCAAACAGGTTTTGCAGATCGGGTTTTCGCTCGATCAGATACTCGCGATAGATAACCGTGTAGGCGCCCAGCTTGTCGTTGGCCGAAGAGCAGAGGTTGGCGGCCTCGCGAGCCAGGCGGTAGTGACGAAGTTTGGCCAATCCCCTGGCGACCGCGGCCGATCGCATCGACCGCCCCTGGCCTCTGGGAGCATCCTCGGCCGCATCCTCAGCCTCATTGAAGGCGCTTTTAGCCTTGCCCGCCTCGCGATTATTGGCCAGGGCCTCGGCGACGACCACGATGGCCTGCGAGCGATAGCCCGGATCTTCGATCTGGCGGGCCGCTTCGAGCGCCTGGTCCGGCCGGCCGGCCCTCGTCAACACCTCGACGAGGTTGACCATCGTCCGGGAACGATAGCCCGCCTCTTTGATCTGGCGGGCCACTTCGAGCGCCTCGTTCGCGACCCGTTGCGTCTCTTCCGCCTGCCCGGCCTTCGCCAGAGCCTCGACGAGACCGGCCAGCCCCTGCGAACGGAGGTCCACATCTTCGATCCGGCGGGCCGCTTCGACCGCCTCACTCGTCCGGCCGGCCTTCCCCAACGCCTCGGCAATGTTGACCATCTGTCCGGAACGGGCGTAGGAATCCTGGATCTTGCGGACCGCCTCGAGCGCCTCGTTCGCGACCTGCTGCGCCTCATCCGCCCGACCCGCCGTTCCCAGCGCACCGGCGAGGCTGGCCAGCGCTTGAGAACGGGCGGCGGCACTCTCGATCTTGCGGATCACCTCGAGCGCCTCGTTCGCAACCTCTTGCGCCTCTTCCCCCCGGCTGGCCGTTCCCAACCCCTCCACAATGTCGGCCAGAGACATCGACCGAGAATAGGCATACTCGATCCGGCGGGCCGCTTTGAGCGCTTCGCCCGTCTGGCCGACCTTCGTCAACGTCTCGACGACGTTGATCATGGCCTGACCCTGATAGCCGCCATCCTTGATCTGGCGGGCCGCGTCGAACGCCTCGCCGGCGAGCTGTCGCGCCTCTTCCGTCCGATCGACAGTCATCAGCGCCCCGATGATGCCGGCCAGCGCCCGGGAACGAAGGTCTGCATCTTCGACCCGACGGGCGGCGGCGAGCGCCTCGCTCGCGGCCTCGCTCGCTTCGTTCCGCTGGCCCGCCCTCGCCAGCACGCCGATGAAATCGACCAGCACGTGAGAGCGCAGGTCCGCATTCTCGATTTTCCGGGCCGCTTCGAACGCCTCGCCGCGCTTCCCGGCTTTCCCCAGCGTTTCGACGAGATCGGCCAGCGCCCGATAGCGCGGGCCGTCACCCTGGATCTGGTGGGCCGTCTCGAGCGCCTCCCTGGCGACCCGCTGAGATTCTTCCGTCTGGCCGACCTTCGCCAGCGCTCCGACGAGCGCGGCCAACACCCGGGAGCGCAGGTCCGCATTCTCGATCTTCCGGGCCGCTTCGAGCGCGCCGGGCGAGTTTCCGGAGATGATGAGGGTACATAACCAGGCCTCGATGCTCTCGGAACGCTCTCGGTTGGTCGCCGCCAACTTCACCAACTGGGGAGACTGGGAGAGGACGATCTTGATCTGTGATTCAGTCCGACTGTCCCAGACGACCGCCGCCAGCACGGCGACCAGCACCAGTAGCACTCGGGCCGCAATCCAGCGCCACCGTTTTTTGGTGCTCGGCTCTTGCTGCTGAACGAACTCTTGCTCCCGTTGAGCCAGCTCCTCCTCGGATATTTGGATCAACGCTTGACTCGAGGTTGTTTCTTTCATCTCACTTCTAGATATCCTGAAAGCTCGCTTCAGAGTAATTACGTGGCTAACAAAATTGGTCTACAAACCGCGAAACATCGGCGTCTTTCGCGGTTTGAATCACGGTCGGCTTATTATCGGCCGAAGAGCGCGTTCCATGAAATGGGCCGCCG
>DATEFT010000006.1:0-3394 GCA_035280505.1 Blastocatellia bacterium | reverse complement strand
TTTTGGAGAGGGCCCAGATATCGGTCACGATTCGATAACAGTACTTGTCCTTGATAAATTCCCAGAATTGCCAGTTGCAATACCGGTCTCGTGTGGACCCATAGTAAAGGTGAGGGTAGTTGACGAGCAACTCCGCGCAGTTGACCTGGTCGCGGAAGAATTGATGCCTCATCCATTCGGCATGGCTCTCCCAGGACCATCCGGTGTAGACCGAATCGCGCATGCCGCGAGAGGAGAACTGGAGCGTATGGGTGAACTCGTGCGCGAGCGCCCCCGGATCCCGAAAGGCATTGTAATGAAGCCACATGGCCGGATGGCCCGCGCCGGTGCCGCCGCCCGATGCCCAGCCCTGATCGCTGACGTTGACGTCGACCTTGTATTTGACGGCATCGGTGTCGTAGGGCCTGGGAAAACCGAGTTCGGCAATGTACTTCGTCCAGAGCTGCTCCAGCGTATTGAGACCCTCCTGGGCCTGGGCCTCGGTGAGCGGCACATTGTTGGACGCGTTCCATCGAGCGGCGAAATGGGCCGAGCTATAGATCGTGGCCGACGAACCGGGATTGAGCACCTGGTAGGTCCCGTTTTCGGGGCCGTTCGCGAGGCCGGGACAGTATCCGGCCGGCATCGCCGGCGACGGGGTGGGGATCGGTCCGAAGATGTTCTCCCTCGCCGGTTCTTCCACGGTGGCCCCCGAGATGATCATGCGGCGATCGAGGCCGGCGGCGTCAGACATCCGCCAGTACCACCACTCCAGGATCTCCAGATTCTGCGACGCCGCTTCGTCCGACGTGAATCCGAGCCAGGCGCGGCCCTCGGTCAACCGGAGTTCGAGCGCCAGATCCACCCGGGCCTTCAGCAGCGGAGCATTCAGATCGTCGAGATACACATTGAGCAGCCCCGGACTGTATTCGACCAGGATCAGGTGCGACCGGCCGTCGTTCAGCGACGGCACCGAATCCGGCCCCAGACGCCCCAGCGAGTAGTTTTCGTTGGGCGCGGCCGGTTCACCGGGCAGACTATGATTCAGGTTGATCCCCAGGCCTCTTGCCTGCAGGTCCGCGCCGTCGCAGGCGGGACGTCTCTCGAACGGGTTCAGCTCGATGACGACGCTGTTGGGCAGCACCGAGCGGCCCAGCCGGCAATCGGTCTCGGCGATGGCGGTCAGTCCGGCATTCTGAATCGCGAAGCTCAGCCCGCCGGCCTGCTTCTCAAGGGCGGCCTGATCGTTGATTCGGAAGCGGAAGGCGCTCGTGAACCCGGCGGCGACGGCCAGCGGCTCGCGGTTCCAGATCGCCCCGGACGGCGTTCGCAGCGCCGGTTCCGCTCCGTCGGTTGAATTCGCGTGGCCGACGAAACTCAGGCGATCCGGGCTCTTGACCGGAAAGAGCGGCAGGATCTCCGGTTCGGATGCCGTCGATCCTCGTTGCTCGAGCGAGAAGAGCAGCGACAGCAGCAGGACACCAATTAACAACGGAACAACCAGAACGAGAATCTTCTTCATAACTGGACTCCTTTGTTGGATGAGGTTGGCTACCCTTTTGACATGCGTGTCCCGACATCAGAACCATCTGAATCAGTACCGCTCACGGTCCTGCCCACAAAATCCGCTGCGGTCAGACAATTTTAGAACTCAATTCGGGCGGCCAACTGGACGGTCCGCGGATTGAACACGCCGGTGGCCCGGCCAAACTGCGGCCCCGTCAGGCTGGTCACGACCGTGCGCGGATCCAGGTTGACGCGATTAAACAGGTTGAAGAACTCGGCTCGAAGCTGAATTCGCGCCCCCTCCTTCCCGATCGCTTTGGGAAGGCCGAAGCTCCTCCCGAGGCTGAAATCCACATTGGCCAATCCGGGGCCTCGAAAGGTATTGCGTCCGAGATCTCCGCCGCCGGCCCAACCCACACACACGACCAGCGGTGGCTGCTCGGGCTGGCCGGGCGGCGGTGGCGGGGCGGCGCGCGTCTCGGTCCGGATGCAGTCCGGCACCGGGAAGTCCGCCGTCGTCACGAACCCGTTGAGAAAATCGGACCGGCTGGCCTTCCGGTTATTACCGAAGGACGGAGTGAAGGGCACATCGAAGGCCGTGCCGTCCCCGTTGAAATCTTGCGTGGTCGTGATCCAGAGCGGGTATCCGCCCTGGAAACTGCCGATCACTCCCAGTTGCCAGTTTCCGAGCAGCGATTTGGCCCAGCGATTTCCGAAGAGTTTGGGCGAGACGTCATAGACGAAGCTCATCGACAGACTCTTGGAGATGTCGAAGGCCGCCGGGCCGCGCTGGGCCCTGAGATTGTTGGCATCGACGATCGGCGATTGCAGGCTGTCGCGCCCGACCCCGGTCGCGTCCTGCACGCTGAGCGTCTTGCCGAAAGTGAACGAAGTCGTGAAAGTGTATCCCTGGCTGAACCTCTTCTGCAGCGAGACGGTGCCGCCGTTGTAGTGGGACCATCCGCTGTTGTCCGTGTAGCTGATCGTGCCGAAGAACGGATTGATCCGGTCCAGGTTCGGATCGAAGCTGAAGTCCCCGGCGAATCGGTTGCGATCGGTGTTGGTGTAGAGATGGACGGCCTGCGAGCCCAGGTAGTCGGCCTCGAGAACCCAGTTGGAGGCCAGCGCATACTGAATGCCGAAGAAACGGTTGATCGTATAGGCATATTTCAAATCCGGGGCGGGGCCTCCAATCTGCGCTCGCGCTCCCAGCGGGCCGCCGCGCTCGTTCAGGCCGAGGACCAGACCGGTGGGCAGCGGGCAGTTGAAGGGAGAGACCGCCATCTGGCACAGCCCATAGACCGGCCTCGGACTGCCGGGCGTTTCCGTGTCGGCGTTGATCCCCGACTGGAACGGAGGATTGGCCCGGATCCGATCGCTCCAGGCGATGTTCGGCCACCGGCTCATGAAGACCCCGAGGCCGCCCCTGACGCTCAGGCGCGTCTCGAGGCGCGTCGGCGCCCAGGCGAAACTGAAGCGCGGCGCCAGGTATCCGATCCGATGCTTCTCCAGCAACTGCGGGACGACGCCCACCGAGGCCTTGGCCATCTGCTCCTGAAAGGTCGATCCGGGGCCCAGAATGACCGTGCTCATCCGGCCGTTCTTCTCGTAGGGATTCGAGGAGAAGTCCCAGCGCAATCCCAGGTTGAGCGAGAGATTCTTCTTGACCTTATAGTTGTCCTGAACGAAGAACCCATAGGTGGTCGTTCGATACTGAACGTCCTGCGTGGCGGGGCCGCCGGTGCGCGGATCGAAGTTGACGCCGCTCTGCGACAGCGGAAGGTCCGCCGCAAAATCGAAGAGGTTCCGAAAATCGTAAGTCGGCCGTTGCTGCGGTCCGCTGAAGAGATCGTTCTCCTGGTCCCGGAAGATCTCGGTCCCGGCCTTGATCGCATGCTTGCCGCGGTTG
>DATEFT010000005.1:0-35616 GCA_035280505.1 Blastocatellia bacterium | reverse complement strand
CGCCAGGTGGCCCGTTTTTCGGCCGGAATCCGCGTCAGCGCGGCGGCCAGCAACCGGCCCTTACCCGTGGGCAGGCGCAGCAGATGATCGACTCCCGGGGGCGTGACACCACGCTTCAGATCGGGATTGAGCATCTCCAGGTAATCGTAGGGAGTGTCGGTAGCGTCGGAGACCAGTCGCAGATCGACGATATTGTTGACCTTGACGTAGTCGTAGGTCAGCGCCGGTTCCTGACTGACTGAAAAACCGTATTTTTCCGGATTCTTGGCGATGATGATCGTCGCCAGGATATTGGGCACGTAGTTCCGGGTCTCCTGCGGAATCAGACCTCGGGAGTAGATCTCCCAGAAATCGGCATAACCCGACCGCGCGACCGCGGAGTCGATTCGGCCTTCGCCCGAGTTGTAGGCGGCCATCGCCAGTTCCCAGTTCCCGTCGTACCGATTGGCCAGCCACTTCAGGTAGCGAGCCGAAGCGCGAGTCGCCTTCTCGAAACTCGAACGCTCATCGACATAGTAGTCTTGCCGCAACCCGTAACGGGCGCCGGTCGAAGGAATGAACTGCCAGAGTCCGACCGCCGCCGCCCACGACCGGGCCACCGGCGACCAGGCGCTCTCCACCTGACCCAACCAGACGATGTCTTGCGGGACGCCTTCTTCTTTAAAGATCTTCCGGGCCATGGCCATGAACCGGCCGGACCGGCGGAGTCCCTGCTCCATGGTCGCGCGACCGCGACCGGTGTAGTAATTGATAAATCCCTGGACCAGGGCGTTCGGCTTGAATTTGAAATCGAGCTTGGCCGCGACGACCGCCGAAACGGTCTGCTCTTCGGTCACGTCCTTGGTCTCTTCCTCGGTCAACTTGAGCTTCGTCAACTCATCCAGCGGCGACGGCGAATAGACCTGTTGTCCAAATCCGCGATCGGCATCCGGAGTCTGCGGAGCCGGACCATTCTGTGCAACCTCTCCCTGACTGACAGCAGGCTTGACCGCCGCGGGTGCCGCACCTGAAAGCAAAGCCATCTGACGCTGAAAGATCAGATCGACCAGATTTTGATAATATTGCTGTAGCCTGGCATCCGTGCGGACGCCAAGACCGGATTCGAGCACCAGATCGATCGCGCGGTCATACTCGCGACGGGCTTTCTCGTAGTTACCATCACGGAAATTGGCCTCTCCCGATTGGAAATAGCCGTTCGACCGCTCGATGATTCGCTGAATCTCGGCATTACGATTCGAAACTTCTGCGGGCACTTCACTGTCGCTAGAGGCGGCGCCTCGTCCCTGTGCATAAGTTGAGTGGATTTGTATGGCGGCTAGGGCAATTGCAAAGAGGCATGCGGTTAAGAGACGGAGACCAGTACTGTGAGGGTCCGTCTCAATTTCACGCTTCTCCATTGTCTGTAATTCCTCCGGTTTTCTTCCATTCCCAGCTTATTGGAATGTCTTTGATTTCAGTTAGCGTGTAGATTTTTTTACACTCGGGGAAATCCGTGAAACAAAATCGGTGACTCAATTAGACCGCTAACATCGGGGCGGATTGTAACTTTTACACTCCAACCCTGTCAAACCGGATCTCCCGATCTAAATCTGGTTTCAGATCGTGTCCAGGACAGGTTAGACTGTTGACGGACTTACCAAAAAATGACTACCCGATATAATTACGGAGCAAGCGTCGTATAGGACCTATGGAAAGCGAAAAAATAATGAAAGTGAAAAATAATATAAGATGATGATCAAACGGCCTCGGCGCCGGCCCCTGTCGATCTGCTCAATCCTTTCAGTCATTTCGTTTCTGCTCTGGTCAGCGGTTCTACCGGTTTTCGCCCAGCCCGCCGGCCTGCCCGCCTACATTGGCCACGTCAACGATTTTGCCAATCTCATCGACAGCCAGACCCGGACGCAACTGGAGGGGATGCTGTCCAACTTTGAGAAGGCTTCAGGGATCCAGATCGCCGTCGTCACGATCCAATCGCTTGAGGGCCGGCCGCTGGAGGAGTACGCCACTGCGCTCTACCGGGCCTGGGGGATCGGAGCCAGGGAAGGTCCGAACAAAGACCGGGGGGCGCTCCTGCTGGTGGCCCTCCAGGACCGCAAGACGCGGCTGGAGGTGGGTTACGGCCTGGAGGGAGACCTTCCCGACGGTCTGGCCGGCGAGCTCATCCGCCGGATGAGGCCGTACCTCCAGCAACAGGACTATTCCCAGGGAATGGCCGTCGGGACCAGGACGCTGGTCGACACGCTGGCCGAGAAACTGAACATCTCCATCGAGGGGCTCGAAGACCGCCGGTTCGCCTATCAACCAGAGAAGGCGGAGAGAAGGGGTTCGAGATCTTCCGGCGGCCCCCTGATCTTCGTCATAATCTTCGTCATAATCGTATTGATCGGGATCTTCAAAGGCCGGGGTGGCCGGCGGGGCGGGCCCGGCCGGGGCTCGGGCCAGAACCTGTGGTGGCTGGCCCCCATCATCTTCAATCGCAGCGGCGGTTCTTTCGGGGGCGGTTCCTGGGGCAATAGCGGCGGCTGGGGCGGTAGCGGCGGCGGCGGCAGTTGGGGAGGTTTCGGAGGAGGCAGCAGCGGCGGCGGCGGGGCCAGCGATAGCTGGTAGACCCAAATCATCGGTTTTGACGGCCGGGTCTTGAGACCCAGGTCTTGGGAGAGGACAGATTGAGTAAAGATCTTAACTTCGACGAATTGGTCTCCCGGTTGCGAACCAACCAGGGCGACAATCTGGTCTCGGTCATCGTCCATGGTTCGGGGGTCACGGCGCAGAAGCACCGGCGGTCCGATCTTCAGTTCCTGATCGTCACCCAATCGCTGGGGGCCGGCGATCTGCAGCAAATTCGGCCGGTCGCGCATTGGTTGACGGCGGCCGGGTACCAGATGCCGGTCTTTTTTACGGCCAAGGAGCTGAACGACTCGCTCGACGTCTATCCGATCGAGTTCCGTCAGATGAAGAGGGTCTACCGGGTACTCTACGGTTCGGACTTGCTGGCGGACCGGGAGCCCTCGAAGGCCAACCTGCGCTGGGAGACCGAGCTTGAACTCCGGGGTAAGCTGCTGCGATTGCGGTCGCTCTATCTGCCGGCGAGCCTCTCCTCCAGTGATCTGCTGAAGCTGATGACGGAGAGCATCGTCAGTTTCGTGCGGTTTATGCGGCCGGTCCTGGAACTGGCCGGCGAAGAACCGCCGGCCGACCGGTTGGAGACGGTCCAGCGCATCCATCAACGGTTGGGGATCGACACGACCCCACTGGTCCGGATCTTGCACCTCCGTGAAGAGCCGGGAGACCTGAAGCAGGTCGAAGTTCAGAACCTTTTTGCCGGGTACCTGGACTGCATCACACGGGTCATCGAAGCCGTAAACAACATGTGATTAATTAAGGAGAGAACCATGGGAACTGCGGGAAAGATCGGGTTGGTCGTTTTGGGGGTCGTCATCCTCTTCTTGCTGGTGGTCGGTGGGACGGCAATCGGCACCTACAATTCACTGATCGCTAAACTCAACTTCGTCGATCAGCAGTGGTCGAACATCGAGAGCAATCTGCAACGCCGGGCCGACCTGATCCCCAATCTCGTCAACACCGTCAAAGGATATGCCCGGCTGGAAGAGGGGGTCCTGACCAAGATCGCCGAGTCTCGCTCGAAGATTCTGTCCCCGACGGCCTCGCCCGAGGAGAAGATCGCGGCCAACAACGAGATGACCGAGGCCCTGCGCCAGACGAAGATTCTGGCCCCCGGCAATGGAGGGATTCTCGGAACCGGCGGCCGATTTCTCTCGCTCGTCGAACAGTACCCGCAATTGAAATCGGATCAACAATTTTTGCGGTTACAGGATGAGCTGGCCGGAACCGAAAACCGGCTCAACGTGGCTCGCCGGGACTACAATGCCGCCGCCGCGGACTACAACACGACCCGGCAGCGATTCCCGACGGTGGTGATCGCCACGCTCTTGAATTTTCAGCAGAAACCGCTCTTCAAAGCGGAGGAGGGCTCCCGAACGGCGCCGAAAGTCGATTTCGGGAAGTAGATAGAAGACCAACCACGAAAGGCGCGAAAGACGCAAAGAAATTGCCAGGCTTTCGCGTCTTTCGCGGTGGGCAGACCGATCAGGTCGTCAATCTGCGATAGATTCCGGGCAGGCGTTCCGGCAGGCTCATGACGTCATCGATGATGGTATAGCCGACCTCGCCGTACAAATCCTTCAATTCAGCCTCGGATTCGCGATCGATCGTGATGCAGAAAGGCGTGATCCCGGCGACTTTCGTCTGCCGCAGGGCCATTTTGGTGTCGTCGCGCGCGTAGCGGGAGTCCCCGTAATCATGATCGTACGGCCGACCGTCGCTCAAAACGATCAGGAGTTTGGTTCGCGCATCCTGTTTTTCGAGTTCGGCCGCGGCGTGGCGAATGGCCGCCCCGAGCCGCGTGTTGTTGTGATAGGTGATGCCGCCGATTCTCCGTTCGACCTCGGACGAGTACTTCTCGCCGAACCGTTTAATGACGAAATATTTAACGTTGCGGCGCCCCTCGCTGGTGAACCCGGAGATCGAATAGGCATCCCCGACGGCCTCGAGCGCCTCGCTCATCAGGACCAGCCCCTGTTTCTCGATATCGATGATCTTCTGGCCGGGCCGGGTGTAGGGCTGGCTCGGATAGCGCGTGATGGTCCGCGCGGTCGATGACGACATATCGAGCAGGAACGAGACGGCGACGTCGCGTTCACGCCGGATGCGGCGGATGTAGAGACGATCCGAGGGTCGCCCCGTCGTCTTCTTGTCGACGTGATGGTCGATCACGGCCTGGAGGTCGTAATCCTCCCCGTCGAGTTCCCCCTTGATCTTGCGCAGGGACTCCGGTTTGAGCAATTGAAACTGGTGGCGAATCGACGAGATCACGCCCGAGTACCGGGCCCGGACCTGCTCGACGAACTCGCTGTGGCCGCGGCGGTTGTCGCGCTGGATGACGCGGCACCAGCGGGCCCGGTGATCGCCCAGTTCCCGATCCCATTCGTCGTAGAAGAAGGCCTCATCGCCCTCCTGCAGCTCCTGTTCGCTGGTCTCGGCGTTCATCAGCTCATTGAGCAGTTCGGAATCGGTCGGCGCCGTCTCTTCCACGACCTGGGACCATTGATTGAACAGTTCCGACCGCCGTTGCCGCTGGGAGACCGACTGTTGCTGCTGAGAATTGTCCCGTTGCTCTTCCTCACGGTCCTGGTCGGACTCTTGTTGCTCTTCTGCGGCCTTGGCCTCGGCCTCCTGCTGGCTCTTCCGGCTGTCCAGCAGCTCATAGATGAGGAAGGTCGCCATCAGGGTATCGCCCACCGTCGCATCGTCGCGGCGCAGATAGGAGGAGACGATATTCTCGAACTGGGAGATGACCTGGGCGTACGCGCGCCGGGCCGTCTCATCCTTGACCCCGCCGCAGATCGTGATCTGGAAGAGCATCTCATAGATGGCCTGCTCGATCGTCAGTTCCACAATCGGCGGGCGGCGTTCGACCAGGTGGGCCCTCACAAAGTCCAGATCGCGCCGGATGCCACGATAAACGGTCCGCAATTGCCAGTCGATCCGGCCGTTCTCGAGGGTGGTGAAGATGCGAGCGGCCAGCATCTGATTCGGAAACCGCGAGAGCACCGTCTTGTAATCGGCCGTCTCGAAGATCTCCGGGTCCAGCCCCCTCCGCGACTGCCCCGCGAGATGCTCGCGGTTCGAATACTGAATGTACTCCTGTTCGTCCAGGCCCTCGGCCAGATGGCGCTGCGCCTGCTCATCGAAGTAGGAGTCGATCGACTTCAGGGCGGCCCGGATATCGGGCGTGCCCGCCGCGCGGGTGCCGAATTCGACCTGGCCGGAAGCGTGCGCCGCCAGGGCCTTGTAGAGCTTGAAATCGGCCTCCGGCGAGCCGAACTCGGAGACGACCGAGGGCAGTTGGATCGTATGCCCGTCGTTGATCTTGGACTCTTCCGGAATCGTCCCGAGCGGCGCGATCACCATCTCGTTCCCGGTCAGCCCCTCGATGTACAACCTGAGCAGATGCGAGACCGATTCGAGCGTGACTCCCTCGTGTGCGCCGCGCAGCGACTCCTGGCTGGTCTTCGATTCGAGGGCATAGTAGGCCTGCGCCCGCCGCCGGTCCTGGCGATGGAGCTTCGCGCCCTCTTCCGCCCAGGATCGAAACTGATCGAGCGTGGCGGAGGCCAGCGCCTTCGGCGAGCTCTTGAAACATTCGAGCGCCACGTAGACGTTGTGCATCGCCAGGTGCTCCACGACCTCGAGCACCGCGTTGACCCGTTCGGTAATCTGTTTGCGTTGGATCAAAGAGAGCGCGGCCAGGACTTTGGGCGTCAATTTGAGGAAATCATAGACGATGGCATTCCCCTCGTCGGCGACCTTGCGCGTGACGTGATTCCATTTTTCGAAGCTGGCGGTGCCGCCGACCTCGATCACCGAGCGCGCCGAGCGAAAGTACTGGAGCGCCGTCGCGCCGCCCCGTTCGAGGAAGAGCGCGGTCTGCCGGCAGAGCCGGACCACGTCTCCGGGATTGCGGACAAAACCCAGGCCCTCGCCGACGGCGGCCAGAAATTCGGCGGCGGTCGCGCCGGTCCGCTGGGCGAAGCTCTCGGCGAGATTCAAGGTGGCATCGATGGGGGATTCCCGCGAATCGGTCTCGAAATGGCGTAACGCGGCGAGCGCCTGCGGCGCCGCGACCAGGACCTCGGTGCTGTGCTTCACCGAACGATGGGCGACCTCGACCGCGATCTCGAACATTCTCGCCGCCGACCGTTCATCACCCATCGACCGGGCCGTGCGCGGCGAGTTGCGAAAAGTCGTCAAGGCCGCGGCCGGCGACAGGACGATCTGTTTCGAACAGAGCGCAATGACCAGAGAACGCAGCGGCCCCGGCAAGGCTTCCAGCACCTCGATCGAGTACCGGAAGAAATCGCTGGCCTCCTCCGCGCTATTGAGCGCGATTCGCCGCCCCAACTCCGCCCAGGCGCGGAGATCGTCGTTCTCCAACAGTTTCGCCACCTCGGGCACGGACTTGAAGAAGTCCACCGCCACCTTCGGTGAGACACTGACCAGTGACGCTCCCACATCAACCGTCACCCACCCCCGCTCATTCGGCTTCAAACCCATCTTCATCGCCAGCGATTCGACTGTGTTTCGCGTCAGCCCTTTCAATAGTGATCCGGTTAGTCCTTTTCGCTCGTCCGACATAAACCCTGCAACCGTCTAGATCTCTGGGGGACCAGATTTCAGATCTCAGACCCCGGATTGGGCAGTCCTGGAGATTGAGACCTGAAGACCGGCTTTACTAAATCACGGTAGTCACAATTTCCCGGATGCTTCTCTGCAGTTCGGAGTCATCGGTGATCGGGCTGGCGATGGAGATCTCACAAGCCGTGACCGGCTCGATGCCCCGCGCAATCATCTGCGCGGCATAGACCAGCAGACGTGTCGAGACCCCTTCTTCCAGGCCATGCCCCTTCAGATTGCGGACCTTCTCGCCGATCTTGACCAGATCCCGCGCGGTGGCCGGATTGACTCCGCCTTCGTGCTCCACGATCTGCGCCTCGGCCTCCACCGACGGATAATCGAACTCAATCGAGAGAAAGCGCTGGCGGGTGGATTGTTTCAGATCTTTCAACACGCTCTGATACCCGGGATTGTATGAGATCACGAGCATGAAATCCTCCGGCGCGTTGAGCAGCACTCCGAGCTTCTCCACCGGCAGAATGCGCCGGTCGTCGGTCAACGGATGGATCAGAACAATCGTATCTTTTCGCGCCTCGACCACCTCGTCGAGGTAGCAGATGGCGCCGTGCCGGACGGCTGTGGTCAGCGGTCCGTCGTGCCAGATGGTTTCGTCACCTTCAAGCAGAAAGCGGCCGACCAGATCGGTCGCCGATAAATCTTCATGGCAGGCGATGGTGACCAGGGGCCGTCCAAGACGATAAGCCATGGCTTGAACGAATCGGGTCTTGCCACAGCCGGTCGGTCCTTTAAGCATTACCGGGAGTTTCGCCTTGAAGGCGGTCTCGAAGATCGCCGACTCATTTTTGACGGACAGATAGTATGGCTCGCTAGTAATGCGATATTTCTCAATGGGGTGCTCTTTGGCAGAAGCTTCTATCACAGTTTGGGTCATTGTCCTTTCGATCGTCCCTGCTAATCGTAATACTTTCTATGTTAGAATCGTTCTTACATCTTAACATTGCTGCTCAATAGTTTCGAGTTTAAAACTCGGGGTTTCGCGCGGAGCGGCCCCCGGGGCGAAAATTGAGATTTAACATTTTAATAATACAAAATATATGATCGCAGTAGCCATGAGCGGCGGAGTGGACAGTTCCAGCACCGCCGCGCTGCTCAAACGGGAGGGCCACGAACTGGTCGGTTTCTCGATGCAGTTGTGGAATCAGCGGCGAATCAACGTCGGGCCGGACGGCGAAGCCCTGCCCTCGCGCTGCTGTTCGCTGGACGACCTCTACGACGCCCGCGCGGTGGCCGCCAAACTGGGCTTCCCATTTTATGTGATCAACCTGGAGCAGGAGTTCGAGCGCGATGTGGTCCGCCCCTTCGTGGCCAATTATCTCGAGGGCCTGACCCCGAGCCCCTGCGTCGCCTGCAACTCTTTTCTGAAGTTCGATAAACTGGTCGAACTGGCCCAGAACGTCGAGGCCGAAAAGGTGGCGACCGGCCACTACGCGCGCGTCACCTTTGACGAAGATCGGGGCCGGTGGCTGCTGCTGCGGGCGCTCAACCGGGCCAAGGATCAGTCCTATTTCCTGTTCGAGCTGACCCAGGAACAGTTGAGTTATGCGCTCTTCCCGCTCGGCGAGATGACCAAACAGGAGGTCCGCGACCTGGCCGAGGCGGCGGGCCTGCCGACCGCCCAGAAACCCGAGAGCCAGGAGATCTGTTTCATCCCCGACGGAAACTATTCGCGTTTTATCGAGCGATACCTGGACGAGGAGCGGACGGAGGCGACCGCGACCAACCGGCCGCTGGTCCAGATCGGCGGCAAGGGCGAGACCCGGCCGGCTCCGGGCCCCATCGTCTCCACGACCGGCGAGGTCCTGGGGCGCCACGACGGAATCCACCGGTACACCGTGGGTCAGCGCAAGGGCCTGGGGATCTCCGCGCCGGAGCCGTTGTACGTCGTGCAGATCGATGCCAGGAACAACCGGGTGGTCGTCGGTTCGAGCGAGGCCCTGCTCAAGCAGGAGATGGTCGTTCACCGCGTCAACTGGGTGGCGATCAAGGAGTTGACCGGCCCGTTGCGGGTCATGGTCAAGATTCGGTCCCGCGCCGAAGAGGCTCCGGCGACCCTCACCGGACGCGACGACGGGTCGGTGCTGGTGAAGTTCGATGAATCGCAGCGAGCGGTCACCCCGGGCCAGGCCGCGGTCTTCTATGACGGCGACGTGGTGATCGGCGGCGGCTGGATCGCCTGAATGTGAGCTGAAACCGCGAAACACGCGGAACACACGAATTCAAGCACTTTTCGCGTGTTCCGCGTGTTTCGCGATTGATCTGTAGATTTGGTTATTCGTACCGCAGCGCCTTGATCGGATCCACCTTGGCCGCGCCCAGCGCCGGATAGATGGCCGCAATCAGGCTGATCAGCACCGCAAAGATGACGGCGCCGACCGCCAGGTACCACGGGATCGAGAAGAATTCGATATACCTGATGTCCTCGGTCGCATGCTTCAGGATCCATCGATTGGCGAAGATATTGGCGATTCGATCGATGCCCCAGCCGACCATCACCCCCACAATTCCGCCCGCCAGTCCGATCAGGCTCGCTTCGATGAAGAAGATGCGCATGATCTCTCCGTCCGATCCGCCGATGGCCTTCATAATCCCGATCTCCCGGGTCCGCTCGCGAATGGACATGATCATGGTGTTGGAGATTCCGAAAGAGGCCACGAAGAGCGCGATTCCGCCGATCAGGGCCAGGCTCGAATTGACGATCAGAAAGATGCGATTGATCTCTTCCAACTGGTTGGTCAGCGAGAAGGTGCGAAAGCCCATCTTATCGATCTGGGCCATGACCGGTTTGATCTGCATCGGATCGATCACCCGGACCTCCGCCAGAGAATAGCCGGAATCGCCGGCCAGCGTCTCGCCCAGGCGTTCCATCGGATCCTGATTGGTCTCGCGAAAACGCTTGGCCACCTCCATCGGGACGGCGATCTTGGTATTGAGCAGGGCGTTGATGTTGAATTCGCCCTCCGAGGGCAGGACCCCGACGATGCGAAACCGGTGCTGATCGAACTGCTGGCCGTTCAACTCCGGGTTCGGGCCCGGCTCCGGGCTCGCCGCCTTGAGGATGGGGATCCCGAAGACGCTGGAGGGCTCGGACTCGGCCGCCGGCGGGGTCATGAGCACGATCTCCTGACCGATCACCTTCTGAGCATCCGCGGCCCGTTCCTCCTCGCTCCGGGTCGCCAACGGCCGCCAGGGCCCCTCGCTGCGGCGCCGTCCGGCGCGGCGTTGCTGGTACGCCTTGGCCGAAAAAGCCGCCAGCAGGTCTTCGCTGACCACCACCTCCTGCGCATCATCGCTGCTGAAGGTCTGGCCCGCCAGAAACTTTCTGAACCGGGGATTGTCTTCGAGGTGAGCCGGCAGCCCGACGATATAGAGGCGCCGCACCCGTTCGTTGTAACGCGCATAGCAGTTGAACGAGACGATCGGCAAGGCATACCTGACGCCCTTGATCCGCTGGAGTTCGGTGATGGTCTCATCATCCAGCACGCGCCGGGAGAGGGTGGGAAAGGCCCGGCGGCCGTCGGGCAGCCGATCTTCGCTCCCGTCCTTCCGACCGGGCTCGGTCTTGGCTTCCGCCTTCTGATCGCCGTTCTTCTCCGGCTCGCCGTTCCCCGCCTCATCTAAGACCGTGCGGCCCTCGTTCAGCTCCAGGAGGGCATCGGCGCTGGCCCCGCGCACGGTGATCGAAGTGAAGACGTCAAGTCGCGACAGCGCCTGGCCGAGAATATTTCGCTGCAGGCCGATCCCGAAACTGACCAGCGTCACGATGGCGGCCACCCCGACGATGACGCCGACCATGGTGAGCGAAGTTCTCAACCTGGCCTGGCGAAGATTGCGCCACGCCAACCCCATAATATCAGTAAAGTTCATAAGTTAACTTTCGATAACTTTGCCGTCTTTAAGCCGGATGATGTGAGTGGCGTGAATTTTCGCCAGCTCCTGATCGTGGGTCACCAGGACGATGGTCTTGCCGTCGCGTTCACGCATCCGGTTGAGCAAGTCGATGACTTCGCTCGCGCGGTTGCTGTCGAGATTTCCGGTCGGTTCGTCGGCCAGCAAGACCTGGGGTTCATTAGCGAGGGCCCGAGCGATGGAGACCCGCTGTTGCTCTCCACCTGACAGCTCGGAAGGGCGATGTTCCGATCGATGCGATAAGCCGACGCGTTCGAGCAAGTCGAGCGTGCGTTTCCGCCGCTCGCTCTTGCCGAGTCCCGCAAAGGCCAGGGCCAGCGAGACATTTTCGCGCGCCGTCATGGTCGGAATCAGGTTAAAACTCTGGAAGATCATCCCGACGCGACGCAGCCGATACCGCGACATCTCGCGGGACGAAAGCGGCGCCAGGCTCTGGCCGTCGAACCTGATCTCACCTGAAGTCGGGCGATCCAGCCCGCCGAAGAGATTGAGCAGAGTCGACTTTCCCGATCCGCTCGTCCCCAGAATGGCGACGAACTCTCCGCTTTCAACCGCGACCGAGAGATCGGAGAGCGCATGAACGGTCTCGGCCTTCATCCGATATTCGCGGGTTACATTGCGCGCTTCAAGAATTGCCATGCCTATCTATTTCCGCAACAACCAGAAGATCAGTTTCAGTTTTCCGACGGTTTTCAGTTTTTAATCAAAGCCTCTTACTAAAACTTCCTGCAGTGATGGGATTCTCCTCAGTTTTCAGTCTCCGATCAAGGCAAGCCCGCCGAAAACTGAAAACTGAAAACTGAAAACCGCGGCTCAGCAGAATTCCGTGGCGTTAAAGAAATAACTCAGTTCGATCTTGGCGTTCTCGGGAGAGTCCGAACCATGCGAGGCGTTCTCCCCGACGCTCTTCCCAAAATCCCCGCGAATCGTCCCCTTGGGCGCCTTGGTCGAATCGGTCGGCCCCATCAGATCGCGCCAGGCCTGGACGGCATTCTCTTTCTCCAGCGCCAGGACGACGCTCGGCCCGCTGGTCATAAACTCCACCAGTTCCCGAAAGAACGGCCGCTCACGATGCACGGCATAGAAGCCCTCGGCGACCGGGGTCGAGAGGTGGAGCAACTTCATCGCTCGAATCTTAAAACCATGCTCGGTGATGCGCTGGATGATCGGGCCGATCTGGCCCGCCCGCACCGCATCCGGCTTGATAATTGCAAAAGTCATCTTGGGTGTATCTGACATACTTCTCCTTAAATATACTGAATACTTTGCCAATAAAATCGATCTTTAAACCGCGAAAGACGCGAAAGACGCGAAAGAATGATGATTTCGCGGGTTTCGCGGTTTGCATCTCAAATTCCAAAGTACTGAAGAGATGGCCGGCGCCATCCGGATTACCGAACCGAATTGCAGATCATAGCAACTCGATTTTCTCGCCGTCAAACTGGCGCTATTTTTCGCCGGCCGGTGCAAGGCGAATTCACGCTCGCGTTCTGGTATCGGAGAATGACGGTCCGATTTCTCCGATTGCAGGTCGAATCAGCCAATAACGATTAGTGCCACTCTGATCCCGTTCTCGGCTCGCGCCCGTGGCGAGGGACGGATCGGTGTGCCCGGACGGAGATGATTTGGAGGAACAATGAAACGAAAGCTAGCCGGATGTTTGCTATTCATATTCACAGTGGGGGTCGCCCTCTTCAGCTATACCGCCCTCGCTAAATATTTCCCTTCACGAGACCCCGGCACGGCCCTGGCCGCGTCCGGCCGGGTCACGCAGGGCGTGCTGCAGATCGTCGGCCGGGACGGCCAGTCGGCGACGGCCTGCCCGCTCAAACAGACCGCGGTCCAGGCGGAGGTGAGCGGGGCCCTGGCCCGCGTCACCGTCACCCAGGAGTTCCAGAACCCGCTGTCGGAGAAGATCGAAGCGGTCTATGTCTTTCCGCTCTCGCAGAACGCCGCCGTCGACGACATGACGATGATCGTCGGCGACCGCACGGTGAAGGGGCAGATCAAACGGCGTGAGGAGGCCCGCGCGATCTACGACGCGGCTCGTGAAGCCGGTCAGGTCGCCGCCCTGCTCGATCAGGAGCGGCCGAACATCTTCACTCAAGCGGTGGCCAACATCCTGCCCGGAGCGACCGTCAAGGTCACGATCAGCTACGTCGAGACGCTCAAGTATGAAGACGGATCCTATGAATTCGTCTTCCCGATGGTGGTCGGACCCCGATACATCCCCGGCGGCAGCGGCCCCGCCCCAAACGAGCCGGCGAGCGAATCGGCTCCCGACACCAGCCAGGCGCCCCGGGTGCCGGACGCCGCGCGCATCTCGCCGCCGATCACGCCCGAGCAGACCCGGGCCGGTCACGACATCTCGATCCAGGTCGCGCTGGATGCCGGCGTGCCGATCGATTCGGTCAAATCGACCTCGCACGAGATCGACCTCGAGCGGTTCGATGAACGCCGCGCCATGACCCGGCTCAAATCGCTGGCGACGATTCCGAACAAGGATTTCATCCTCAAATTCGAGGTCGCCGGCCGGAAGATCGAGGAGGGGCTGCTGACCCATCGCGGCCCGCAGGGCGGATTCTTCAGCCTCATGCTGCAGCCGCCGGAGCGAGTGACGGAGACGGAAGTGACGCCGAAAGAGATCGTCTTCGTGCTCGATACCTCGGGCTCCATGATGGGCTTCCCGATCGAGAAGGCCAAGGAGACCATGAAACTCGCGCTCGAGTCGCTTCATCCGTCCGACACCTTCAATCTCATCACGTTCAGCGGCGACACGCATATTCTCTTCCCTCAGCCGGTCCCCGCGACGCGAGAGACCCTGCGGCGGGCGCAGGAGTTTCTCGCGTCACGTCAAGGCTCCGGCGGAACCGAGATGATGACCGCCATCCGCGCCGCGCTCGCTCCTTCCGACCGGCAGGACCACATCCGGATCGTCTGTTTTATGACCGACGGCTACGTGGGCAACGATTTCGAGATCCTGGGGGAGGTCAAGAAGCATCCGCGGGCGCGGGTCTTCTCCTTCGGGATCGGGCAATCGACCAACCGCTTTCTGCTGGACAATATGGCCAAAGAGGGACGGGGCGAAGTCGAATATGTCACGCTGCAAGATGACGGCTCCGCCGCCGCCCGCCGGTTTCACGAGCGGGTGCGCACCCCCTTGCTCACCGAGATCTCGATCGATTGGGGCGGGCTGCCGGTGGCGGACGTCTATCCGCAACGCATTCCCGACCTCTTCAGCGCCAAGCCGCTGGTCCTGAGCGGACGTTACACGGCGAGCGCCCGGGGAGAGATCAAATTGAGAGGCAAGGTGGCGGGCCGGGATTTCACGCGGACCATCCCGGTCGAACTGCCCGAATCGCAGCCGCGCCACGACGTGCTGGCCAAACTCTGGGCGCGCACCCGGATCGACGACCTGATGAGCCAGGATTATCAGGGTCTTCAATCGGGCCAGCCGAAACCCGAGTTGAAAGAGACGCTCACGCAACTGGGGTTGGAGTATCGGCTCCTGACGCAGTTCACCTCCTTCGTCGCGGTCGAAGAGACCATCGTGACCGAGGGCGGTCGATCGCGCCGGATCGAGGTCCCGGTCGAGATGCCGGAAGGCGTGAGTTACCAGGGCATCCTCGGCGGCCATGGAGTGAAAGAGAAGGACTCGATCTCACGGACGACGAGTCGGAACCAGCAAGTCCAGGCGAGTGGCAGCCTCTCAACGCTGAAGGGCCCGATTGGTGATCCCGGTGGGGTCCCGCCTCCGATGCCCGCCGCCAAGCCCATGCCCGCACCTGAAATGCGGCAGGCTGAATCGAAGATCTCCATGGACCCGAGAGCGGACAAGAAAGACGAATCCGGCAGATCCTCGAAACTGCATCCGTCCATCGCCGCCGTGATTGAACGCCTGAAGAACAAACAGGCCCAACCCGGCGCGAATGAGGCGGCCTTTATTCGCAACGGCCGGGCCGAGATTCAGGTCTGGCTCACGGACAAGTCGGATCAAACCATCGAGCAACTGAAACGGCTCGGCTTTGAAGTGATCCTCAATTCGCCATCCTCGAAGGTGATTATCGGGCGGTTGCCGATTGAGAAACTGGCGGCGCTGGCTGAAATAGCCGCCGTCAAATACATCACGCCCCAGATCCAATGATCGCGGGCCTCCTCTGACCGCAAAACACGCGGAACACGCGAATGGAGATCGATTTCGCGCGTTCCGCGTGTTTCGCGGTCAACTACGTTTATCGCCGCCGGAGCGGGCTCTCAAGATCCGATCGATGATCTCCGTGGTCGAAACTCCGTCAACGAAGGCCAGGCTGACCACCTTGCCGCCGGCGGCTTCGACCTGCTCCCGGCCGACGATCTTCTCAATCGAATAGTCGCCGCCTTTGACCAGGATCTCGGGTTGAAGCGCCGCGAGCAGTTCCAGGGGCGTGCCCTGATCGAAGACGATCGAGTAGTCCACGCAACCGAGCGCCGCGAGAATCTCGGCGCGTTCCTGTTCATTCAGAATCGGACGGGTGGGGCCCTTCAATTCGCGGACGGAGCGGTCGCTGTTGAGGGCCACGATCAGCACATCTCCCAGTCTCCGCGCCTCCTGCAGATACCGGACATGCCCCAGATGGATCAGGTCGAAACAACCATTCGTAAAGACGACCCGTGAACCGGCCTTTCGCAAACGCTCCCGCTCCGGGAGCAGCGCTTCCAACGAAATTACTCTACCCATAGAACTGTTCCGCCGTGTGGCAATGATGCTTCAGGTGATCGAGATTGAGAGTCCCCACGATCACCGAAGTGATGCCGGTGGGCGTCTGCTCGAAGAGGAACCGGAGGGCCTCGCTCGCCGCTTCACGGGTCTGCGACAGAAATCCGGAGTTGAAAGGTTTCTTGATCAGGATTCCGATCCCCAGGGATTCCAGTTCCGGCAGCAGTTCGAGAAAGCTCTGGTCGTGTTGATTGACGGTCAACATCAAAACGTCGGCCCCGGCGTGGAGAGCCATTCTGGCGCCCGGAATCGTGTAACAGCTCGCCCCCACCAACCGGACCAGCCCGCGCTCGCGCAGTTTGCACAGCGCGCCCATGGCCTCGGAGCCGCCCAGGAGGCACTTTTCAGTCGGGTCCGAGTGCAGCAGGACCAGGTCCAAGTAATCGGTCTTCAACCTCTGGCAACTCCGCTCGGCGCTCATTTTCAGGTGCTCCGGACGAAAGATGTGCTGGCTCAACCCGCCCTCGAACTCCTCTCCGGCCTTGGTGCAGATCACCCAGGACGACCTGGAGCCGAACCAGCCGGCTCGCTCCATAATCTCGCCCAGGCGGACTTCGCTGCTGCCGTAGGCCGGAGCCGTGTCGAGCAGGTTGATCCCCAGATCCGCCGCGGTCTTCACCAGTTGAGAGAGGTGCTCCTCGCCGGGCAGCTCGAAGGGTTGAGGATATTTGGTCTTCTGATTCCGCCCGAACTTGACGGTTCCGAGGCCGAGCACGCTGGCCGGCACTTTCGATTTGCCCAGGTAGACCTGTCTCATCAGACTGTAACCTCCTCCCAAGGAAGTTTAGCGACGGGCGCCTGTTCCATTCGAGAGAGCGGAGAATCGGAACCGCCGTCGCCTGGATGAAGGCCCTGTTGCGTGAGATCGGAGATGATTCTGCGGGCGGTGGCCGGCGCCAGCGTCAACTTGGTCGGCCAGGCGATCGCCACCCCGGGAAAGACCGCGACAAACGGGCCGCCGGGACGCCCTCCGGTCGAGGTGCGAACTTCGGCCCTTTCACAATAGACCGTAGACCATCGATAGTCGTCCGAGTCCCAGTCGAGTCCCGGCACACAGCGTTTGAGAGTCGCTCGGGCCTCGCGGACCTGATCGGTCTCGGAGAGCTTGACCCCTTCTTCGGCCAGGCCGCCCCCCAGATACCAGACGGAACGACGGTCCGGGTCGCGATGAGTGGTGACGGTGATGACCGGAACGGTGGAGGTCCCGAGACAGTGGCCGTACAGGACCGGCAAATCTCCATTCCGAACCGATCTGACCACGACCATCCTCAGAGGCCGCAACTGCATGGCCGGAGCACCGGCATCCAGTTCCGGAGACCTCAATCTCAGGCGATCGATCAGGGCGGCATTGCCCGCCCCCGCCGCCAGGACCAGAAAACGAAACCTGACCGTCGCCTCAAAATCGGAATTGCGGATCCTGAGCAGTCCGGGCTCCGGGAATTCGACGGGATCGGAGTCGGAGACTTTGATCAGGGGGCTGCGACAGGCGCGGCTCAGCGCCGTCAACAGGCTCCCGGAATCGATGATCGTCTCTCCGACTTCGAAGATCGGGCGCCCCTCGACCCGCTTCAAGACCTCGGGAATCTGGGCCTCGGCGAGCCCGACCGAAGAACTGCGCAGCAGCTTCGTGGCGATCTTGGCCGTCAACCGGGAAGCGAATCCCGGCGCCGGCCAGATATGCTGGGAACGACTGAGCACCGTGACGGAAGAGAGATCGATCTCTCCGCTCCCCTCCAGACAGCGGGCCCAGATCGCCGGCATCTCCGAGATCGAGAGATCGACATCCTTGACCTGCTCGGTCAGGGCATATTTGACGCCCGCGTGAATAATGCCCTGACTAAAGATCGTCTGCCCGGATCCGAGGGCCGCGGTCTCCAGGATCGCGGTCGAATAACCGGCCGATCGCAGGAGGGCCGCCGTCCACAATCCGGTTACGCCGCCGCCAATCACCACCACGTCTCGCGAGTCTTCCAGTGCGGTCTTCGGCATTTACAATCTCAACCCGATTATGGTTGTTTGACGAACTTCAGCGACGCCGAATTGATGCAATACCGCAAGCCCGTCGGCTGCGGGCCGTCTTCGAAGACGTGGCCGAGATGAGCCTGGCACCGAGTGCACACGACTTCGGTTCGATGCATGAAGAAGCTGGTGTCATCCACGGTCCCGACGTTCTCCTTGATCATCGGCTGCCAGAAACTGGGCCAGCCGGTTCCCGAATCGAACTTATGCTTCGAGCTGAACAATTCCTGGCCGCAGCAGACACAGACGTAGGTGCCCTCTTCGTGATTATTCCAATACTCGCCGCTGAAGGCCCGTTCAGTTCCCTTCTTCCGGGCCACCTGAAACTGCATCGGCGTCAGGAGCTGTTTCCATTCCTCGTCGGTCTTCACGATCTCTACCCCCTTCTTGTTCTTCTTTTTACTCTCGGTTTGCGTGGAGGTCTGAGCGAAGTAGAGCGCCCCGCTCAGCCCGACTATCAGGATCAGTATCGTATAAGCTTTCATGATTTCACCCCGATCGCCCTAGAACCTGGCCTGGCCCGCCGACAAATAGCGTTCGTAGGCCTTGGTCTCCAGGATATTTTTGACCTCTTCGACCACGGCTTCAAGCTCCTGGTCCGTGTTGAAGAAATGGGGGCCGATGCGAATTCCCGCCCCGGGCCGGAAATCCACCAAGAGATCGCGGGCCGCCAGCTCGCGCACGACCTCGCCCGCGTAGGGCACCTCGACGATCACCGAACCTCCGCGTCTCGCCGCCTCGCGCGGAGCATTCACCTTCCAACCCTGTTCATCAGCCAATTCGATCAATCTCGACGTCATTTGAATCGATCGGGCCCGAATCCGTTCGACCCCGATCTCATTGATCAGGTCATATCCGCTCTCGGCCGCATACAGGGCCGGGATCGAGGGCGAACCGTGCAGGAAGCGATGAATGTCCTGAGCATAATCGATCTCGCCCGGTTCGAAGGCAAACGGCGCCCGATGCGCAGCCCAGCCGGTCACTTTCGGCTCAAGCCGGGATTGCAGGTCCGGCCGCACATAGAGGAACCCCGCGCCCGGTCCGCCGCAGAGCCATTTCACCGAACCGCCCGTGGCGAAATCGACCTCCAGCTCCTTGACGCTGAACGGCACCGTCCCCGCCGACTGATAGACGTCCAGCACGACCAGCGCGCCGACGCGATGAGCCTTTTCGACCACGGCCTTCACATCCTGCAGGTAGGCGCTCTTGAAGAGCACGTGCGAGATCGGCACCAGCAACGTCCGATCATCGATCGCATCTACCATCCGCTGGGTATCGATGGTGAGGCCGTCATCGCTCGGCACCTCCACGATCTGCGCCCCGGCCGCCCGCGCATGCGCTTCATAGACGTACATGACCGAGGGAAAGTTGAGCGCTTCATAAACGATCTTGTTGCGCGGCCCCGTCAGGTCGAAACAGGAGAGGATCAGCGCCTGGCAGATCGAGACATTCTGATGCATCACCACCGAACCGGGGTCCGCCCCGATGATGCGCCCGATCTTGTCGCCGGTCGTCACGGGCATCTCCCACCAACCCTCAGCCCAGGCCCGAATGCCCCGCGTCGCCCACAGATCCGCATACTCGTGCAGGCGGTCGTAGGTTTGCCGCGGCATGGCGCCCAGCGAATGATTGATCAGGTAGACGGCCCGCTCCAAAATCGGAAACTGATTTCGATATGAGATCAATTCCATAAAATTAGTCTAGAGAAGTCTAGAGAAGTCTAGAAAAGTCGAAACCGTCCCCGAAAAGCCCGAGAGGTCCAGAAATGGGCCTTTTGACTTCTCTAGACTTCTTCTTTCATAACAAGGATCGGGCCGCCCACAGTTCGGGAAAGAACTTCTTATCGAGAGTCATCTTGAGATATGAAGCCCCGCTACTGCCGCCGGTCCCCATCTTCACGCCGATCGTCCGCTCGACCATCTGAATATGCCGCAGACGCCAGCCGACGATCAGCTCATCAAATTCGGTCAACCGCTCGCAGACGTCAATCCAATCCCGCAGTCCGCGCTCGTCGTTATAGATCGTCAGAATCGCGCGCGCCCGCGCCTCGAACTGTTCCGGCTCCGTCGCGTCGGGCCGCGGTTCGGACATGATGCCGACCGAGATCAGCACCTCAAAGAAGGTCTCGCGCAACGACGGTTCGCGCAGCCGCCTCTCGAGCCGGGCTCGCATCGCCGGTGCCGGCTCGTGATAACGCAACATCTTTTCGTCCTTGAGCCCGCACAGAAACTCCAGCTCGCGAAACTGCTCCGATTGAAAACCGCTCGCCGGACGCAGCTTGCCGCGAAAAGCCAGAAAATGGGTCGGCAGCATGGTCTCCAGCACCGTGAACTGTTCGACCAGGACCCGGGCGATCTCCGTGCACCGGCGCAGCAACCGCGCCGCCTCGTAGATCTCGTCTCGCGACTCCGGGCGGGCCGCCGCCGCCCTCAGATTGACGATCACCGCATCGAGCTCATGCAGCAACTGCTTGAACCAGAGTTCGTAAGTTTGATGAATAATGATAAAGAGTAGCTCATCGTGATGCGGCGGCGATGATTGCGGCCGCTGAAGCCCGATCAGTTCGTCAACCGACAGATACTCGTTATACGTTAATTGCTTCGAATCCGTTGAGTCTAGCGAAGGTTCATTCATTGGGTCCGTATTTAAAGACGGCGCCGTTTGAGCCGATCACCCATCCGCAATCCGGCGCGGTAAAAAAGAGCCGGGTCAAGCTGGCGTTGGTGGCCACCTGGGACTCTTCCCACGTCTGGCCGCCGTCGCGCGTATGCAGCAGCAGGCCGCGATCACCCGCAATCCACCCCTCTTTGGGGCTGACAAAGAACAGATCGTTGAGAACCTGGGAGGCGCCGGAGTCCTGTTTGCGCCAATTATCCCCGCCGTCGGTGGTGGCGATGATGACGCCGTTGGCCCCGACGGCCCAGCCGTGCGTCGAGTCGACGAAATGCACGGCCCGCAGGGCCTCCGTCACCCCGGAGTCCCGGAAGCCCCAATGTTGGCCGCCATCGGACGTGTGCAGGATGGTCCCGCCGGCGCCGACAATCCAGGCGTCTTGCTCGTTGACCCCCATCACATCGTACAGGAGTTTGCGGGTCGGTGTGGCCTGGATCTGCCAGGTCTGACCGCCATCCTCAGTGGCCTGAATCATGCCGGATTCGCCACAGGCCCACCCGAGTTGCGGGTTGACGAAAGAGATGCGCAACAGGAGCGGATCCGGCGAGCGCCCGGCGTCCGGCGCCGGCTTGTCGGCCGGCTTGTCGGCCACCTTTTCGGTCTTTTCGACCGGGAGCCGCGCGGGCCGGCCTTCCGTCCATCCCGTGTTGCCATTGAGCAGCAGAAAGACGCGCGGGCCCGTCGCTTGCGGGGTCCGGCGGCTGACCGTGCCATACTCACCCAGGAGACATCCGCGCTCGGCATCGAAGAACCAGGCATCGCGCACCAGTTCCCGCTTCTGATGATCGGGCAGCGAGAGCCGGCGCCATTTGAGGCCGCCATCCTCCGTCAAGAGCAGGGTGCCATTGCTGCCGGCGATCCAGCCGCGCTGCCGGTCGATGAAAAATACCGAGGAGAGGCGCGAGATGACCCCGCTCGACTGCATCTGCCAGCCCATCTTCTCCGGGGCCGGAGGTTCCTGACCCGGGACGGAGACGATTCCGCACCAGATCACCGCGAGGATCCCGAAGAGACCGCCAAGATTAATTCGACCAGACAATAACCGCATTAAATTAATGACTCCCACTTAGGCTTGAATCAAGAAAACACCAATCCATAGTTGTTCGGACCGAGACCGGTCGATCCATCATCATATTCACTGGCATTATCCGGAGTCAAATGCCCAACTGAATGCCGTCAGCGCCGCCAAATCGAAAGCTCTCGAAAAAGCGCGGCGGTGCGTGGTACAGTAGCCCCTCACTGCTCAAAGCGTCTGCAACCCGATCGAAGCTGGGGACTAATATGCCTAACGCCATTTCGGTCCATCAAGTGAGCAAAAGTTATGGCGCCTTCGTCGCCGTCAACAATCTCTCGCTCGAAGTCAAACCGGGCAGCATCTTCGGATTGCTCGGCCCCAACGGCGCGGGAAAGTCGACGACGATTCGGATGATCGTCAACATCACGATGCCCGACTCCGGCGAGATCCGGCTCTTCGGCGAACCGATGAGCGTCAAACTGCAGGAACGGGTCGGCTATCTGCCGGAAGACCGGGGCCTGTACAAAAAGATGCGGATCGGCGAACAGCTCGCCTTCTTCGCCCGGCTGAAAGGCCAGTCTTCCCGGACGATCGGGCAGAAGATCGACCAATGGCTGGAGCGGTTGGAACTCTCGGCCTGGAAACACAAACGATGGGATGAATTGTCGAAGGGCATGCAACAGAAAGTGCAGTTCATCGCGACCATTATGCACGACCCCGAGCTGGTCATTCTGGACGAACCCTTCTCCGGCCTGGATCCGATCAACGTCGGGCTGCTCAAAGAGATCGTGCATGAGCTGAAGGAGAGCAACAAGACCATCATCTTCTCGACCCATCTCATGGAGCAGGCGGAGGAACTCTGCGACGAGATCTGCTTAATCAACCAGGGCCGGAAGGTCCTGGGCGGAGCGGTGCGCGAAATCAAACGCAGCTTCGGCTGGCGCTTCGTCGCGATCGACGGAGACCATTTCGAGGCCGCCCTGCCGCACCATCCGCTGGTCAAACAGGTCGAGCAGGGCCGCGACCACGTCGCGGTTTCGCTCCAGGACGATGCGGACCCGCAGGAGTTGCTTAAAGACCTGATCCGGCAGGGGGCGAAGATCACCAGATTCGAACTGGTCGCGCCCTCGCTCAATGAAATCTTCATCGAGAGCGTCACCCGCGTCACCGGCGATCAACCAGCATGAAACGCAAGACCAAAAAGGAGATGGTGCTCGAAATCTATGACCGCGAGGCGATGGGCGAAGTCACCGCCCGCGAGATCGCCCTCATCAATCAGGGACTGATCGATGAGTTCGGCGAGGGCGGCGAGATGACGCCGGCCGAGATCGCCCGGGTGCTGGTCGAGGAAGATTTGCCGGTGCGTTTCGAACAGATCTTCAGAATGTCGACCCGGACCGACAAATATGACTCGATCCTCGAAGGTCTGTCGGAGAACCGATCGCTGGCCGAAGCAGCCGCCTCGCTACAGACCCTCGATGAAATCTACCGGAAATTTAAAGGTCTCGGAGATCAAACCGGAATGCGTTTGACCCGTCAGACCGCGCTGCGGGCCAAAACCAATGCTCAGGCGCTCGCCCAATCGGCGCTCGCCTCCCACGCCGAACGGCTCGAACAGGAAGAGATCGTCCAATGGTTCACGATCTGGCTGCAAACGCCCGATCTGTTCGCGCCATGGCTCGAATTGCGAACCGCCGCTCCACCTTTCAAAGCGGCCTTTCCCGACTATCGCCGCTAAAAAGAAGGAGCGGGTTATCGACGAGCCTGGTGCCGAAGCTCGCTATAACCCGCCCTGGCTCCTAGCTATGTTTTTGCTAGGCACATACAAGAAAATCCAAATAGCCGAATTATTCCACGATTTGAAAAAAACAAGAGCGGAAATCTGCCGGAAAACTATCGGGCCGGCAGCCGCTCGATGCTCACGGTCTCGATCGTGGTCTCATCCAGCACATAGATCCGGGTATATCCCTCTCGCTCCAATCGCAGCCTGGCTCGCGGGAGCTCCGCGCAGTGCTGCCGGAGAGCCTCCGCCTCGACCAGGCGATGCGGGCGACGACGATTATTCGCGAGACAGGTCTCCAAAGAGAGATTGAAAACGATGGCGACGACCGGCAGTTGGTGCGCCCTGGCGATCCGTAACAGCGGCCGGCGCGAGCGGGTCTGCAGGTTGGTGGCGTCGATGACGGTCAACTGGCGCCGGGCGAGCCTCAGCCGGAGGATCTGATGCAGGAGCCGAAAAGCGTCGCGAGTCACAGTTTGATCGCCTTCATCGCCGCAGATGATCGCGCGGCAGTGATCAGATGAAAGGATCTGCTCGGGCTGAAAATGCCTGGCGGCAAAGGTCGACTTGCCGGCGCCTGACGAACCGATCAGCAAGATGAGCGATGGATCGGGAACTTGAATCTTTAACAAAGTCTAGAAAAGTCTAGACTTTTCTAGACTTCCTTGGCCATTTTCGCCTTCGGCGCGTGGATTCCCGCTCGGGCCACCTGATTTTCGCCCTCGGCCGCCTTCTGGGTCTGGGCCGGCGGATTGAATCCCGGATAGCTGATCCGCTGGTGGTAGACGTTGATCAGGGTATTGACCAGACTCTCGCGGATGACGGTCAGCTCTTTCATCGTGATATCGCTCTCATCGAGTTGTCCGTCGGCGACCACGGTATCGACGATCTTCTTGATGATCGCGCGGATATTCTCCGGCGTCGGTTCGTCGAGTGAACGGACCGAGGCTTCGGCCCCGTCGGCGAGCATCAGGATTACCGCTTCTTTATTCTGCGGTTTCGGTCCCGGATAGCGGAACTCGTCCATGTTGATCGTCTCGCCGCGCGCCTCGGCCTGGGATTTGGCTTTATGGTAGAAGTAGGCCAGGACGCGGGTGCCGTGGTGCTGCGGAATGAAACCGATGAGTTGCGGCGGCAGATCGGCTTCGCGGGCCATCTGAATCCCGCGGCGCACGTGGCCGGTGATGATCTGGACGCTCTCCAGCGGCGGGACCTGATCGTGCGGATTCGGCCCGCCCTTCTGATTTTCGATGTACATGTCCGGCGCGGCCAGTTTCCCGATATCGTGGTAGAGACAGGCCGTGCGCGCCAGCAGGGCGTTGGCGCCGATCGATTTGGCCGCCTCTTCCGCCAGCAGCCCGACCATGAACGAATGGTGGCTGGTGCCCGGAGTCTGAATCGCCAGTTGCCGCAGCAGCGGATTATCGGCGTTCGAAAGCTCCAGCAACCGCATGTCGGTCAGAATGTCGAAGGCCCATTCATAGATCGGAATCGCCAGGCTCGTCGTGGCGGCGGTCAACATGGCGCCGATCAGAGAGAGCAGCACGCCGCCGGCGACCCGCTGCCATTCCCAGTCATGGCCGGCGATGAGCATGGTCACCATGCCCATCCCGATGTTGATCGCGAAGACCGAAGCGCTCGCCACGATCACGGCGTTGCGCGTGCGATAGCGCCGCCCGCTGTAGATCGCCGTGATCACTCCGGCCAGCGCGAAGGCCGACATCGCCAATCCATGCGGCGAGATGAACCCGACCAGGATGGCGCTCATCAACCCGGTGACCATCGCGATCTGGCTGCCGATCAACAGGGTCAGAACCAGGGCCGCGGCGGCAAAAGGAATCGCAAATTGAAATTCGAAGAGGTCGCCCAACCCGGTGGTCTCGGGTCTGGTGCTGAGCACCGCCGCCCCGAACACTCCCAACCGGACGAGCAACGTTTGAATCATCAACGAGGAACTCGCCACCCAGTAGGCCGTCCGCGGACCCAGGCGTGAAGACTGCGTGGTGACCGCCGCCTTGAAGAGCCCGAAGTTCATCAGCAGGATCAGGAGGGTCAATCCGATCAAATGTCTGGGATCGCGCCGCTCGAGCTGGTACTGGCGCACCGCATCGATTAACGGGAGCTTATCCGACGTCACCCCTTCGCCCGCTCGCAACAAGACCGGATTCTGTTTGAAGAGCGCGGGGGCGTCATAAGGACAAGCCTCCTCCTTCGCCATCAAATCCGCAGGTACGATCACATCTGATTTGGCAATATCACCAGCACGGTATTGTGGTAAGACTGAAATCGGATAGTGTGTGACAAAGACGGCAGTTAAAATCGAGAAGAGTAAGGTGACGATGACGAAACGAACCTTCTGCGGAATCCGGTGAAACGCCTGTTGGATCCGCTCTCCCGCTGATTGCGGAAAGCACCTCAATCCCGTCACCCACGAACGTTTGTTAACTGTACTCATACTTAATGGGCCGACCTGGCTGCCCGGTGGCGGCCAGTCGGCGCCGATGCACAAGGTCAATTATATCACAGACACGAAAATGCAACATTGGGAATCAAAATGACTTTAAATTCCTTTGGCTTATAATGGGGGGGCACATTTGAACCTGACCGACCATCTCGGATTTGAGGGGGGCATTTAACCGATGCCGGAGAGAGCCGACCGAACCAACGAAGATCACGAAATCAACGGCAGCAGGGCGCATCTTTTCCGCTGGTTCCGCCGCCGTCCCCCGTTTCCCTGGAGCGGGCCGCTGACCCGCCGGGGGCCGCTCAAACTCTACACGCGGACGACGCTCCTGGCCTCGGGCGTGCTGACCACGGTCCTGTTGCTGGTCGTCTACTTTTTCGTGACGAAGCTCCGGGACATCGAGCTGCAGGATCAGGAGCAGCAGGCCAAGCTCTGGGTGACGCAGTTCGCGAATCTGCTGGCCTACGATTCCCCGCGCGAGACCCTGCAGATGCATGCGCGCGCGATCTCGTTCAGCGAGTCGCACGAAGACCAGATTCGTCAGATCCGCATCTACGGCGAGACCCGGATGGGTCTGCGCGAGGTGGTCAAGATCGCCCCGGACGAGCCGGAAGAGATCCCCGAGAGCGATCTCCAGAGTCTGCGGCGAGGCGAACCGATCGCGAGGGCCCGCAGCATTTCGACCGAGGAAGGCCCCGAGAGCGTGATCTATGCCGCCGCGCCGATCTTCGACGAGAATCAATTTCAGGGCGTCGTCACCCTGACCACCATGCGCGTCAAATTTTCGGACCTCTCGCGGCGCATCACCAGTCTGACCATCTCCCTGCTGATCTTCGCGATCATCTCGATCACCGCCCTGCTCTACTTTCTCTTCAGCGAGGTGCTCTACAAGCCCGTGGAGAATCTGCTCCAGACCATGTCCGAGGTCCGAAGCGGCAACCTGGACGTCTCGATTCCGGAGCGCGCCGACGATGAGTTCGGCCAGTTGGCCACCACTTTCAACCACATGATCTCGCGGCTGCAGGCCATGACCGCCGAGGGCGAAGCCTACCAAAAACGGCTCGAGGAACGAGTCCGGGAGGCGACCACCGAACTGGCGAACCGGAACGCCGAGTTGGAAGCGGCCAACACCTCGCTCTTCGAGATCCAGCGCGAGCTGACCAAATTCGAACGGCTGGCCGTGGCGGGGCAGATGGCCGCCCAGTTCGCCCATGAAGTCGGCACTCCGCTCAACCTGATCTCGGGCCACGTCCAACTGCTGGCGGCCAGAAGCCGGGATCCGAAGGTTCAGGAGCGGCTGGAGATCATCAGCTCGCAGATCGAGCGGATCGAACGGATCGTGCGCAACCTGCTCGACTCCACGCGCCGCCCGCGGCCGCAGATCGAATCGATCGATCTCAACGGGTTGTTGCGCCGGATCTTCGAGATCACGGCGCCGACGCTCACCGCGCACGAAGTCGAATTGATCACCAATTTCGCCAGGGACCTGCCCTTCATTCGCGGCGACAGCGAGCAGTTGCAACAGGTCTTCATCAACCTCATCAACAACAGCCTCGACGCCATGCCGCAGGGCGGACAATTGATCTTCGCCACGGCGGTCAGAGAGAATCAGGTCGAAGTCCGGTGCCGCGATACGGGTGAAGGGATCCAGGACGAGATCAAAAAACACGTCTTCGAGCCGTTCTTCACCACCAAGCCCCGCGGTCAGGGCAGCGGCCTCGGCCTGGCCGTGGTGCAGCAGATCCTGCAGGAGCATGGCGGCCGCATTATGATCGACAGCGATCTCGAACGAGGAACCGAGTTTCAAATCAGACTGCCGATGGCGGAGTCCGGCGGCGAGCCGGAACCGGCAGACTATCAGGCCACGTATATCACTTGATCGTTGATTTCGCGTCTTTCGCGTCTTTCGCGATTTCGAATAAAAACTTCAAGAGAGTTACTTTTCAAGGTCATGAGTGAGGCACCTCCTAAAATCCTGGTCATCGACGACGATCTGGAGACCTGTAATTTTTTGCGGGAGATCTTCGAAGAAGAGGGCTGGTCCGTAAGCGCGGCGCTCCAGGCCGACAGCGCGATCGCCGCCGTCAAGGCGGAGAATTTCGCCCTCATCGTCAGCGACCTCAATCTGAACGATCATCTCAACGGAATCGAGCTGCTCAAGACCTTCCGCCGGATTTCGGCCTCGTCCGAGGTGATCCTGATCAGCGGGTTCGGCACGCTCGAGACCGCGATCGAGGCCGTCCGCGAGGGCGCCTTCGATTTCATCAGCAAACCCTTCAACCTGCAGGAGATCATCTCGACGGTCCGCCGCGCCCTGGAAGTGGCGACCAAGACCCTGCAGACCGAGGCGCACTCGCTCCGGGAACTTTCGAGCCGCTATGCCTCCTCGGGTCTGATCGGCCACAGCCGCCAGATGATCGAACTCTACAAGGAGATCGCCCGCGTCACGGCCTATCGCTCGACCGTGCTGATCATGGGCGAGTCGGGCACCGGCAAGGAGCTGGTGGCCCGGGCCATCCACAAGAACGGCCCGCGCGCCTCACTGCCCTTCATCGCCGTCAACTGCGGGGCGCTGACCGAGACCCTGCTCGAAGCCGAACTGTTCGGCCACATGCGGGGCAGCTTTACCGGCGCGGTCGCCGACAAGAAGGGGCTCTTCGAGGAGGCCGAAGGCGGGACCCTCTTCCTGGACGAGATCGGCGAGACGGACCAGGGACTACAGGTCAAGCTGCTGCGCGCGCTGCAGGAGAGCGAGATTCGCCGCGTCGGCTCCAGCCGGCCCACCAAGATCGATGTGCGAGTGATCGCCGCGACCAATCGCGAGTTGGAGGGAGAGGTCAAGGCCGGCCGTTTTCGCGAAGACCTCTACTATCGCCTGAGCGTGATCACCCTCAACGTGCCGCCGCTCCGGGAGCGGCGCGAAGACATCCCGATGCTCACCCAGCACTTCCTCCGCCGGACCCGTGAAGAGACCGGCAAACACGCCGTGCTCTCGGAGCAGGCGCTCAACGTCCTGATCAACTATGAGTGGAGCGGCAATGTGCGGGAGCTCGAAAATTCCATCGAGCATGCCGTGCTGCATTCGCGGGGTCAGATGATCACTCCGGAAGATCTTCCGGTGCGATTGCGCACCGCCAAGGAGGAACCGGCCACGCTCGATTCGCAGATCTTCGCCGGGCTCCCGTCACTGGAAGAGATGGAACGGAGATACCTGCTGCATGTCCTGGAAGCGGTCGGCGGGAATCGCACCCGCGCCGCCGAGATTCTGCAGATCGATCGGCGCACGCTCTATCGGATGGCGGAACGATTCAAGATCAAGCTGGATCCGGAGTTGAAGTAGGCACGAATCATTGATGGACCAGTTTCAGGCTCCAGATCAGCGTCTCGCCTTCGCCTTTGAGCCGGGTCTCCTTGCTCCGCTCATCCCGCTCGACCTCCACGTTGGAGGCTGAAGGCTTCGTCAGGTAATTCGCCACCGAGCGCCGCTGGCCGGAATCCTTGATCACGCCCTGATCCTTCGGATTGGCCCAGGATTTGACCCGCTCCAGTTCCGGAACCTCGCGTTGCGACCAGACGAGCCAGATCTTCTCGACTCCCTCTTCCTGATCAAGCTGGAACCAGTTGTCCGGATCATCGCCGGGCAGCGGAATCCGCATCGGCTGTCCGGCCTGAATCTGGGCCGACCCGCCGTTGGTCTGCGTGTCGGGAAAGAGAAAGATGAATTCGGGGAGTCCGTCGGTCTGGGCCGGCCCTTCGTTGATCACGTAAAAAGAGCCCGGCTCGGGACTGTTGAGGTAGAACCGAATTCGGTCGCCGGGGCCCAGGATGGCATTATCGAAGGCGTTGAAGGGCTTGTTGCGCGGGTAGCGCTCGGGATCCCGCAACACCTCCATGGTGTAACGGAGCGATCGCACCGGCATCCGCTGCTCCGCGCGGCCATGCTCGTCCACCGACGGCGAGTTCAAAGACCGCCAGGACAGGACGGCGACCACGATCAGAACGGCCAGGGCCGCCACCGAGACCCACGGCCATCGACTCCGGCCGACCGGCGGATTGAAGGGCGCCGGGCGCCGCTCCTCTCCGGTCAAGGCCTGGGCGAGGGTGTCGGCGAACTCCTTGGCGCTGCTGAAACGATCTTGCGGGGCGAACGAGAGCGCCTTCAAGATCGCCTCCTCCGCCGCTTCCGGCAGGTCCGGGCGCAGCTCGCGGGGTTTGACCTTGACCCCGGCGCGCTGCATGTCATAGAGCTGAAAGATCGATTCCGGATCGAACGGGCGGAGCCCCGTGACCAGCTCATAAGCGATCACGCCCAGAGCATAGACATCGCTGGCGGCGATCGGTTTGCCGCGCAACTGCTCGGGAGCCACGTAATTGCGCGTCCCGATGATGGCGGTCGTCTGGCCGTCCGCGGCATCCGCCATCTCGTAGACCGTCGCGATTCCGAAATCGATCAGCTTCACGTACTCTTCGTCGCCGGCGCTCTGCAGCATGATGTTCTCCGGCTTGAGATCGCGGTGAATGACCCCCTGCTGGTGGGCGGCGGTGACCGCCTGCCCGATCTGGTGAATCAGATTGGCGACCCGTCCCAGCTCCATTCCGACCGGAGTCATGCTCTCCCGCAGACTCACCCCGGGCACATACTGCATGACCAGATAAGAACGGCCGTCAGGCAGTTCGCCGACGTCGAGCGCACGGACCACGCCGGGATGGTCGATGCGGGCCAGCGCGGTGATCTCGCCCTTGAACTTCTTCTCCAGCCAGGTCTTGTGCCGGCTCCGTTGCCAGATCATCAGCAGCACCTTGATCACGACCGGGGCCTGCTGCAATTTCTGGTCGCGCGCCAGAAAGACGGCGCAGATGCCGCCCTGCTGGCTGAGCTCCTTCTCGATCACGTATCGCCCGCCGAGCATGACGCCCGGCGCGAAGGATTCGGCCCCGAGTTCGAGCGATAACGGCCGCTCGTCGAACAACTGTTTGCTGTTCTCCGTCATGGTCGTCCGCTCCAGCTCCAATCTATCCGCGACCTGATCCGCCGCCACGACCAGAGCCGGGGCCGAGAGGAACTCCTCTTCCCATCGCTCGTTCGAGAGCATCGACTCGACCTCCCGGCGCAGACCCGCCTGACCGCCGCACGCCTGATCGAGAAACTCGGCGCGCCGGCTCGCCTCAAGCTGTAAAGCCTCATAACAAATCTGACAGACCTGTTCGTAGAATTCAGGTGTCATCGTTCTGTTCCCCTCTCAGCTCTCGCAACAGCCACAGCTTCGCCAGGGTCAGATCGCGCTTGACCGTCCCGAACGAGACCCCGAGCACCTCGGCGATCTCTTTCACGGTCAGACCCCCAAAGAAGTGCAACTCGACCACCCGGCACTGCCTCTCGCTCAAGACCGCAAGCTTGCCCAGGGCCAGATCGAGGTCGATCAGATTCGGGTTGCGCTCGGAGAAGACCTCGGCCGCCTCTTCCAGTGCGACATGCTGGGCTCGGCCGCCACGCTTCAAAGATTTCTGCTCGAGTGCGTAATCGACCAGGATCCGCCGCATCATCTGGGCCGCCACCCCGAAGAAATGGGCCCGATTCTGCCACTGCACGTTCTCCCAATCGATCAATCTTAAATAGGCTTCCTGAATCAGAGCGGTCGTCTGCAAGACGTGACCGGGCCGTTCCTTGGCCAGATAGCCCTTGGCCAGACGATGCAACTCGGCCTGAACCATGGGTGCAAGTTGACCGAGCGCTTCTCGTTCTCCGTCACTCCAGGCTACCAGCAACTTCGTGATCTCGTGTGTCGTGGACATGACCGCGCTGTCTCTTGAGCTGATTCTCTCATTGGCACTGATGACTGAATTGATCCACCAGTTTATCACATCTCCAGAGTGCCGCCGAAAGTGCCCTCTCCGAGTCGAGGCCGACCTTAAAAGATTATAGGGGTGGGAATAATGAAAAGAGTCCAACCATGGCCGGACGGGCGCGCCGATTCGGATTCAATCATCGCTCGCGGTCTTGCCCGGGCTGGGTGAGGAAGTGCCGGTGGAGCGGGGCAGCCGCAAAAATCCGTTGATTCGTTCCAGTTCCTTGTGAAAATCCGGGATCAGGGCCGCAATCTCGGCGGATTGTCCCGTGACCTGCAGCTTCTCCACCAGCTCGTCGAAATGCTTGACCTGTTCGGCCCCGTTGCGGCGAGCGACGATCACGGAACGCACGTCTTTCCAGGCATCGCGGAGGGCCCGGATTCTGACCCGCGACAACTCCTCGTCGTTCGACTGGCTCCAGATTTCGATCTCGCGAATCAGGAAATGGAGGCGCTGAAATTCGAGCGGCACATCGCGGGTCCCAAAGCGCGCGCGCTGCTCGCTGACGATCCCGTAGAGCTGATTGGCCGAGACGGTCGCCTGCAACGCGTTCTGTTCGCCGATCGAGCGGGTGAGCTGGACTTTGTACAAATCGAAGAAGTCCTGCAAGAGGGGCGAGATGTCGGGATAGTTGAGTTGCGGCGCCGGCATATAACGAGTCTTGTACTCGAACTCGGTATAACTGTTCTGAGCGCCGGCCCAATCCCCGGCCGAAATCGCCGCCTTGATCTGATCAAGCAGGGTCTGCGCCTGCGTCAGCTCGGCCCGCCACTGTCCGGGAGTCAGATTGTTCCGGGTGGTGGTCGGCGCCGGCGAGATGGCGGTCAGCGGCTTGAGCGTCGTGGTCGGTTGAGGTTGCGCAGGGTTCTGTTTCCCGATTCCATTCTGCTTGGAGCTGAAGAGGCTTGACACCATGAAGAAACCGATCAAGATGATGGCGACAAGACTTACTATTGTGGCCGTCGATTTCTTAGTCACAATCTTCACCTCTCCAATCAGAATGCTCATCAATGCTACTGTTAAGATCAGTAGAATCTGTTTTATAAGGCAATAATCATTCCAATCGAGACTGCATCAGATCCGGGCCAGAGGACGACTGAATCTTCAATAGTTAAGTGCCTCTGATAATTTAGGGCTCCTGAGAAAAAAGAGCCCGGCGTTTGGGTAGATCGATAATCCAGGCAGATCCGCCACGCTGCTGCCACACTTCACGGAGTCTAGAGAAGTCTGGACCAGTGTTCAATAGCGGATCCTCGGGGGGCCGCCTCGGCCCGGACCTACAGATTGATTATTCAGGACTTAACGCGTAACATTATTAAGATGTCGATTGCTATTGTCTATTCGGATGAATATCTAAAGCACGAGACCGGCGAGCATCCGGAACGGGGCGAACGATACAGCGTGATTGCGGAAGGGTTGGTATCGGACAGCGACCTCTGGACGAGCCTGGTCAAGGTTGAACCGCGTCCCGCCACTCCGGAAGAGCTGCTGCGCTGCCACACGGAGAGCGTCGTGGCGCGGGTCGGCCGGGCGTGCCTGCAGGCCGCCACTTACGAACAGGTCGCACTCGACGCCGACACGGTCGTGTCGGAACATTCCGATCTGGCGGCCAGGCTGGCTGCGGGCGGCGCCTGTCGCGCAGTCGACGCGGTCGTCACCGGTGAAGCCGAGAGCGCCTTCGTCGCCTGCCGGCCTCCCGGACATCACGCGACCATCGGGAACTCGATGGGTTTCTGCCTCTACAACAACGTCGCGGTCGCCGCCCGCTATGCGCAGAAGACCTATCCGCAACTGATCAAACGCGTCCTGATCATGGATTTCGACGTCCATCATGGCAACGGCACGCAAGACATCTTCTACACCGATCCCAACGTCTTCTACTACAGTCTGCACCAATATCCGTGGTATCCCGGCACCGGACGGGCCGATGAGATCGGGGTCAATGAGGGCGAAGGCTATACCCTCAACATTCCGGTTCCGGCCATGACTCCGGTGGAACAGTACCTCCGCCTCTTCGAGCAGGGCATGGACTCGGTGATGCGTCGATTCTCGCCCGACCTCGTGATCGTCTCGGCCGGATTCGACGCCCACGAATCGGACCCGCTCGGCCAGCTCAGATTGACCGATGAGAGCTATCGCCACCTGACCCGGCGGCTGAAAGAGGCCGCCCGAACCACCGGCCAGGGGCGGGTCGTCTCCTGCCTGGAAGGCGGATATAACGTGGAGACGCTGGGGCAGACCGTCCGCGCCCACGTGGCCGCTCTGGCCTGATCAGGCTCCGCGCCCGGAAAATTTCCCGATCCCGGCCTCCGGGTGGCATCCCGCCCGCCGCGGAGTTACAATTAATCGTCTCAGACAAAACAAGCGTTAATCCTAAAGCGCGACTGAACCCCCAAAGTCGCGATGGAGGTGTGTTATATGAAAAAGGGTATCAGAATTGCCTCTGCAGCCTTCGCCAACTTGATCCTGGCCTCGCTCGCCGGAGTTACCGCCGAAGCCCAATATTTGATCTCAAGCAAGGCCGGTTTTGTCAATCGAGTCGAGGGCCAAGTCTCCCTGACGCATCCCGATCGAGCCGATGCGGCGCCGCAGAACGCGGCTTTCGGCGCTCAGATGCAGGATGGTGATCAACTCAGCACCGCCGCCGGCGCCAAAGCCGAAGTGCTGCTCAATCCGGGATCGTACCTTCGGATCAATCAGAACTCTGAAATCCGCGCGGTCGGGACCGGCCTGGACCAGATCCAATTCGAATTGATCAAGGGTTCCGCGATCGTCGAGGTCGGAGAGCTGGACAAGAAGACGCCGATCGAGATCCGCACGCCGCACAGCTCGCTCTTCATCACCAAGAAAGGGCTCTATCGTGTCAATCTCGATCCCCAGGGGGAGGCGATCGAGGTCGCCGTCCGCCAGGGTGAACTCTACTTTGGGACCCGCGAGCAACTGGCCGCCGGCCGGGCCTTCAAGGTTAAACGCGGCAAGGTGGCGAGGCTGGCCGGCGCGCCGGACCCGGTGCTGGCCAAACTCGACAAGGACCTCATCGACGATTTCGACACCTGGAGTTTCAGCCGCGCCGAGACCCTCACGGCCGCGAACAGCTATGCGGTTAATCAATCGTACCAGAATAGCGGCGGGTTACTGGCCTACGGCTGGCGGTTCAACCCCTTCTACAACTGCTACACCTTCATCCCCAGGCGCGGCACCTTCTGGTCGCCCTACGGGTTCGATTTCTCCAACGATTTCGGCAACTGCTACAGTTGCCAGAGCTGGTACGGCTATCCTTTCGGCGGCCGGCACCACTGGCGCCGAAGCCACGTGCCGCCGCGAGCCATCTCCGGCTCGGACGGAAAAGAGGTCAGGCACGGGATTGTCCGGCGTGTCGTCGAGCGGGCCAACGGTCCAGATCTGAGCTCGGGACCCAACCCCGGTGATCATCGGTCCAGGGATCGCGGGCCCAGAGATGGCTCCAGGGATGGATCCAGGGATCGCGGGCCCAGAGATGGCTCCAGGGACGGCTCCAGGGATCGCGGGCCCAGGGATCATGGCTCCAGGGACGGCTCCAGGGATCGCGGGCCCAGGGATCACGGGTCCGGTCCCCCTCGACACGAGTCGCCCCGGTCCGATTCACCGCGCGCTGCGCCCAGCACACCGCCTCCGCCCCGGAGTGCGCCGCCCGCCCCCCGAGCCGATAGCGGCGGAGGCCGGGCCCCCAGCACGCCCAGCCGGGGCCGTCAAAACTGATCGGAACCGCGAAACGCGCGGTTGACCAATCGGGTAGGAGGGAGCCTCACGGCTCCCGTCCTCCCACACCACCGGACGTGCGGTTCCGCATCCGGCGGTTCACGTTGAAAATTGAAACCTTCGTAGTTGATTCAGCAATGACA
>DATEFT010000004.1:0-10150 GCA_035280505.1 Blastocatellia bacterium | reverse complement strand
GGTCAAGGCCTACAGTGAAGAGGCGGTGCTCGCGCCCTGGAAGCTCCGGGGGCTCAAGAACGTCCGGATGCTGCACACTCACGACCCGAAGGTCGCCGACACCGAAGTCTTCGCCCAGCCGCTGCGCGAGGCCAACGCGGTCTGGTTCAACGGCGGGCGCCAGTGGAACATCGTTGATTCCTACATGAACACTCTGACCTATCGGGAATTTCACAAGGTCCTGGAGCGTGGCGGCGTGATCGGCGGCAGTTCCGCCGGGGCGACTATTCAGGGCGATTATCTGGTGCGCGGCGCCGTCGCCGGACCCGAGATCATGATGACTCCGGAGCCGGAGCATGAGCACGGATTCAACTTCCTGCGCAAAACGGCCATCGATCAGCATATCAACACTCGCAACCGATGGGACGATCTGATCCCGGTCATCAAGAAATATCCGAACCTGCTGGGGATCGGTCTCTCCGAGGGCACGGCGATCATCGTCAATGGCGATCGCTTTGAAGTCATGGGCAAGTGGAAAGTGGCGATTCACGACAACACCCATCTGTATCAACCCTGGGATAAACCCTACTACGTCCTCTCGGCGGGCGATGTCTACAACATGAAGACCCGCCGGATCGAGAAGAACGGCAATGGCGCGCAGCCGATTCCGCTGCCCACGCCCAGGGTCGAGAACCCGCCGTCCAAGAGAGATCCCGGAAGGCTCTAGCGGCGGCCATCCAGATTCGCCCATTCTCCGGACTGGATGAAGGCGGCCCAATAGCAGGGATGCCGCTGATCACGGCTCCGCAGCATTCGCAACTGCACCTGTCTCAGCGCCTCGCCTCGTCCCTGCCCCTGCTGCAAGGCCCGGTAATAAGGGGCCATCAGGCCGGGAGTCGTGTCGTCCGGCACCGGCCAGAGGCTCATGATCTGGCTCTCCGATCCGGCCAGCACCAGCGCGCGCCGCAGCCCCTGAACCCCCTCGCCGTTCTTGACCTCTCCCACGCCCGTATCGCATGCCGACAAGACGACCAGTTTCGTGCCCAGCAGATCCAAACCCGCCGCCTCCAGCGCGGTCAGGACTCCGTCATCGTCTCCGTTCCCGCCCTGGTTGGCTCCGGCGAGCGCCAGTCCCGAACGCAGCAGGGGGTTCTCGACCTGCGCCGCCCATTTGCTGAGCCGCAGGTTCGAGGCCGCCGCCGGTTTCCGAGCCGAGGGATCGCGGGTCTCCAGCGAGGTCATCTGTTCGTCGAAGAAGAATCCGTGGGTCGCGATGTGCAGAATGCGCGGCGCCTGAATCTGTTTGAGCGCGGTCTCGGTCGCCTCCTTGCGCAGCAGCAGCGCGGCGCCCGGCAGCGCGGCCTTGATCGCCAGCGCTTCTTCCTCCGTGCCCGGCAGCGGTTGGAAGAAGACCTGCGAGGAATCGATCTGGAGCCGTCCGGGATTCCGGCTCCGGTTGCGGCTGCGCCGGTTCCCGCGGTTCAGGTCCGCCTGCGCAATGACCGTGGCGACCCGGCCGAAGGCCGGATTGGCCACGATCAGCGACGGGTTCTGATTCGGCGACTCGGATTGTAACCGCAGCAGGTCGCGCCCGCTGGCCAGATAACTGATGGCATAGCTCTCGACCAGATACCGGTTCTGTTCATTGACCAGGGCGGCAAAGGGGATCAGGTTGAGCGCGCCGTCGGGCGCGATCAGCAGCCGGCGAATCTCTTCCGGTCCCGACCGCATCATGACCCGCAGCGGCTGCATGACCTTCTCGTCCAGGGCTCGCCCCAACTGGTCGACGTCCGTCCGCGTCGAGACGCGCAGCGCCTGGCGCCAGGCGGTGACGGCCTGATCGATCGGGGCGGCTTCGCCCAGGTCCACCCATTTCGGCGGGCCTTGCCGCGTGAGCAGATAGCCGACGTAACGCTGGGGCGGGTCGGCGCTGGTCGCGGTCCGTAATTGCGCCGGGGTATAGACCGCGAACTCGATCAGGGCGGTGCCGGCCGGGATCAAGGTCTGAACGGCCGAGATGGTGACCGGCTGGGTCTGCGCCCGATAGCGGCCGCTGCGAGCGCTGAGCGCGGCTTCCAACTTCTCGGCCTTCTCTTCGAGACCGGCGATTTGCGCCCGCTCGGCCCCGGATTTGGCCGCGCCCGCGTCTTTGAGCGAGAGTTCCGCCAGTTGCGCGCGGTTCTCGGCGAGTTGATCGAAGAGTTGCCGATCCTGCGGGGTCGCATGGCGCCGCAACGTGGCGACCGTATCGGTGATCGCATCGAGCCCGCGCCCTTTCCGGCGCAGGAGGGTGGTCAGCGCCAGGTTGAGCGCCTCCGGATCGTCCGGGGCCAACTGGCTGTGGAGCGAGATCGTGAAATCGGTCTGTCTGGAGAAGCTGGAGAGATAGGCCAGCTTCTGGCGTTCGGAGCCCGCCGCCAGATTGGACGCGAGGTTTCGTTCGCTGATCAGGTTGGCGCGCCTGAGGACGCTCACGGCCCGGGCCAGATCGCCTTTTTGCGCATAGAAGACGGCCTGGTCGGAGAGCGCGACGGCGATCTCCGGATGGTTCGGTGCCAGGGTCTTTTCGCGGATGGCCAACGCGCGTTGAAAGAGCTCCTCGGCCCTCGCATAGTCCTCGGTATCCTGGTAGAGATGGGCCAGATTGTTGAGCGCCGTCGCGACATTGGGATGTTCCGGGCCCAACCTCTGCTCCCAGATCTTGAGGGTCCGTTGATAGAGCGGCTCGGCCTTGGCGTATTCGCCCTGGGAGATGTAGAGGGCGGCCAGGTTGTTGTATGACGCCGCCAGATCCGGGTGATCCGGTCCCAGCGATTTCTCGCGGATCTGCAGCGAGCGCAGATAGAGCGGCTCGGCCTTATCGTACTCCTGCTTGAGATTGTAGATGTTCGCGAGGCTGTTGAGATAATCGGCCACTCCCGGACTGTCGGGCCCCAGGGACTTCTCGGCGATGTTCAGGGCGCGTTTCTGCATGGATTCCGCCCTGGTGAAATCGCCCTTGAATCGATAGAGGGTCGCCAGACTGCCGATCGTGCGGGCGACCGTCGGATGGTCCGGCCCCAGCACTTTCTCCTGAATCTCCTGGGCCCGCAGATAGAGCGATTCGGCCTGGGTGAAATCGCCCTTCCCGACGTAGAGGTTGGCGAGATTGCCGAGGGTCGAGGCGAGATCCAGATGGTCGGGCTCCAGGCTCTTCTCCAGGATCTGCAGCGAGCGCAGATAGAGCGGCTCGGCCTTGGCGAACTCGCCTTTGTTCCGATAGATCCCGGCCAGATAACCGACTGCGCGACCGACCTCCGGATGATCCGGTCCCAACACCAGTTCGCGGATCTCCAGCGCGCGCTCGATCACCGGACGCGCTTCATCGAACTTTCCGGCTCTGGTGAGTTGGACGAAGGCCATCACCAGTTTGTAGGCTTCAACCAGCGCACGATCGTCGGCGGTCGCCGCCCGGCGCTCGGTCATCCGCAGCTCGTACTTGCCGGCGGGCGCGTCCTTCAGGCTCGCCTGGACCTCCAGCCGGTAGCGCTCCTCCTGCTCCGCCGCCCAGAAGACGATCTCCTGCCCCTGGGGCCGGCTGTCCGCATTGAACTCGGCGAGTTGTTTGCCGTCCGTTCCCGACAGCTTCAACGCCACGTCGATGCCGCGTTGATCGATCACCAGCTTGACGTATTGACCGGCGGCGAGCGCCAACTGATAGACCTGAGATTGACCGCCGGCCAACTCCCCCTCGAGCGGCGTATTCAACTCGATCGAGGGCGCCGGGCGCGGAGCCTCTGCGGCGGGCTTCGCCTCCTGGCCGGCGGCCAGCGCCGGGCGTGAGGCCGGCATCTGAACCAGCCACGCGCTGCTGAATAGAATGATCCCTCCGTAGACCAACCATGAACGGCGTCTGCCGTGAGCTGGCTGTGAAGTAGCTCTCCAAGCCATTCGCTGCCTCCCTCTCCGATAATTATATTTTTCTGAATGGTTCCGCTTAGTAGAATATTTGGCCGAAAAGATCGGGTTTGCGAGCAAGGCTTATCTTATGCGGAGGGACTGGATGCTTCAAGAGCTGAGAGACAGTCAAGGCCGGACCGCGAAAGACGCGATTTGAATCTGAAATTCCCCAGAACTCGCTTTACAAAGGACTAGGCCTCGCGGAGTTTCACCACCTGCGAGATGGCGGTCGAGAGCCGGGTCCAGTGCTCGGTCTCTTTCTTCAGTTGTTGGCGGCCGAGCCGCGTCAACGAATAGAACTTGGCGCGGCGGTTGTTCTCGCTGAGCTTCCACTCGGCGGTGATCCAACCCTCCTGTTCCAGCTTGTGCAAGGCGGGATAGAGCGATCCATCGCTGACCTGCAGGATCTCGCCGGAGACCTGCTTCAACCGCTGTCCGATCGCCCAGCCATGGAGCGGCTCCAACGCCACAATCTTCAGGATCAGCAGGTCCAGGGTCCCCTGGACCAGATCTTCCGGTCTGCTCATAGCTCTCTCTCTTCCTCTCTCTTCTCTCTCGGTTACCGAGAGGGGCTTACCATACCATCGCACACCTCGGTAGGCAAGCGGGGATGCGGCAAGATCCGGTAGCCGGTGGTGCGTTCGGCGGGCAGGCGCCCCAGCTCGCGGATGCGGGCCTGAAACTCTTCCGGCGGCATGAACTCGCCCGAGGTCGCTCCGGCCATTCTGGAGATCGATTCTTCCATGAGGGTGCCGCCGTAATCGTTGGCTCCGGCCTGCAGACAGGCCTGGGCCTGAGGCCGCGAGAGTTTGACCCACGAGACCTGGATGTTGTCGATCTGCCCGCGCAGCAGCAGGCGGGCCAGGGCGTGGACTCGCAGGTGCTCTTCGTCCGTCGGGCCCGGCCGCGCGCCGCCCATCTGGTAGAGGCGGGTCTGGGTGTGGATGAATCCGAGCGGCACGAATTCGGTGAACCCGCCGGTCTCTTTCTGCAGCTCGCGCAGCAGCAGCAGATGATCGACCCAATCTTCCGGTTCCTCGACGTGGCCGTACATCATGGTCGAGGTCGAGCGCAGCCCGACGCGGTGAGCGGTCGTGACGATCTCGATCCAGCGGGCCCGGCTCAGCTTGTTCTGCGAGACGACCTGCCGCACCCGGTCGTCGAGAATTTCGGCCGCGGTGCCGGGGATGGTGCCCAGCCCCTCGTCCTTCAACATCGTCAGGTAGTCGGCCACCGTCATTCCGGTCAACTCCACGCCGTAGTCGATCTCCATCGGCGAGAAGGCGTGCAGATGGATCTCCGGCACCCGGCGCTTGATGGCGCGGACCAGGTCGCGATAGTGCATGGGATCCAGACCGGCGGGAAGACCGCCCTGCATGCAGATCTCGGTGGCGCCGCGCCGCCGGGCCTCTTCGGCCTTGTCCGCCACCTGCTCCAGGGTCAGCCAGTAGGCTTGCGGGTCGCGCGGGCCCTTGCCGAAGGCGCAGAATTTACAGCCGACCACGCAGACGTTGGTGAAGTTGATGTTTCGGTTGACGACGTAGGTGATCACCTCGCCCTTGCTCTGCCGGCGCAACTGATCCGCGGCCCTGACCAGGGCCGCCAGCTCCGGCCCGCGGGTGCGGACCAGCGATAGTCCTTCTTCGCGGGTCAGTTCGTGACCCGCCAGCGCCCGGTCGATGGCCCGCGCCACCGCGCGATCGATGGTGGCCGCTTCGTTTTCTGGAAGATCTCTCATGGGGCGATCCCTCTTGATAGACCGCGAAACACGCGAAAGACGCGAAGTTGATCCGTGTTCGCGTGTTTCGCGTGTTTCGCGGCTGATGCCGCTTCAGGCGATGGCATATCCTTCGGAGTCGGCCAGCGCCGCGATTCGTGGGAGCAAGGCTTCGTGAATGAAGCCCGGGTTACGGATGAATTCGGGGTAGATGCTCAGCCGCTCGCGCAGCGTGAACCCGGCCGCCGCCGTGCGTTCCCGCAAGGCCTCGATCTGCGGCCAGGGGGCCTCCGGATTGATATGGTCGATCGTGAGCGGTGAAATTCCGCCCCAGTCGTTGAGGCCCGCGTCGAGCAGGGCCGCATAGTCCTTGGCGCTCAGATTCGGCGGAGCCTGCAGGTTGATCTCGGGGCCCAGGATCAGCCGCGCCGCCGCGATCGTCAGGAGGAATTCCTGAGGATCCGGCTCCGGATGGTTGCGCATCGGGATCTCCGGTTTGGCCCGGAAGTTTTGAATGATGACCTCCTGGATGTGTCCGTACCGCTCGTGCAGTTCGCGAATCGCCAGCAGCGAGTCGGCGCGTTCGGCCGCCGTCTCGCCGATTCCGATCAGGAGCCCCGTCGTGAACGGCATCCGCAGGCGGCCGGCTTCGGCGATGGTCTGCAGCCGGCGATCCGGCAGCTTGTCCGGAGCCCGGTCGTGCGCGGCGCCCGGCGAGCAGAGCCTCCGGCTGACGCTCTCGACCATCAACCCGGCGCTCGCATTGAAGGGCCGCAGCCGCTCCAGGACCTGCCGCGTCATGAGCCCCGGGTTGGCGTGCGGCAGCAGTCCGGTCTCGTTCAGGACGCGCCCGCACATCTCGATCAGGTAACTGAGAGTGCTGCGGTGGCCCAACCGCCGCAGCGTCTCGCGCATCTCCGGAAAGATCACTTCGGGTTTATCGCCGAGGCTGAAGAGCGCCTCCTTGCAGCCGAGCTTCGCCCCGGCGGCGGCCAGCTCCAGCACTTCGTCCGGGGTCATGGTCCTGGCGCCCGGTTGTCCGGGATCGCGGCGGAAGGTGCAGTAGCCGCAATAGTCGCGGCACAGGTTGGTCAGGGGGATGAAGATCTTCTTCGAGAAGGTCACGACGCGGCCCTTCGCGCGTTCGCGAACCTCGCGCGCCGCCCGCAGGACGGCCGAAGCTGTCGCACCGGAGGCGGCGGTCAGCGCCCGCGCTTCGTCCGTCGTCATGATCTCGCCCGCCAGCCCACGCCGCAACCCGCGTTCCAGCTCGGTCCATTTGTCGACTTGTGGATTCAACTTAAGAGCAGAATAACACAGGTCGCGGCAAATGCCGTCAGGCCCGCGCAATCAATCCGGCGAAGATCTGGCAGAAGAGCGCCCCGATCACCGTCATGGTCAGCCCCCAGATCAAGAGCCGCCGGAAGAGTTGCTGCGAAGCGGTCGTGTCGTTGACCGCCGCGACGCAGAGCGCGCCGAGCGTCGAGAGCGGCGAGACGTCCACGATCGACGATCCGACATTGATGCTGAGCGCCACGGCCAGCGGGTCGCCGCCGCCGAGCTGCCCGACCAGACCGGGCACCGTCGGGAGAAAGGCCGGGAGCACGACTCCGGAGGTGCTGCTGTAGGTCGAGATCACCCCGGTGATGAAAGCGATCGCGCCGTTGACGGTCGACGGGGTGGCCACGCGGGCCAGCATGGCCGTGAACGGCGCCATCCCGCCGGTCTTCTCCAGCAAGGCCACGAGCAGCGAGACCCCGCTCACCATAATGATGATGCCCCAGGGCGTCTTCTTCATGGCCGCCGTCTCCTCGACGCTGTTCGCGGCGATGATCAGGGTGGCGGCGGCGAACGCGCTCAACCCGAGGTTCAACTTGGCCACCACGATCCCGACGATCCAGGCCAGGATGACGACGATCGTGAAGATCTGCCGCCGGGTGAGCGGTTGATGGTCGTCATCGACCGGGACGGCGCCGGTCTCCGGAGCGTCCGCCTCCTTCACTCGCTTCCCGGACAGGAACCACCAGGCCACGGTCGCGACCAGCGCGTGGGAGATGAAGTTCGCGAACCAGACCTTTCCGGCGTGGCCGCCGATGCCCGCTTCGGCCATCTTGGTGTTGACGATCACGCCCACCGCGCTGATGGGCGACAGGTTGCCGGCGTTGGCGCCGTTGGCGACCATGAGCGCCGTCAAGAGGTGCGGGAGCCCGGTCCGGCTGCCGATCGCCATGGCCAGCGGAATGACCAGGGCGACGCTGGAGATCGCTCCGGGGCCGATCGTCGAGAGCGCGCAGGTGATCAGAAAGAAGAGGATGGGGAGCAACCGCCGGTTGTTGCGGACCAGTCGAATGGCGAGATGGGCCAGGCGCTCCAGGGTGCCGTTCGCCTCCGCACAGGCGAAGAGCAGGGTCACGCCGGTCAAGGTCAGAAAGAGATTGGCCGGGAACCCCGCGATGACCACCTCGGCCTTGAGCTGGGCCAGGTAGACGCCGACGAACCAGGCCAGCGCGATCGAGACCAGGCCGACGTTGATGCGCGAAATCATCGAGAGGATGATCGCCGCAATGAGCGCAAACAGCGAAGCAAGAGCTGGATTCATTCCGGTCTCCCATTCCGAACCGCGAAACACGCGACCGACACGAACTCGACGCGGCTTCGCGTTTTCCGCGGCTTTCGCGTCTTTCGCGGTTCAGATCTGAAATCTCAAATAGTTTACTCACCAATGTGAGCGATCACTCTCCGTACCGCAGTTGCGCGCCCGCCTCCGATCGGAGCATCAGGGAATCGAAATTGGCGGTGGTGAAGAGCGGGTCGTTAGGATAGACCCAGTTCACGTTCTGCGGAGTGATCAGTTGGTGATTGACGAAGACGGCCGGGGGGACCTGCCGGTTCTCCAGAATGTTGAGCGCCAGTTGGATCAATTGCGAACCATAACGCTCCGGAAAATAGGCCACCGATCCGGTGAGCCGCGTGTCGGGGCGCCGCATCTCGACTCGCGCTTCGAGCGAGGCGTTTTGACCGATGATCAGGCACGACTGTTTCATCCCGGCCTCCTCGAAGGCCATCAGCGCGCCCAGCGCGCTCGGATCGTTGATGGCTCCGACCAGGATCCGGCGGGAACGGGTCTGGCGCAGATGTTTGCGCACGACCTCCAACGCGCGGTTGAAGCGGCCGTTGCTGTTGAGGCGCGTCACTCGCGCGTGCGCCAGCGGCGGAGCCATTTCGCGAATCCCGTCCAGGATGCCCGTCAGCCGCGAAGCCGGCAGCGGGCCCGCCATGGGCAATTCGAGAATCAGGATCTCGTCCGCCTGACCGCCCCAGTTTTCGTGGGCCATGTGTCCCAGATGCCGCCCGCCGATCAGACCCGCCTGGTAGTTGTCCGCTCCGAAGAAGGTGGCTCCGGGATGGGGAATCTCGACGGCGATGAACGGAATTCCGGCCCGTTCGTAGAGCGAGGAGATGATGGGCGCCGCCTTCTCGTCGGTCTGGAATTCGATCGCCAGATCGACTCCGCGCTTGATCAGAAACTCCGCGTTCCGCAGCGCCGCCGCCCGGCTGTAGCGGTTGTCCATGCAGATCAGATTGATCTGCTGGTTCTCCGCCGCCCATTTGAGGCTGGCGGTCACCTCGCGTGAAAAGACCGAGTCTTCGCATTGCGCCGCGTAACCGATGGTGTGGCAGTGCCAATTCAACATGCGAACCCGCGAACGATACTGCTGGTTGCCGACTCTTTCGAGCACTCCCCGGGTCACCAGCGTCCGCACAATCCGCAAGGCCGTCGCATTGTCCAACCCGGCACGCTTCGCCACTTCGCGCAGACGCAGAAGTTCCCCTCCCGTCTTGAAGGCGAAGAGCACATCGCACGCCCGATCGACACTGCGATTCAGGTTCGGACTCTCTTTTGGATCTTTCACTGGATGAAACGAATGTTACTTCAATCAAAAAACAGTTAAGCCAACCTAATTCCCCGTCACTTTCGGTTAATCACCAGAACTATGGAGGGTTCCACTTCCCGAACCTCGCCGCCGTCTTTCATCTGGTGAAATTTGCAGCCTCGTCTATTTTACTGATTGCGTATCAAGAGGATATGCCCAAATATACTGCGCGCTCTTACCGAAATCAAAACAACATCCGTAATTAGTTCAAAAAAATTGCCGGTGGCCCAACATAGTAGGGTGAACCGTGCGTCTTTATAGATTGGAGACTAAACCGCGAAAGACGCGACCGGCTTCTGGCCATCAAACGCGGAATCAAACCCCCTTCACGTCTTTCGCGTGTTCCGCAGTTTAAGTCGAGATTTCAGGCAGCCTGCTTTCTAAGGCACTCAGGTAGAAGATCAACCACAAATGAAGGTGATTAGGGATTGGCCGGCGAGCGGTGTTTGGCGAAACATCACCTTGAGGAGTCCACATGAGAACGACTATCTTCCCGGCGCGATACTTTCACTCGCTGTTCTTGTTCATCTTCCTCCTCTCTCCGCTGATCGGAAGGGCTCAGGAGTCCGAGGCCGACCTG
>DATEFT010000003.1:0-3511 GCA_035280505.1 Blastocatellia bacterium | reverse complement strand
ATGATCCGTGTCGAGAATATAGAGGCGGATATCATTAATAGAGCAGCCGATGGGAATCGCCCCCGGTTCATCGCCACGACACTCGTACTGTGCCGCACAGACGCTAACCTCTGTCGGTCCGTAAGCATTAATCATACGGCGCCCAGGTGACCAACGTTGAACCTGCTCACGCGCGATCGCCTCGCCGGCAACGACCAATACCTGAACCGGATCCAGCACGGCGTCCTCAGATAACGCAGCCAGCACCGCGGGCGGCAACGTCACATGGCTGATTCCGTACCGTTTAATCGTTTCAAGCAAGGTCTCGCCGGCCAGGATCGAACCTCCGGGCGGGATCACAAGTTTGGCCCCGCTGCACAGGGTCATGGCCATTTCAGAAATGCAGGCATCGAAACTGAACGATGCAAACTGCAACACGCGACTCCCGGGATCCACGGCGAAGGCTTGAATCTGGACGGATGCCAGATTACACAGACCTCGATGTTCGACCATAACTCCCTTGGGCAAACCGGTGGAACCAGAAGTATAGATGAGATAGGCCAGGCTTCGCGGACTCAGCCCCAAGGCAGCGCGGTCCAGGTTGTGCCTGGGCTGGCCGGCCCACTGTTCTGCATCGCGTTCCAGGTTGAGGATCGGGATCGCGGGAGAGTGTCCGGCCGCGACCGGGCTGACGTCATGGTGAGTGAGCATGAGTGCCGACGAGCTGTCTTCCAGCATGTAGACCAGCCGCTCGTGAGGATAGGCTGGATCCAAGGGCACGTAGGCGCCGCCAGCCTTGAGCGTGGCCAGCAATGCGACTACCATTTCGATGCTCCGGTCCATGCAGATCGCGATCCGTGCATCGGGTCCGATACCTAACCGGCATAGGTAATGAGCCAGTTGGTTGGCCCGAGCATTCAACTCGGCGTAGGTCAGGCACCCTGTCTCATGTACTAAAGCAATGGCCTCTGGGGTCTGTTCGACCTGCATCTCAAACAATTCGTGGATGCACACCTCTCGCCGACTTCCTGCCATCCCGCTTTTTACCGGTTGATAGTGGGCATCGGTCGCATTCCACTCAACCAGAATCTGCCTCCGCTCAGACTCCGGCAGAACATCTATCGCGCGGGTCTCGGTCTCGGGTAAGGTCTCCAACGCTCCGACCAATTTCTCCAGCGCCGTCCGCATCAGGTCGCAGATGCGGCCGGGATCGAGTGGTGAGACGGTGTGGGCCGTCAGCGTGAAGTCAGTGCCAAAATCGTCCACCGACAGCGTCAGCGGATAGTTGGTCCGCTCCTCCGAGTCGAGCGGACTGATGCCCGCCCAGGCCCGCGCCGCTTCCGGCAATTGCAAGGCTTCTGTCGAGTTGTGCCGGTAATTGAAGAGCGCGCTGAAGAGCGGCCCCGGGGCCGCCACCCCGCTGCAGCGCTGCGCCAGCGCCAGCGACGCATGTTCGTGTCTCATCAACTCCGCCAGCATCCGGTGGGTCTGCTTCACGCTCTGCTCCACTCCCTGCGCTCCCACCCGGATCCTCACCGGCAGCGTGTTGATGAAGAGTCCCACCGTCCGGTCGATGCCTTCGCCTCCCTGCATCCGTCCGAAGAGCACCGTCCCGAAGACCACGTCCTCTCGCCCCGACACTCGCGCCAGCACCTGCGCCCACGCCAGATGGCAGAGGCTCGCCGCGCTCACTCCCAACACTCGCGCCCGCTCACGGATCCTCCGTCCCAGGCTCGCCTCCAGCTCTATCCGTTCCTCCTCGATCCCGGAGCCGTCGCCTCGTGCGTCGAGCAGGCCGAAAGGGGCCGTCGGCTCCTCGACCTCGCCCAGCATCGCCCGGAAGAAGGCTTCGTGCTCCTCCTGATCCACTCCCAGGCGCGCCTGCGCCACGAAGTTCCGGAACGGCAACGGTTCGGGCAGCCGCTCCTCCTCTCCCAGCAGCAGGGCCTGCGCCTCTCGGGCCATGACCTCGATCGTGGTGTGATCGATCGTCAGGTGATGGCTCAACCAGAGCAGCAGCCAACGTTCATTCGCCTCATCACGGGTCATGATGCATCGCATCAGCGGAGCCTGCCCCAGATTCAGCCTGATGTGCCGCGGCGAATATCGCTCACGCAGTTGCCGCGCGATCTCTACTTCACCCCGATCCTCCATCCCTTCTCCGATCGGATCGAATGTGACCTCCTCGATCTTCAGCCGAGCTTCGCGCCAGACCACCTGCACCGGCTCGGACAATCCTTCCCAGACCACCGCCGTCCGCAGAAGGTCGTGACGCGCGATCACCGCCTGCATGGCTCCGATGAACTCCTCCAGGCGCTTCCGGGTCTCGAAGGCCAGCAGGCTCAGCAACAGGTAGGCGTCACCCTGAGCATTCATGAGGTGATGGAAGAGAATTCCCTCCTGCAATGGCGCCAGCGGATAGATGTCCTGGATGTTGGCCGCTCCCCCCGGCACTCCCGCCGTGATGGTGTCGATCTCGGACTGCGTCAGCCTCACCAGCGGCAGCATCTCGGGCCTGATCGCACGGCAACCCGGCGGAATCAGGTTGGGCGGAACTTCGATCTCAGCCACGGTCTCGCCGGTCATGGTCTCGGCCAGCACCCGCAGAGTCGGCGCGGTGAAGAGGGTGCGCACGGTGGTCGGCAATCCCTCCCGGCGCATCCGTTCGATCAGCGTCACGGCCAGCAGCGAATGACCGCCCAGTTCGAAGAAGTTGTCATGCCGGCCCACCCGTTCCACCTTCAGCACCTCCGCCCAGATGCGCGCCAGCCCGATTTCGATCTTACCTGCCGGTGGCTCATACCGGCGCCTCGGATAGGCCTCTCTTCCCGGAGCCGGTAGCGCCTGACGGTCGAGCTTCCCGTTCGAAGTCAGCGGCAGCGTCTCCAGATGAATATAGACCGCGGGCACCATATACTCAGGCAAGGTCGCTGAGACTCGACGACGCAGGACGTCCTCCACGACTTGTGTGCCGGTGTAGTAGGCGATCAATCGCTGGCCCACTACTTCATCGTTATTGACGATGACCACCGCTTCACGCACCTTCGGATGCGATGAGAGGACGGCCTCGATCTCCCCAAGCTCGATTCGGAAGCCCCGGATTTTGACCTGATGATCATTGCGGCCCAGGAACTCGATGTTCCCATCCGGCCGCCAGCGGCCGAGATCGCCCGTCCGGTAGAGGCGAGCGCCGGGCTCCCCGCCGAAAGGATCGGGCAGGAAACGCCCGCCGGTCAGTTCCGGCCGGTTAAAATAGCCCCGCGCCACTCCCGCGCCGCCGATATAGATCTCTCCCGCCACCCACATCGGCGCCGGTTCAAGCTGTTCGTCCAGAATATAGATCTGAGTGTTCGAAATCGGCCGCCCAATGTGTGCCTTAAATGCCTCGCCCCGCCTCATCCTGACCCAGGTAGAATATGTGGTGGTCTCTGATGGTCCATAGAGATTACATACCACCTTCGCTTCCGTCGCGGCGAAGATCTGATCCGCCAGCTCTCGCTTTAGCGGCTCGCCGGCCAAATTGATCGATCGA
>DATEFT010000002.1:0-23162 GCA_035280505.1 Blastocatellia bacterium | reverse complement strand
CGGACCCAGAGAGCGGGCGCGATCGCCAATCTCTTCTACTTCAACAATATGATGCACGATTTCTCGTATCGGCTCGGCTTCACCGAGTCGGCGGGGAACTTCCAGGTCAGCAACCTGGGTCGCGGCGGAATCGGCAACGATTCGGTTCGCGCCGAGGCGCAGGACGGATCGGGCACCAACAACGCCAACTTCGCCACGCCGCCCGACGGGCAACGTCCGCGCATGCAGATGTTCCTCTTCACGCGCGGCACGGCCAGCCAGACGGACGATCGTGACGGCGACGTTGACGGCGACGTTGTGGAACACGAATACACGCACGGCATCTCGACCCGCCTGGTCGGCGGCCCGGCCAACAGCAGTTGCCTGGGCGGCGTCCAGGGCGGTGCGATCGGTGAAGGCACCTCCGACTACTCGTCGGTGACCATCAACCTCGACGGCCTGGTCGGCGAGTACGTGACCGGCGACCTGACTCGCGGAATTCGCCGCGCCGCTTACTCGGTGCCGGCCGCGACGATTCACGACTCCTATGCCGACCTCGGCAACCAGGGGTTTGAAGTCCACAGCGACGGCGAGGTCTGGGCGGCCACCCTGACCGACCTGCTGGTGACCCTCGGCCAGACGACGGCCAACCGGATCATCTACCAGGGCCTGAAGTTCACCGCTTGCAGCCCGTCGTTCCTGAACTATCGCGACGGCATCCTGCAGGCCGATCAGAACCTGAACGGTGGCGCCAACCGGTGCACCATCTACCGGGTCTTCGCGCGCCACGGCATGGGTCTCTCGGCCCGAGGCAACAACGGCACGACCCACGTCGCCGCCAGCGATATCCCGGCGACCTGCAACTGACCAACCACCTTGCTCACCGCTCCCAGCGGGGGCGGCTTCAGGGAGGATGCGAAACACGCGGAGAGAGTCGAATCTCTTCGCGTGTTTCGCTTTTTACCGGCCGATTCGAATTTCGCCCCAGTAGTACAGGCTCGGTCGCCGCAAAAATAATGTTGATTTGATCACAGCTTTTCGCCCCGATTGCCGCTTATGTATATGGCGGGCGGAGAAAGCAGCGGTTGATTCGACCGACTGTCTCAGCAAGACCGTCAACCGCGCGCTCTGAGAACTGCGATTGGCTACCAAGTAATGGCGGTCTCCTCGGCCACGGCAATAACTCGGCAGCGTCTTCAGCCGGTATGACCCTGCACTTTGATCTTTATCCTTAGCTAGCAGCAGAGATCGGGCCGATGAGGATTGGGCCACATCGGCCCGGCCCTTTCTCTATCGATCAATTATCTAGAACAGAACAGACGGAACAGAAGGAGGGAGAAAATATGGAGAAAACCATGATCGCCGGATCTCCGCTTGAATTGCGGACCAGACGTTCGCGGCGCGATCGAGTGGCGAGGAGCCTGGTGCCGCTGGGCGAGCGGCTCTGTCGATGGTGTTTCAGCGGGAAGCTCGTCGATTACGTCAGCGTCCGGCTCTTCAAACGGCAAGTGCTCAACGAGATGCGCGTGATCAAGAACGCGCTCTACCCCAAAGACGAGGATGCGGAGCATCTCGCTTTTCTGGAATTGGAACTGGCCGAGATCGAGCAGGTGGAGACGGGCCGGTTATCGGTCCAGGAGTACAATCGTCTGGGCGAAATCCACCGCGCCTGGCGCGGCCTGGCGTCGTCACGCCTGCTGACCCGGTTCACCGAGATTCAACTACAACAACGTCGCCGCCAAGTCATCTGACGAGCAGCGCTTCGAAGGCCGTCTGCGGGCCTCCGGCCTCCGCCACCACTCGAAAGCCGATATCGTTCAACCGCAGACTCGCCGCGAACCGGTTGCGTGAAAACGACCGGCACTCTCCCGCGACGCTGTCCCAGCCCCCACCCCGCAAGCTCCGTACATACCTGATGCCGCCGGTCTCCCAGGCGCTGCCGTCAGCCGGCGCTGAACGATAACTGTCGTGCCAGGTATCGAGGCACCATTCCCAGACGTTGCCGTGCATGTCGTAGAGACCGAACGGATTGGCCACGCCCATTTGTCCGACGGGCGCCGTCTGGGCGCGATAGTCGCCTTTGGGACCGCAGCCGTAGTTGTATTTGCCGAAGTAGTTGACCCAGTCGGTGTTGATCGTATCGCCGAAGTGGAATTGGGTGTTGGTTCCGGCGCGGCAGGCATACTCCCATTCGGCCTCGGTCGGCAGCCGGTAACGGCGTCCGGTGGCCCTCGAGAGCCGCTCGCAGAACTCCATGGCGTCGTCCCAGGAGACCTTCTCGACCGGGCGGTCGCCGCCTTTGAAATATGACGGATCGACCGTCAGGGTTCGATTGACGCGCGGGAGGCCGGCGACCGTTCGCCACTGGGCCTGGGTGATCTCGTACCGGCCCATATAGAAGGCCGGGACGGTCACCCGGTGCTGCGGCAGCTCCCATTGCAGCCGCCGCGAGAGCACGCCTCTCAGCTCGCGCTCGATCGCATAGTCTCGCTTGATATCCTCGAGGTCCGATTCCCGGTTGCCCATCTGAAAGGTTCCGTCCGGAATCTCCACCATCTGCAGTTGAACTCCCTGGCTCAGGTCCTCGGTATAGTAGCGGGCGCTCTTCGTCCGGCGCGCCGTCCGGCAACTTCCATAGTCTATTGTCATAACGTCGAAGACATAGCTGACCAGCGTGGGCAATGGCAGACTCTTGGCGGCGGCCTTGGCCGGTTTCAGTTCGGCGACGGGCTCGATGGACAATTGCGGCGTCAACATGATGAAGGTCAACGACCGGGCCATCAACCGCGATCGGGCGATCAGTTCCGCCGGCGAATCCAGGCTCGAGATCAGGTTGGAACGAGGAATCTGGCCGCTGACCGCCGCGGGCGTGGGCCGGGGTCTCTGTTTGGAACTGGAGGCCCGGTTGTTCTTGCGCGCGGATCCGGGTTTGGCGGCCGACTTGGCGGCCGGTTTGGCGGCCGGTTTTTTGCTGACGATCTCCACCTGGCTGGCCGCCACCTTCGGGCCCCAGACCAGATACGAAGTGAGGAACGAAATTGAGGCTACGACTCCCACGAACAGTCCGATAGTTGGTCTTTTGATCTTCTCGCGTAACATTTTACAACTCCCCCGCCGTCCTCGTCGGCCCGTTCCGGCTCACCCCGATCGCACCGGGTCCGTCCAGAACGATAGCCGCACTGCACTCTCTACAGCCTGCAGATTCAGCGGTATGGTTATGAAGCTATCTGTTACAACCGACCTGACGATCGGAAAAGATGCAATATGTACAACTGGTTAGAGGATCGCAGCAATCTTCGGGCTGAATGATTCATGCTGTGGGTATCGGGGACTTTCATTCAGCGCTGGTTGATTGGACTGACCGTCTTGAGATTCGATCTTTCGCCCCGAAGGTTGCTGTCGGGATGGCGCGCACTGCTACTTCAGCGCGCTCACACGAGCGTTCTCGGCCTGCGCGCGAGCGGTCTGCCGGGGCCTTCGCGCACGAGGTGTCAAAGAACATTCTCCTACCTAACATAGTAACACTCTCGATGGAAGAGGAGTGTGCATTGTCTTACAAAATATATGGTTTATGCGCGCCGGCGGCCGCGGACGCCAGGGTTTTCCATTATATCGATATCATGAAAGCGGAAGATTCGTCTCGGTGGAGTCCCTCGGACCGCTGATTGACAGGCGCACGATTGACATCCACAGATCGCTATCATAAATTGCGGCCAGCCATCTAGATCAGCTCGGTCCCTCGGTTCTAGAGCTCCCCAACGGCTATCGTCAAGAGGAATGTACAACTGCCCGTCCCGCCGTGATTCGTCTCGGTCCTTCTCCGGCTGGAGCTGAATAGGAGATGCTTCGTGACCCATACATCAACCCTGGTGCCGATGCCCGATTTTCGCATTCTTTTTGAGTCGGCCCCGGGTCTTTATCTGGTGCTGACCACCGATTTCGTGATCGTTTCGGCGAGCGATGCCTATCTGCGGGCCACCATGACCGAACGGGAGGTGCTGCTCGGCCGGGGGATCTTCGAGGCCTTCCCGGACAATCCGGACGATCCGGGCGCGACGGGGGTGGAGAATCTGCGGGCCTCGCTCGAGCGCGTGCTGCAGACTCGAGCCCCCGATGTCATGGCGATCCAGAAGTATGACATTCGCCGTCCCGAGGCCCAGGGCGGCGAGTTCGAGGAGCGGTATTGGAGCCCGGTCAATTCGCCGGTCTTCGGGGCGGCGGGCGAGATCCTCTACATCATTCACCGGGCCGAAGATGTGACGGAGTTCATCCGGCTCAAGCAGGCGGGCCGTGAACAGGACAAGCTGACCGAGGAGCTGCAACTCCGCGCCGAAAAGATGGAGGCTGAAATCTACCTGCGCGGACAGGAGCTGCAGATCGCGAATCAACGGCTGCGCCTGGCCAATGAAGAGCTGGCCGGAAGGGAGGCCGAGCGCACCCAGCTCTATGAACGGCTCTACCGGCTCGACCAGTTGAAGACGCAATTCTTCGCCAACGTCAGCCACGAGTTGCGGACGCCGCTGGCCCTGATCCTGGGGTCGATGGAGAAACTGCTCTCCGCCCCGGAGTTCCCGTCCTCGGATCGGCGCGACCTGGAGGTCGCCCGCCGCAACGCTCAGATTCTGCTCAAGCACGTCAACGATCTGTTGGATGTGGCCAAGCTGGAGGCGGGCAAGATCGCGCTCAACTATGCCGAGGTCGATCTGGCTCGATTGATCGGCCAACTGGCCTCGAACTTCGATCTGCTCGCCCGGGAGCGGCAGCTCTCCTACCGGATCGAGGCTCCGGGCCCGGTCCCGGCCCAGTTGGATCCCGATAAATTTCAACAGATCCTGATGAACCTCCTGTCGAACGCCGTCAAGTTCACTCCGCCCGGCGGCTCGGTGCGGTGCCGGCTGGAGGTCGATCAGGGCCTGGCCGTCATCACGGTGGCCGACAGCGGGCCCGGAGTGCCGGTCGAGTTGCGGGGGGCGATCTTCGAGCGTTTCTTCCAGGCCGAACAGCCGGAGACCCGGTTCTTCGGCGGCACCGGACTGGGACTGGCGATCACCCGGGACTTCGTGGAGCTGCACGGCGGGTCGATCGCGGTCGGCGAGGCTCCGGAAGGTGGCGCGCTGATGACGGTCAAGCTCCCGCTGAAGGCGCCCGGCGCGGTCCAGGTGCGGGAGACGTCCGCACACTCGAGGCCGCTCGTCCCGGATCCGACGCTGCAATCGGTCGACGGCGCCCCGGCCCCCGCGCTCTTCACTCCCGACCCGCGCGACGATCGGCCGCTGGTTCTGGTGGTCGAGGATCACCCCGAGATGCGCCGCCACCTCTGCGAGATCTTATCGGCGGAGTATCGAACCGCGAGCGCCGGTGACGGCCTCGAGGGGTTGGAGCAGGCGGCCGCGCTGCGCCCGAGCCTGATTCTGAGCGATATCATGATGCCTCGTTTGAGCGGCGACCAGTTGGTCTCTAGAATCCGGCAACAGCCGGAACTAGCCGGGATTCCGATCGTCATGCTGACGGCCAGGGCGGATGACGAACTGGTCGTCAAACTGCTCCGGGCGGGAGTGCAGGACTACGTCATGAAGCCGTTCTCGCGGGAAGAACTGTTGGCCCGGGTCGGTAACTTCATCAAGTTGGAGCGGGCCCGGGCCGAGATCGAGCAGCAGCACCTCGCTCTGATCTCGGCCAATCGAGAGCTGGAGGCTTTCAGCTATACGATCGCGCATGAGCTGCGCGCGCCGGTGCGAAATATTCAGGGCTATAGCCAGATGCTCCTGGAGGCGAGCGGGGAGAGCATGGAGGCGGAGCGGCAGGGATACCTGGCGCAGATCCTGAGAGTCTCCCGGGAGATGCGAGCGTTGATCGAGCGGTTGATGGATCTCTCGCGCCTGGCGGGCAAAGAGATCCGGCGGGAACGCGTTGACCTGAGCGACCTGGCCCGCGCCGTGGCCGCCGACCTGCAGGTCACCCTGCCGGAGCGCCGCGTCGATTTCGAGATCGAACCGCAACTCTTCGCCGAGGGCGATGCCGACCTGTTGCGCGCGGCCCTGACGAACCTTTTGCACAATGCCTGGAAGTTCACCCGGAGACAGCCGAACGCCAGGATCGAGGTGGGCCGGACCGAGACCGAAGGGCAGGCCGTCTTCTTCATCCACGACAACGGAGCCGGGTTCGATATGCAGTATGCCGATCGGCTCTTCGGGCCCTTTCAGCGCCTGCATGCGGCGGGCGATTTCGAGGGGAGCGGCATCGGCCTGGCCACCGTGCAACGGGTCATTCGCCGTCACGGCGGCGAGATCTGGGCGGAAGGAGAGCCGGGAATCGGCGCGACCTTCTTCTTCACCTTGCCGGGGGCCGCTTCGACCTGACGAGAGACCCGATCCGGATCTGGCCGGCGCTCGTCAATTTTTGTAACCCGACCTCCAATCGCCCGAGAGAATAAAGGCCGACCAGTAATAGGGGTGCGCCCATCTCGGATTGCCGCGCACCGCCACCATGGCCTTCTGCAACGCCAGATCCTTGGCTGCTCCCCGATGCAACTCCCGATAGAATGCCGACATCAACTCCGCCGTGCTCTGATCGCTGACCGACCATAAACTGACGACCACACTCCTGGCCCCGGCGTACTGGAACGCCCGCGTCAAGCCGATGATCCCTTCGCTTTTCACCTCCTGCCCCAACCCGGTCAGACAGGCGGAGAGCACCACCAGGTCCGCTTTCACCCGCGTCTGCCCGAAGATCTCCCAGGCCTGCCACAGGCCGTTGTCGCCATTCTCCGCCTTCCGCCCTGATGCTTCCGGCTGGCTGAAGGCCAACCCGGAGTTGAGTCCGATCTGATCGTCCAACCATCCGTGGACGGCGAAATGGAGGATCGGATAGTTCGGGCTCTCCCGTTGAGCCGCGAGCTTGGTCGCCGCCTGACCCAGCCGGATGGTCGCCGCGCTGCCGTAGAGACCGGCGATCGCTTCGACCTCTCTCCGCGTCCCCGGCAGCGGCCCGAAGTTCCAGCCTCTCTGACGCAGGCCGGCCATCAAGGGGTCCGGGGAAACAGTCTCTTCCTGGCCTTCCCGTCTCTGCGCCTCCGGCTTTCGCTGGTCGGCGGCAACCGACGCTTGCGCCCTGGTGTAGATCGCGTCTCCGAAGGCCAACACCGCCGGTTTGGTTTGAGGCCCGCCGTTCACCAATGATTTTTGCGCCTCGGCATAGACCGTCATCGAGGCGATCGTGTGGATCGGTCTATCCTCGACGAAGTAGCGCAGCTTCGGACCGGTCCGGCTCACGAGCGCGGCGAACGGCAGGATGTGCAGCGGACCATCGGGGCAGATCAGAATCCGCGTGGCCTGATTCACCAACTCCTGACCCGGGCGGATCAGATCGTCGTACAATTGGCTCCCCTGCCGCTGGACCTCACGCAGCGGGTTTCCCAGCCGCTTTTGACTGACCGTCTCCCGAAAGGCGTTGACCCGTTTGGTCAGCTCGGCCTCTCCCAGGGGCAGCGTTGAAACTTTGACGCCGGTTCTGGTGACCGCGAAGAGATAGGTCTCGTTCTCATCGACATAGTAAGCGAGCAGCAAGGTCCCCTCGTCCAGGGTCGCCTGAGCCGCAGGGAGGTCGAGCGGCTCCGGATACTGGAGGCTGGCGAACCGGGGCGAGGCGCGGCGAAATTGCGCCTCCAGTTCCCGCTGCCGAACGTCATAGCCGGCCAATGACGTCCTCAGTTGATCGATCCGCCCGCCATCTTTCCGGGGATTGAGTTTGGTCAAAACGGCGTAGGCGGCTGAACGATCCTGGTCCAATTGCTGCTGTTGCCCGAGCAGGTCCGCCGGAGCGTCGGTCTGGAGATCGACTTTTCGCTCGGCAAACAGATCGGTCAGGCTGCGGGCGCGGGCGCGTTCGAAGGTGGCGAAAGCGGAGGCGCGATCGTCGAGGGCGAGATAGGTCCGGAGCAGACCGGAGAATGATTCCTGGTACTGAGCCAGGAGCAGGCCGCGCGCTTGATTGGAGAAGATCGCCCGGCGCTGGGACTCGACGATGGCGACCGCCCGGTCGAAGGAGGCTCTGGCGTCGGAGAGGCGCCGGGCGTTGAACGCCAGGTTGCCCAACTGGGTCAGGACCAACGCATTATAGAGCGCCTGGGGCGCTATCCGTTCGCGAATGGCCATGACTCGGCGATAGTGATCTTCCGCTGTCTGCAGGTCGCCGCTCTTCCGAGCGATATCTCCCAGGCTCCCCAGGCTGTCGGCGACCTCGATCGAATCGGGGGCCAGCCGCTCTCTGATCTTCAAAGATCGACGGTAATAGTCCTGCGCCGCCGGCAGGTCGCCGCGCTTCTGGGCGGTGAAACCGAGGTATCGGAGGCTGTCGGCGACCTCGAGCGAATCAGGGGCCAGCCGTTCCTTGATCGTCAAAGCCCTGCCGAAATATAGATTCGCGGTCTGCAGATCTCCGTGATCCTGGGCGACGAGGCCCAGGCTGTCCAGGCTGACGGCGGCACCGATCGAATCGGGGGCCAGCCGTTCTTTGATCGTCAGGGCGCGTCTATGATAATCCTCGGCCGCCTGCAGGTCGCCGCGGTCGCGGGCGAGGTTCCCCAGGTTATTTAAGCTGCTGGCGACATCGAGCGAACCGGGGGAGACCCGTTCCTTGATGGCCAGGGCCCGACGAAAGTAGTCCTCGGCCGCCTGCAGGTCGCCGCCCTGACGAGCGATGACGCCCAGGTTGTTGAAGCTGCCGGCGACATCGAGCGAACCGGGGGAGAGCCGCTCCTCAATCGCCAGGGCCCGGTTATGATAGTCCTGCGCCGCCTGCAGGTCGCCGCGCTGACGAGCGACGACGCCCAGGTTGTTGAAGCTGCCGGCGACATCGAGCGAACCGGGGGAGAGCCGCTCCTGGATCACCAGGGCTCGGCGATAGTAGTCCAGCGCGGCATCCAGGTCGCCGCGAGCCCGGGCGAGATTGCCCAGGTTGCGTAAGGTGCCGGCGACACTGAGCGAATCAGGGACCAAACGTTCTTTGATCGCCAGGACCCGGTGATAATAGTCTTGTGCCGCTTGCAGATCGCCGCGCTGACTGGCGGTGACGCCCAGACCATTTAAGCTGTTGGCGACCTCGAGCGAATCAGGGTTCAGCCGTTCGCTGATCACCAGCGCCCGGCGATAATAGTCCTGTGCCGTTTGCGCATCGCCATGCCGACTGGTGATGTTGCCCAGGCCATTCAAGCTGGCGGCGGCCACCAGCGAATCGGGGGCCAGCCGCTCGCCGATGGCCAGGGCTCGACGATAATAGTCTTGCGCCCCCTGCAGGTTGGTGCGGTAAAAGGCGATGGAACCCAGGTTGTTGAGATCGCCGGCCACCCACATCTCGTTGCCGGCCTCCGCATCTATCTTTCTGGCCTCCTCCCAGCAGCTCTCAACCGCGGCCAGGTCGCTGAGGCTGCGGTTAGCTCGACCCAGCGCCGTGAGCATTCGCGACCGGGCCGCCGCATCTCCCGACTCTTTCAGGATCTTCCACGCCGCCGTATACGCTTCCAGGGCCTGCCGCCACTGATTTTGACCTTCATGCACCTCTCCAATCCGCCCGTAGATCCAGGCCGCCGACTGTTGCTCGCTCTCCGGCGCGGCTTTCACCGCGGCCCCCCACCGCTCGATCGCCTCCTTCGGCTTTTGCGCCTGCAGGGCCGCGCTTCCCTCCTGGTAAGGTTGTAGCATGGCTGCCGGAAGTTCCGGACGCGCCTTGATTCCCAGGCTGCCCGGCGGCACCGCCGGCGACCGCGTCTCTTCTCCGCGCCGAACTTGCACCACCAGCTCCGGCTGGCCGAAGGTGTTCTCCTCCGCCGCCTGCAACGCGGACGGCGAGACCGGCACCTTCCCGTCATAGGTCAGGATGCGGTCGCCAACCTTCAGACCCGCTTTGGCCGCCGGCCCGTCAGCCGTCACGACCTCGATTACCAGACCGGGCATTTTTTGCAGGGGCGACGGTCCGATGGCCGCCGCCATCGGGATGACGAGGAGCGTCAACAATACCGGCTGAAGATAACGGCTCATTTTCCTCTGGCCTCCACAAGCTTGTGATCATGAATACTTTGCTCACAAAGTTGGTCTGCAAACCGCGAAACACGCGAAATCATCGGTTTTTCGCGTCTTTCGCGGTTCCGAATCAAAATTTCAAGGAGCGTTCATTCCCGGCCTAAGCGGCGGCGCATCCGGGCGAGCATGTCCCGCGCGCGTGAGTTGTTCGGGTTCATCCTGGCCAGCCGCTCGACCCGCGAGAGCGCCTCTTCATAAAGACCGTATCTTTCGTAGACGCCGGCCCGCACCAGCGCCGATCCTCGATAACGCCGCTCCGCCGCCTTCACTCTCCGCAACGATGCGGCGTCGAGCACCCGGAAACCGGCCTCGACCGAGATGCGGGACCGCCCCTCAACCGAGGTCTCCACCTGCCACAGATAGACTTGCCCCGCTTGCAGCACTCCCGGAGGCAGCGTCACCCGGGTGCCGTTGGCCACGCTCGCTTCCCAGACGATTCTTCCATCCTCTCGGACCGGCGGGAATGCGACTCTCACCTGGTACCGCTCCGCTCCCGGGACCGGGGCCCAGTGAAGAGTCGGTCTCCTCGACCGGATGGCGGTCAGGATCGGGCTCACCGGGACCGGCAGCGAGTCTCCCGATGCCGGCGCTTGCCGTTGCGCCTCCCGCGTCAGGCCGTCGATGGCTGCCATGGCCCGCCGCGTCTCTTCGGTCGGCGTGACCTCTCCGGTCTCGATCAATTCGCGCACGACTCCGGAGAGCGGGGCCGGCAGCGGCGTCAGGTCCGGCAACAGCACCGTGCCGCCCTTTCCGACGGTCACCAGATCCAGATCATCCTGGTTCACCTGAATGGATCCGGTGGGCCGGGGCAAAGGCGGCGAAGGCGAAAGAATGGGCTCCGTCTCCGGCTTCCGCTCCACGATCCCGGGCACTGCCGAATGCCTCATGGTTCTGAAGAATAAGCTGTAACCGGCCAGGCCCAAGATCGCGCAGAGGCACAAGGCCACAATCTGAGCCGGGAGCAATGAGCCCGCTAACCGCCAGTTCCTGTTCCGAAAGCTCTGCCACCATTGCCTGACACGGTTCTCCAGGCCCGGAGGGCGGACGCCGACCGTTATTCTGGCGTCCGACGCCTCCTCTCCGGCCTTCTCCATCAGCGAGACGGTGAGGCGGATCTGCTGCCTGCCTTCGAGGATGACCGTCGATTTGATCCGCCGCTCGCCGAAGACTCTCCACCTCCGGCCGTATGATTCCTCGTCGTAATCTATCAGGTAGGCGGCCAACGGAAGATCTCCGTCGGACTCACGGGCGATGACCTCGATCAGCTTCTCTCCCCGGCGCAGATCGAATGAGATGCTCACCGTCTCGCGGGGCGTGAAACTACACTGCTCCTTGCCATCCGCCAGAATCGAGAGCCTCTCCAACGAAGCCGATTGGCGCCGGGCCAGGGTCGCGGTAATGGTGTCTTCAATGGCCTTCAGTTCCTTATCGGTCCAGACCGGAGGAACCGGATTGGACAGCGGAGTCCCGTTCGATGCCAGGCAGAAGTCGGGAAATGCCCAGCAGCTTTTCGGCTCCGGCAGCGATAACCTCCTGATCAACTCGATCAAGGCATCAAAGTCGAGCAGGGCGCGGTACCGCTCCAGCTCCGCCTTTCCCAGGTCCTGGTGCAGGCTCTTGCCGATTCGCCCCTGCCGCAGATCCGGAGGTGAAATCCACAGATTGAATCGGCTCAAGGCCTCTCTCGCCAGATCGACGTACTGGTCCGGATTTTTCATCAGCTCGAACGCATACTTCCTCCGTCCGTCGCTCGATTGCTTCAACCGATCCTTGAACCGGCGCACCAGTTCTCCGTAGATCTGTTTTTGGACCCTCGTCAATTGCTTATCGCCGCCTCTCAGCAGATCCGGAGCGATCTCCCTATCGAGAAGCTCGAGGTGCCTCGGCGCATAGTCGAGAAAATAACGGGTCTGGCCGACCACGACGTAATACGAGTTATAGTCCAGATAGAAAGAGACGAGGGCTTTGATGTAGCGGATGAGCAGGGTCGAGACCTCGCAGGGGTGGCGTTCCTCTTGAGCCATCTCGTATTTCTCCGAGAGTTCGAAGACCAGTTTTTGGACTATTTGAGGATAATCCAGAAAAACCTTCATGGCTCTACCCACCCTTTTCCGCGCGCGTCCTTCCAGTTGAGTTACTCGACCCTGAAGATAGAGAAAGGCGGTGATGACCAGTTGCGACGCCACGATCTCGTTTCGGTGAATCGTCCAACCGATGTCGAGCAGATATTTGATGAAGTCTTCCGTGACCCCGAATCTCCGATAGTCGGCGAACTGCAAGGGTGATTTGTGTTCACGTCGCGCCATGACAGTCTGTTCACGGGTGTCCGACGGCTGAGAATCTCTCACCTCCTCAGACCCGTGTCACTCCCATACCGAGCCGTTTATCAAGGGAATGATGTCCCCCCCTTTTTCCTCCGGGGAGGGAGATCGTTAGGGATATCGGCTCCGAGCGAGATCCGGCAAGATCCGCTCGAGGCTCTACCAGCCCTGCCCGAACGCAGCCTGAACAAATCAGGCTCCCTCTGCGTACAGCAATCAAGCAGGCTTTGATCCTCTGAACTTCGATGAACTTCGATGAACTTCGACACCTGACCGGCCGATGTCGGAAGCGTTATTGCAAGTTGAGTAAGATGGCCCACACCTTGGCCTCAGACCGATAGGATAAGCCATCATTGCCGGTCAGGAAAGGGCCAGTCAGGAAAGGGAAGGAACAAAAAAGTAGACGACCGAGACTCGGATCCAGCCGTCTACTCCGATTTGGAAGGGGACCGATGATGAAACTCTCTCAGGCCGTTGCCATTCTGTGCCGCGATCACAAATTCTTCGATCCGAATTTTACTGATGATTACTTTATGGATGCCTACAACGTCGCCGTCAAAATCGGAGAGCCGTGGCGCTTCTTCGACCCGGCGCACCTTTACGCGCCGTTCGGCATGCTGCGCTGGCAGGAGGAGGGGTCCAGACCCTGATCATGGATCCGAAAGAACCTCTCTTCGTCACCTCTCCGATCACGCCGCCCGAGAACTCAAAGATCAAACGGGTGGCCAAACTACGGCTCCTGGAAGACGGGGCCATCGAAGGCTCGGTGCGGGTCGAATATCCGGGCCACCACGACGTGGAGATGAAGGAGTCATACGACGAGAAGACCCCGGAGCAGCGCCGGGAGAGGCTGACCGAAATCATCAAGAAACGACTCAATACGGCGGAACTGATCCTGGGCGCGGGCCGGCACGACCGGGACGGCTGGAGTGACCGGAAGCGGTCGCGGTAATGTTGCAATCATAATTTACCGACAATCTCTCACTTCCCGATTCCCGCTTCACTCCCACGCCGAACCATTTTGAAAAGGAATGATGTCCCCTCTTTTTTCCCCTGAAGATGAAGGTGAGGTCGGGATAAAAAACCCGAGCCGGATCAGGCAAGATGTGCTCGAAGCTTGATCAACGACCGCCGGAGCGCCGCCTTCATTCCGCCGCGCTCTTGATAGACGGTCGGATCAAAAAGATGAGCGATCTACTAACGCGTCCTCAGCCGCTGGCCGGCAATAGACAGCCGGCCCTGGAATGAGCGCCCGTAGCTGTTCCATCGCTGGACAGCGGTGCTCCACAACGCAAGGAGACGGGCGCTCCTTCCGGATCCCACCTGCATCTGACCTAACCCGGAGCGCCGGCTACCGGCTCGATCGGCAGACCGGCTTCCTGCCAGGCCGCCCAACCTCCGGTGAGGGCTCGTGCTCTCTTCCATCCCGCTTGTCTCAGTTCCTGCGCCACCCGGGCGCTGGTCGCTTCGTTCGTTCAGGCACAGTAGGCGATCAGCCAGGCCTCCCGCGGCAGACCGAGCTCCTTCGCTCGGTCGACCACGTGGTCGGGCGGCAGGCGGATCGCTCCGGCGGCCTGATGCTCGGTCCCTTCGTAGCTGCGTTCGGTCCGCACGTCCAGAATCTTGATCGGTTCGTGAGCCTGCCGCAACCGTTGTAACTCTTCCAGCGAGATCCTCTGGGAACCGACCGCCACCTTCTCGCCGCCGGACTGGTCGCCCGCGCCGGCCGCCGTTCCGTTGCTCTCGGCCGAATTGGGTCTGGTCAGCACGATCGGCCGGTCCTGAGGCGCGCCGTCCTGGGGGCTGGGGACCGGTTCTTCCGGCGCGGACTCCTCCGGATCGGGGGCGCTGGCGGATTCCAGGCGCGCGGCCTCGGCGCTCTCTCTGAGAGCCCGTTTCCGCGCGGCCCGGGCCAGCAGCATGGGGGACCCGCCGTGGAGCACGACCGAGACCAGGACCACGAGCGAGCAGATGGCGAACAATCGCTCGCTGCCGGGCAGTCCGGCGAAGACCGGCAACAGGATCAAGAGCAGGGAACTCAATCCGCGCGGCCCGAACCAGGCGATCAGCAGGCGGCCGCGCGTATCGACTCCCGAACCAACCAGCGAGAGCAGATAGACGGGCGTTCTGATCAGGACCGTGATCGCGGTGAAGAGCAGAGTCGGCCCGTTGATGACCGTGAACCCGTTCCAGATCAGAGAGCTTCCCAACAGCACGAAGGTGAAGAGCAGGAGCATCTCGGCGGTCACCTCGCCGTACTCGATGAAACAGTCGCAGAGTTCGACGTCGAGCGCGGCGATCGTCATCCCGGCCGCGAAGGCGGCCAGAAATCCGCTGCCGTGCACGGCCTCGGCGGCGGCAAACGCGGCGAACGCGACCCCCAGCGAGTAGAGCGACTCATAGTCGCGCCGCACGCCGATCCGTTTCCTGACCAGATCCAGCGCCGCCACTCCCAGCAACCCGATCAGGATCCCCGCGCCCGGTCCGAGCACGAACAGATCGAGACCGAGTTTGGCGAAGGTATGGCTGCTGAGCGCCCCGCCCTGACTGAGCACGGCCATGGCGACGATCACGACCGGCAGCAGCACCACGTCGTTGAGCCCGCTCTCGAGTTGCAGCGCGTGGCGCGCGTCGGCCGGAATGTCGCGCCGCTTCAAGAGGCCGCGCAGCAGCACGGGATCGCTCGACGCGAGCGCCGCGCCGAGCATGGCCGCGCCGGCCACCGGCAGTTTCAGCAGCCACCACCCGGCGAGCGCGATCAGGGCCGCGGATAAGAGCGTCCCCGGTCCCAGCAGTCGCAGCGCCAGGGATGCGCGGCGGCGGACCTCGGCCATGTTGAGCGAGACCGCGTCCGTGAAGAGGACCAGCGCCAGACTGAGGGTCGCGACCACGCGGAGCGCCGGGGAGTCGAGCGTCAGAGCCAGCACCCCGAGCCCGAGCGGACCGAGCGCCGCGCCGAGCGCCAGAAAGACCGCGACCTGCGGCAACCCGCTGCGATCGATCAAGCCCGACAGCAGCGCGGAGACGATTATGACCACGCCGATAATCGCCAGCGCCGCCGCCAGCGATTCAGCCGTAAACGTATTCATCGAGAACCAGCCTCCCTCTCAGATTATATCTTCACTGAATTATAACAGCCGGAGGGCTCAAGTTAAGGAAGTCGGGAGGCCTCATTATTTCGGGTGATCCGGCCGGCCTAAGCGGATGAGATCGATCGGGACCCCCATTGGTCAGGGCTTAACACTAAATGCGGAGACGATCTATCATCCGGTCGTGACCTGCAAGATGGGCGCCGATCCGATGTCCGTCGTGGACGATCGATGGCGAGTCCACGGGATCGAAGGTTGGCGAGTGGTGGCGGCCGCCGTCATTCCGGTTCAGATCACCGGTCACACCAATGCGCCGACGATGATGATCGCCGAAAAAGCGGCGGATCTGATCAACCGTCACCTTCCGCCGGCATTCAGCGCGTTTCAGGAAACTGCTTTGGGAAGCGATCTGACAGAGAAAGCCATTGACACCATCGCGGCTTTGCACCGGGCAGGAACAGGGTTGGCACATTTGGCGGATTAGCCCTGGAACCCGCCTCTGATATTTAATTCGGTTGCTGAAATGAGAAATTGGACAGTCTTCACCAGCCGATTCGATTACGGACGGCGTGACATCTGGGGGGAATTTGCGGAAGAATTCAGCCACGGAGTTTGGAAGAAGGATAGTGCAGCATGGCCGGATCCGAGCGGGATGCCAAACAGCCACGATCCATCCCGCCGCTTAGGCATCATTCAACGGTCACGACCGATCAGTGTCGGGGCGGGAAATGGTCATGAGCGACGACGCATGGGTGATTGCCCGATCCGCCGGCCAGTGACGGCCTTCCCGCCACTTCCCGAGCAACTTCTTTTTGACGGACAACCTGGATTGACCGTAGCTCTTTTCTTCAGCCGGGGAGAGCGGAATCGCCAGTAACGCCCGGGCCGCATCGGCTGTTCCGTAGATTTGGGCCGCGTCTTCTCTTTCGTCCATCACTTCAGCCACTCTCGCAATTCTTTCCAGCGCCTGGACGATTCCCAGCTTAATGGTTAGATGTCATTGAGCGCAGGCTGGCGTCGAGGTGCGCGTGAAGAAAATGACGTCGAATGCACGTGCGATTGGGACTCTAAAGTTCTGGGGAGGGCTCCAAATGTCATGCTCTCGCTCGAGCCATGATCTAACATTCGGAGGGGCAGTTCGGATATCTAGCAAGAACATTGGAGAGGTTAGCCCGGAAAGGACACCGTCAAAAGATGTATCGGGCCGGACATCGAGGCGAAAGCCGCACCCGATGGCACCGCCGCCGACAAAGTGACCGATTGTGACGAGACGAGTGCCGAACTCCTGCTTCAGATACCAGCCAAAGGGATATCCCGGCAATCCTGTTTCGAGAATGTTGCTGGTAAAGGGAACCATCGATAAATGGAACCGGTTGGCAAATATCAGTATTCGTCCGTCGGAGCCCTCTTGCTCGACGATCCACTTGAGATTGTCGGCCATCGCGCGGTCGCGTGTCTCGTGCAACTGCCATAACAATTCCGATCGTACAAACGCGCCTGTGAGCTTCCAATTCGGGGGGATCCGGCGCAGCCACGTGTCTATCTGGCGGGCGCCGAGCGCGTGCCGGTAGGCCCACCGGTAGGCTTGATCCGAACTCGCCGCTGCGTATGTCGCAGCCCGGCGCTCCAACAGGGAGATGAGGTCGGCAATCGATGCCGTCAATCGATCTCGGTCCGTTGCCGAGAGTTGGGAGTACTGAGTCTCCGTCTCCGAGCGTGGATAAGGATTGAAATGCATAAACTGGAGCTGAGGGTCGATCCGGCCCTGGAAGTCAGCGGCGGCATTGCTGTCAACGCTTTTGAGATAGTTGAGAGCCGCGGCGAGGGCTGTACGCAGGTCCCGCTTGGCCATCGAGTTGCCGGGGCTACCAGGCATGTCAAACCCATAGAATCGGACCTTGCGCTGATGTTTTGGGTTGGCATTATACTCCTTGAGCCATCGCACCAACGCCTCGTTCTGAGGGTATCTGTCAAATGTCCAACTGAAACCTCGAGTCATCACTGATTTAAGGTCGCCAGCTCCTTCGAGGACGTAGTCGTAAACAACTTGGCTTTCGGTGAGACCTGACTCAATTGCAATCGCCGTGAACCCAAGTTCCTCGACCAAATACTGAAGCATCCGGTTGCGAAAGGCCAATGGCTCAGCACCGTCGTGGCCGGCTTCGCTAAGTGCAACCAGTTTGGCCGATCCGATCATCCGGCGGAGCGGGGCGAGATCAGAGCGGCTAGCAGTGGTCTCGACGGTCGCCAACGGATGCAGAGACCGAGACGCCCAGGCAAGGAAGCTGTGGCTTCCTTCGTTCTCGTCAGCAGCCGGAAGACACGGCGCAATCAATAACGACAGTAGCAATACTATGAGGACGATTGACGGTTTCACCATTCCTCCAACGTTAATTTTACTATTATGGTCCCATCGATGATCAGATTCGTTACTTTTAATCAGATACTCAACGGACTCGAGGAAGAATTAGGCCAGCCCACCTTATAAACCTAACAGATAAACATCTGGAAGTATATTCAGTCCCTGAAGTCGGACATATTGTGTAAATATACGTGCCAAGACAAGTTAACGAACTGGTGAGAGTTTGTTTCTGCAATGAATACGAACTCAAACCTGGCACGTTTACAGAACTATATCAGAGAGACCTTGCCCTGGGCACATGGTCATCAGCTCAAAGCGCTGACGATCTTCGTCGCGGCGATCTTTGAAGAAGAAACCGGCTGCCAAGCACAATTGGCCCGGACTCAAGGCAATCAGGAGGCCGCTTGCAAGCGGCTCTCGCGACTGATTCATAATCCGCGATTGCCGCCGAGGCGATTGGCCAGCCTCGCGCATCAGGCGCTGTCTCAGATTCCGCCGGTCGGAAAAGTCCGGATCGCCATTGATTGGACGACTGAGGACGATCAGCACTTGCTCGTCATTTCGCTGATCATTGGACGACGAGCCGTTCCGATCTACTGGCGAGCGTACGATCAGAGCGCGCTCAAAGGCCGGATGCATCGCCATGAACGAGCGGTCATCAAAAGAGTGTTCGGACTGATCTTTCAATACGTGAGCCGGGGCCGTATTCGGCTGACCGCCGATCGCGGATTTGCCGATGAGCCGCTGTTTGCGCTCTTGCAGCAACTGCGCGTGCGATTCGTGATTCGCGTCCAGGCGAACGTCAAAATTGGTTGGCACCGGCGCTGGCGCAAGCTCAATCGCTTCAGTTTCCGCGGCAATTGCCGACGCCAGACGCTCGGCCGTTTACACGATTGCCAACGCTCGCCGCGCCGCTTGTGGGTCCACCAATCTCGGGCCCGCAACAAACAAGGCGAGTGGGAGACCTGGTCTCTGGTCTCGAATTTTGCCAAAACCGCGGGGCCGGCCGCGGCCGAATATTCCCGGCGCTTTGGCTGCGAAGAAGGATTTAAAGACGCTAAATGGTATCTCGGATTTAAGAAGGCGCGAGTCCGGGACATCCGGGCTTGGTCACGGTTGTTCGCATTATTCGCCCCGGCCTTGCTGATCCTGATCACGCTCGGCACGATCTGGCTACTGCCCGGTGATCAAGCCGCTAAACGCCTGTTGCGCCGAGTGGCTTCACGACGGCGTGACCGCTGTGAACTGAGTTGGGTCTCGGCCATGCTCAGCTTATTACGCAAAGATCGACACTTGATCGAATGCTTATTACCTTTCACAAAGTTCAAGCTCGACAAGGTTTTACAATTTGTGTCCTGACATCAGTATCGGAGGGCCGAAAACGTAGTCAGTAACTCGGAGGACCCCGGAGACTTCTGAGTCATCTTTGGTAAGAGAGGCGCCTCTCAGATCTGTAGAAGAGGCGCTACGAAACTAAAGCATAATGGACTTCCTGAACCAAGCGAACGGTTACGTCTACAATCATCTGCAGGCCATCCAGGTTATTGCCGGAGCCACTGCCACCGTCTACGCCGCGGTGATCTTTTTGCTTCGGTCGTCACTCCCATTGAAAGTGGGAGCCGCGAGAGTGTAGGTCGGATGGTTCGGCCTGGGCTTCATCGTCTATGCGGCGAACTGTTACCTGGGCGCGGCCTTGGTACAGGTCATGACCGACGATCTGCTGTCGCCGGCGAGGAAGAATAGCCTGACTTGGGTCATCGCGGTTGCCCAGGTCGTCGGTTTCAGCCTGACGAGCCTCTGCTTCCTGGCGGCAGCCAGGAGTCTATTAAGCCGCCGGCCGGTTTTGCCGAGATGGGCATTGGTTGTCGCGGCGGGGTTACTGGTTGCTCAATTCCGGCTTGGTCATCTTCTCGAAGCAGCTTTCTCCGCCTACTGCGTGCTGATGTTGGGTCGCGCACTGGCTGCCCATATCGCCATTCAGCATCCGCGCCAGGAATGGTGGAGGCGGCCGGTGCGGGCGATCGCCCTCTCATCTGCCGTCATACATGTCTTATTCGCAGTTCGGATCTGGGCTGAAGGCATAGCGATCGCGCCATTACCATCTCCCGATGCTCTGGAGACCGTTCTGATCTTGCCACTGAACTTTGCCCTGTTTTTGTTCGGAGCGTGGATCCAGTTGCAATTGAACCCTATTCTTTCAGTGGAAGCGCCCGATCATCCGTTGGTTGCAGCCCTGAATTTGCGGCAGCGGATCTTGACGAGCAAGGACTTCTTGCAAGCCGGCCGGATAGTAGGGGGCGACACGCTCGAATTGGTCATCCGGATTCCCGGTGAAGCTTCTCCGAAACTGGTGGTTCTCAAATGGGACGTCGAGTGGGAGAGGCAGGTCCGGGAAGTTCTTGAGATGTTTGGACCTCAGGCCCTCGAGGATCTGATTCACGTCAGCAGGGGGCGAATTGAAGGACTGTCCGAGAGCCTCCAAGCGCTTGGGATCACAACGATCGACGATCTTCACACCCGGTTCAGTGACTCCGCTTCGGTGTCTCCCATGATCGTTGACTTTAGGGAGTTGGATCCGATCATCAGGAGAGCGCTGGAACAGGGATCAGAGATAGTCTGGCAAGACGGAACCGAATATGTGGACGGCGCGCCGGTTGGTCGGGTCTCGGCGAATGGAACTGCCCCCTCCAGGATTGCGATCCCAATCCTTTTTCAAGGGGCGGTGATTGGATGCCTTCACCTTCGATTCAGGAGCCCCAGAGACTTCAGTGTGACGGATCTCGCACGGATTAGGGCTTTTGCCAAGGTCGTCTCATTCATTGCGCAATGCGAGCGGGACTTGTCCGCGATTCAACAGTTTAGCTTCGGAGTGGTTATCTGGCGGGCTGCCAGGGTAGATGTCGGAACCGATGACGCGGAGATCCGCGAGTCGATCGCAGAGGTTGCCGAGATCCTGCGAGATACGATCTCGGCCGAGGCGGTCGTCATCGATTTAGATATTGGGTTCAAAAGATATATCGAAGTCGGCGGTACGAGCCAGATCAAGGAGTCTCTCGGTCTCTCACGAGAGCCTCTCAGCCCCAGGTTGCCGGCATTCCTGGAAAGAGCCACTTCCGCTGGCGGCCAGGCGTCGAAGTTAAAGATCGTGGTAGTCGAACTGCCGGATATCGCTAAAGAGATCAGGGGGGACGAAGGCTCTCTGTCGGCAAGCTCTACGCTGTCTTTCCCGAAGACAACATTCCACGACTCGAAATGGCTGCGTATTCGTTGATGAGTGCGATCTCCGCTGTCGTTACGAGCGCATTACTTAATGTGGTGCGCGATCATTTCAATTTGTGCGTAACGAACCTGGGCGCGAGAGAGCAGGGCGATTACGCACAATGGTTTAGTGGAGTAGAGAAGACGGCTAAGGGAGCCGGGTTATTATGGGCGGTGGCAGCCCTCGGAGACAACGAATTGTACGGCCCGCGTGACCTGCGGGGGGCCATTCAGCGAGCCTCGGAGAATGAAAAGACGGCCTCCGGACAGACCGAGGAGCTCAAGCCAATTAAGGTGATTGAGTTGGACGATCAGGGCATAAAGAGGCAGAAAGCGCTTTCGGTCTACCCGCCCATTTCCAAAGCCCGACTCTGGTTCGGCGTCGAGCGGGAGGAGTTCGGAGCGGAGCTGAATACTCCATTGACGTGGTCTCCGTTCATAGAACGTCTCTCCGGTGTTGCCGACGCGGGATTGCTCCGGCTGCGAATGCAGGAACTGCAACTGGAATCGATCGAGACCCGGAGTCTCGCGACATCCGCGGCGACCCGCGGCACGGTCTTTCATCAAGTCTCAAATATGGTGCGTGACATCGTCAATCCGATCTCGGCGGTTAAGGAATCGCTGTTGCTGGGACAAGAGATGAATGACGATGTCGTCGATCTGATCAACTTGAGCGACCAGGCTGCCGGAAAACTGCTCGACTTCATCTACAAGTTTATGAATGTGAATAAACTGGATTCGCATCGCCCTTGCTCGCTGCTGAAGGTCTCCGACCAGTTGAGAGATCTGTTTGAAGTCACCCTGAGACGCAATCGAATTTCATTCGACGTCGAGATCGCCAAGGAGTTGATCATCGATGTTCCCTTCGATGTCGCATTCATTTCAGTGGCCGATATCATCTCCAACGCTCGGGACGCAATCGGCGAGCGCGGTGGAACGATCTGCATCAAGGCTGAAAACGCTGGAGAGATGATTAATTGCTACATCTCCAATAATGGCCCGCAGATCGACTCGGCCATTCAACCTCGGCTCTTTCATGAGATTGGAGCCACGACCAAAGCCGACGGCCGTGGTTGGGGATTATATCTGGCCTACCGGTCTCTGCTTGAAAGCCGCGGGATGCTTGAGCTTACTTCTTCAGAACCGGCTGGAACCACCTTCACCATCCGTTTTCCACAGATCAGGCAGGAGCCGACCTGAGTCTGGGATTAATCTTGTGCATTGAGGATCGCGAAGCCTGGCGAAAGTCTCTCAAGATGGCGGCGGAATCCGCTTATCCTTTTGCCGACGGAGGCCAGGCCGCGGTTTAGTTCAACAGATTGTCCCCGAATGCTCAGAACCGGTTTGCTCGGTCACGGCCGAGGTCGATCTGAGCACTTCGGATACAATCCTCTTCGTTCTCTTTTGCCCATTCACTGGGCTCCCCATTTGTTAGCGCTGGCCCTGGGCGGCCCGGCGTTGGAGCTTGTTCTTTTGAGATGATGGCGGTTTGGGCGCTTCGGAGGTGTGGCCCTGTCCGAGATTGAAGTGGCTGACCACGCCGTTGAGAAATTCGGACTGTCCGCGGAGGTCTTCGGCCGCGCTCTGAAGTTCCGAGACCAACTGGACCGACTGTTGCACGGTCCCGCGGAGCTGATCCATGTTCTTGACGATCTCGGAGGCGCCCACCGATTGCTCTTCGGTTGCGGCTTTGATCTCCTGGGTCAAATGGCTCAGATCCTGTGAAGCCTTCGCCACCTGATCGGCTCCGGATGACTGCTCGGAGGTCGCCGCCTCGATCTCGTGCGTAAAGGTCACGATCCGTTCGATCGAGGAGAGAATGGTCACCAGCGAATCCCGGACCGAAGTATCGGCGATGTACTCCTTGACGGTGTGATTGGACTGCACCATCTGCTCGACCGCGACCCGCGACTCGCGTTGGATCGATTCGATCAGATCGCTGATCTCCTTGGTCGAGCGGGCCGATCGCTCCGCCAGTTTCCGGACCTCGTCGGCGACGACGGCGAAGCCCAATCCGTGCTCGCCGGCGCGGGCCGCTTCGATGGCGGCGTTGAGGGCCAGCAGGTTGGTCTGGTCG
>DATEFT010000001.1:0-2950 GCA_035280505.1 Blastocatellia bacterium | reverse complement strand
CGGCCTTCTATAAATATCTCGCGGCCGCGGCCGCGGAACTCCGGCTGCCGATCACGGTCCCGAATCCGGCGCACGCGCAATTCGTGCCCAGAGGTTCGGGGGATCCTCGAGACGAGACGAAGGCTCTGTCCGCAACCAGGGCGAGGCAGTTGATGGGTCTGCCGTCAGGCGAGGACCTGGTCGATTATCGCGACCGGGCGATTCTGAAGCTGTATCTGTATACCGGGATCCGATTGACCACCGGCTGCAGGCTGAAGGTCTCCGACTTTCACCAAGACGGCCATGAGGCGACGATTAAGCTTCACGAGAAAGGCGACAAACGGCGAACGATCGGACTCCACTTTAACGCCGCCCAGGCAATCAGTGAGTACCTCGAGCGGGCGGGTATCACCTCGGGCCCGCTCTTCCGCGGCCAGGCAGCGCCCAGAAGCCGGAAGAAGCTCTCAACCAGGCCGATGGACCCTGCCACCATGTACCGGGTCATCGAAGGCTATCTGGAGCGATTGCCCGGCGCGACAAAGGAGGAGGAACTGCCCGACGGCACGACGACCAGACGCTGCATCTATTCGCCGCATTCGCTGCGAGCCACGACTGCCACGTTGTTGCTGGATGCCGGCACCGATATCAAGAAGGTCCAGGAGCTGCTCGGCCACCGGCACCTGACCACGACCCAGATATATGACAAACGGCGCATCTCTACGTCAGAGAGTGCCTCCCATGACGTCCCGCTCTGATGAGCCAGCTCCGGCACTGAAAGGCGATCGCGGTGGGCCGTCAGCCGTTGGTGATTTGGTTCATGAGTAAACTCAGCGGAACTCACAAGCGGCAAATGTCTGACATCACGGCAGAAACAGTGGATTGCCGCAATCAATAAATCAGTAAATGGGTATTGTAGGAAATGCCATCGTGAAAGCCGTGGAACACTTCCACTGAGGTCCGCCGCTGACACGCCGATTAGAGTGTTGATTCAAGAAACGTCGAAATTAATCGAAATCGATCTTGGCAGGCCACCGGCTCCGGAGAAATAATAACCCGGTCCAACGCCGGACGGGCCAGCGGGCATTTGACACGAGACTGATCAATGTGTGGCGCTCGCTCGGAGCACGGCTCTGAGGGGCTTGCTGTCGACCGGGCAGGGCAGAGTTTTACTCTCATAGCCGGGTTTCTCGAATCGGATTGCACACCCGCCGGCGGTAGCAAGACTCCCGAACGAGAACTTACCCAAATCGTCCGTGGTGCGCGTCTGCTGGAGCCCTCCGTTTGTGCCTACTTCGAGAATCACCGAGCAGTTCGGAATCACGTCGTCTCTTTCTCCAACGACTGTCCCCTCAACGGGCCGCATTCCGCATGCAGCAAGTGCAAGGGCGAAAAGTATCAGAGGCGCGCGACTTCTCATCTGCGCGAATGATTGATACATGTGACACTCCTTTGCAAGTCGATCTCTGGTCCGTCCAACGTATTAAGAATTTGTGCGGCGCGAAGCCGGCGCACAAATTTGGTTGAACTAAGCCCGAGCTGAGAGAATTTGGAGTTTAAACCAGAAAATCCGGTAAATAGAAGCCTTGCTGACTCTGTGAGCTTTCATTTCAATAATAATAATCCTGATTCTGCTGTCTGCCCGTTAGGGGTGAGGTTGGGGGCGGCAACAAAAATCAATTTTTCTCCCGGCTCCCCATATCCGGGCTTGTTGAGTTGGGTATCGCTAACCCTTGTTGGGCGATATCGCACGTTCCCTCTTGTAGGTCCATTCTGATCCTTGAGAAGTGGAATCAAGGCCGGCACCACGCCCTTTCCACCCGCCCCGATGTTTCCCAAGGCTTCAGCGGCGGCAGTTCGAACGCTTGCATGCAGGTCTTTGAGAAGTGGGAGCAAGGCGGGTACCGCATCTTTTGTCCCTCGCGCGATCCTCCCTAAGGCTTCGGCGGCGGCGGTTCGAACTGGCGTCTGACGAGACCGCAATTGCTGTACGAGCTCGTAGCATAGAAGTACGCAGGAAACGCCACGCCGAGCACCGCGACCAAATCTCTATCGCTTACTTGATCGAAGACGGTGATGGCGTCAGCCGAGAAATTGGTTCGAACTGCGAAAACTTCCGGATTTCACGATTTTATTGCTTTTAGAAGCTGCAAACTTGGAATCTTATAGTATCAGCGTTCCCAATTTAAGGAAACGGAATTGTTGCATGGTGGAGGATCACTCTACCAGACAGTCTGAGCCGGCCGCCTTGACTGAGGCTTTTCGGTAGCGAGCTTTCCCAGCTAGATGATAGCTACTTGTCGCCGATTATCGCGGCTACCCTCATGGTCACCCTCATTTTGGGGCGCTCAGGTCTGCGACGACTTGCGGTCCCTCCATCTGAACCATTCAGTATCACGATTTTCCAGCGCGGCTGCCATATTCCCAGTCAAATGGCACGCCGGTGTCGCCAAGGATAAACCTGACCAGATCCGCGAAACCGGCCTCGGAGCGAACATCGTTCGACAGGATGACGACACAACGCTGACGAGCCTCGACACAGACCATGGTGTTGGCGGTTTGGCCGTCGTGGCCGCCCTTATACAAGCCATGGCCCTGCGGACCGTCGAAGACGATCACGCCCAGGCCGGCATACAAATCCTTGCGCTGATCGTTCACCGGCAGATTGGGCTGGAAGGTTGGAAACTGATGGGCAGTCCCGATATGCAGTTGCGGCTTCGTCATCTCGGCGCGTGAGGCCGCACTCAGGCCATCGCCGCGCACCAGAGCAGCAATGAATTTCGCCAAATCGGAAATCGTGGTGTCCATCGAGCCCGCGGCGCGCACCTTGCTACGCTGGTCATGTTCCTGCGGTTGGCCCTGATCGTTCCAGCCATCCGCCAGATTGCCGGCGAAATCGTCACGCCAGACCAGGCTGGTGCGGGTCATGTGCAGCCGGTCGAAATTGGCTTTGGTCAGATCGCCGACATCGAGC